>CACZXF010000030.1:13008-71759 GCA_902785105.1 uncultured Eubacteriales bacterium | reverse complement strand
TAGAGCAGGTTGATATTGTAAGGTTTTCTGACAATCCTGGATGGAACTATGTCATTAGAGGCTTCAAAAATGCTCAACCTGTTCCGTGACTATTCCTTACTACGGCAACCCTGCTCGAAACCGTCCGCTGGTGCCGAACCTGGGCAAGCTCATCAAGATCCGACGCTGGTACGCCTACGGCGAGCAGGTGGACCACTTCGACGACGACCATCTGGTGGGCTGGGTCCGCAAGGGCGACATCGAGCACGAGAATTCCGGCCTGGCCGTGGTCATGAGCGACGGCGACGCCGGGACCCTCCCCATGGAGATCGGCACGCAGTTCGCCGGCGAGCAGTTCTACGACGCCATGGGCCACTGCCCCCAGCCCGTCACCATCGACGAAAACGGCGTCGGCCAGTTCCCCACCGAGGCCCGCTGCATGTCCGTCTGGATGAGAAGGAGCGCGTTTGAGGATATTATTATCAATGAGTGATTTGTTGCGATAAACAGGGATTTATCGGGGAGTTAGGACCTGTGCATAAATAATTCAGGAGGGAGGCGTGCCGGGGCACGTTGACCGACGACAACGCAGCGATGGCGGATTCAGACAAGCAGAATGTATGAATAATTTATGCACAGTTCCTTACTCTCTCTCCTGTAGGGGCGGCGTCGCGCCGCCCGCCGGATAGGACGATGTGCTTCGTACAAAGCGGGCGCCGAAACGGCGCCCCTACAAGGTTGGTTTGTCTCCCCGAGGACTTCCAATTTATCGAGTTCCGAAATAAATGGGAGAGGGCATTGCTGTGCCCTCTCCCCTGCTGTTTATTTGACGATGTTCAGTGTGATGGTGGCTTTTTTCTTGTTGCCGGTGGTAGCGGTGACCTTCACCTTGCCGGTCTTTTTCGCGGTGACGAGGCCGTTGGCGTCCACGGTGGCGCGGGTGTTGTTGCTGCTTTTCCAGGTGACGACCTTATCCGCGGTGTCGGGCAGTATGACGACATCCAGCTGGAGGATGCTGCCGAGCTTGACCGTGGCGGTCTTGCCCTGGCGAATGGCGACGCTGGTGGGGAGCTTCGGGTTGACGACGGTCACGGTGATGCTGGCCTTCTTTTTGTTGCCGGTGGTGGCGGTGATGGTCGTCCTGCCCACATTGACGGGGGTCACAAGGCCGCTGTTATCCACGGTGGCAACGTACTTCCTGGCGCTCTTCCAGGTCAGCGTCTGGTCCGCGGTGACGGGCTCGACGATGGCGTTGAGCTGGATGGGCTCGCCCAGGTTGACCGTGATCTTCTTGCCCTCGGCGAAAACCACCTTGGCGGGGATGGTGGGGTCGAGCACCTTCAGCGTCAGCGTGAACTTTTTGCCCTTCTCAGGGGTCACCTGCACACGGGAGGTGCCCAGCTTCTCCGGGATGACCAGGCCGTCCGCCGTCACGCTGGCGGCCTTGCCGGAGCGCCGGACGCAGGACTTGAGGCTGCCGCCGGTCACGCGGATCTGATAGTTGGTGCCCAGATAGATGTTGACGGTGCGGCTCTTGTTGGCCTCGATGATCGTCGGCGCAGTGTAGGCGGCGCTGACGGTGTTGAAGCCGTAGTTGTCTGCGGTCAGCGCCACGGTGTAGGTCCTGCCGTCCTCGGGCGCGGCGGACAGGACGATCTTGCCGTTGTTCACGGCCACGGGCGCGTCGCCGGTCAGATAGACGGGCGTGGAGCCGCGGCCCGCGGACCAGGACACCCGGGCCTTGAGGTTCTTCACGTCGGCGGGCAGGCCGGTCAGCGTCAGGGTCTTTTCATCGGCGAAGGCCCCAGTGATCGCGCCGTCGAAGGTGGGGGCGATAAAGACGTTCGTCGAATAATCGTAGATGTAGTTCGCGTAGGGCTGTCCGGCCTTCGTGGAGCAATAGGCGGTGATGCCGGTGATGGTCTTGCCGGTCAGCTTGTTCAGATCCTTGTAGTTCCAGCCGATCTCGGAGGCGGACCAGATCTGATAGAGGGGCAGCAGGGCGGTGTCGCCGTCGGCGGTGGTCAGCACCACGGCGTTGATGAGCTTGTCAGCCACGTCGGTGGCGGCGCTGAAGCCCAGGGTGACCTCGGCGTGGTGTCCGCCGTAGGAAACGGGCACGTCGATATTGCCCTTGCCCTGGGTAGCCATGCCGGGGCCGGCGATGACGCCATTGACCATGTTCAGGCAATTGGTGGGCACGGTGTCCAGCAGATAATAGGAATAGGCAGGAGCTTCCATCAGGCAGGCATAGCCGGTCAGGTCGGTCTTGCTGGCCAGGCCCCGGCCCACGGTGGCCACGGTGACCTTGGAATCGTTGGTGATCTCCGTGCCGCCCTTGCCCGTGATCTCTTCAAGGGTCTCCGCGTAGACGGGCCAGATGACACCCTCCAGCTTCGCCCCGTTGGCACCGCCCACGGCGACGGGCTTGCCCTCGGCGTCCACGCCGCCGTAGGTGGTGACGGAGTGGTACGCGCCGCCGGCCTTGCCGTAGTTGCCCACCTTGTTGGTGGCGGCGGAAACGGCGTCGACATCCGCGCTGGTCGCGCCGATGGCCTTGTAGAACACGTCGAAGGGGATGTTCATCAGCGCGTAGCCGTTGAAGCGGCTGTATTTGACGCTGACAGTTTTGAAGCTGTAATTGTCGCTGGTCAGCGCCACATTGTAGGTGGTGCCGTCCACGGGAGCGGCGGACAGGGCGATCTTGCCGTTGCTCACCGCCACGGGGTCATCTCCGGTCAGGGACACGGCAGAAGCGCCGCGACCCGTGGTGACCTTGGCCTTGAGGTTCTGAATGTCGCTGCTCAGGCCGGTCAGCGCCAGGCTGCTCGCGCTCTCAAATTCAGCGGTGATGGCGCCCTCGAAGGGCGGGAGAATGGTGACGTCGGTCACGTAGTCATAGACGTAGTTGGCATAGGCTTCACCGGCCTTGGTGGAGCAATAGGCCCGGATGCCGGTGATCTTCTTGTTGGTCAGCGCGCTCAGATCCTTGTAGTTCCAGCCGATCTCGGAGGCGGACCAGACCTGATAGAGGGGCAGCAGGGCGGTGTCGCCGTCGCTGGTGGTCAGCACCACGGCGTTGATGAGCTTGTCGGCCACATCCTTAGCGGCGCTGAAGCCCAGGGTGACGTCGGCGTGATGGCCGCCGTAGGTAGCGGGCACGTCGATATTGCCCTTGCCGGTGGCCTGGGTGCTGCCCATGGTGAAGCCGCTGGCGGACAGATTCAGATAGTTGGCCGGTTCGGCGTCCAGCAGGAAATAGGAGTATTTGGGAGCCTCTATCAGGCAGGCCGCGCCGGTCAGGTCGGTCTTGGTGGACTGGCCCTTGCCCAGGGTGGCCACGGTGACCTTGGAATCGGCGGTGATTTCACTGCCGCCCTTGGCGGTGATGGTCTCCAGGCTGTCCGCGTGCACGGCCCAGATCACGCCCTCCAGCTTCGCGCCGTTATCGCCGCCCACGGCGACGGGCTTGCCCTCGGCGTCCAAGCCGCCGTAGGTGGTGACGGAATGGAACGCGCCGCCGGCCTTGCCGTAGTTGCCCACCTTGTTGGTGGCGGCGGAGACGGCGTCCACCGCGCCGCTGGCCCCGATGGCGCTGAAGAATTCGCCAAAGGGGATGTTCATCAGCGCGTAGCCCGAGAAGGTCCCGGCGTCCTCGGCCTCCACGGGCTCGGAAACCACCTCGGCCTCCTCGCCGAGCATGATCACATTTTCATCATCAGATTCGGTTTCCGCCTCATCCTCGGTCAGGACTTCCGCCTCATCCTCGGTCAGGACTTCCGCCTCATCCTCGGTCAGGGCTTCCGCCTCATCCTCGGTCAGGACTTCCGCCTCATCCTCGGTCAGGGGTTCCCCCTCATCCCCGCCGAGGGTCACCGGGATCTCCTCCACGGCGGCCTCCAGCTCCTCCACGGGCGCGACGTCCTCGGCCAGCGACAGCGCAAATACGCTCATCAGCATGGCCAGCGCCAGTATCAGGGAAAGTATACGGGTGCGCAACATAGATACAACTCCTTCCATCTCTCACTTTCCACATAAAAAATAGGGAAAGTTAGTTCAAACTGACGTTATTAGTTTAAACTTACTTTCCCGAACTGTCAAGGCAATTTTGTGGAAAAAATGGGACGAATTGTGGAAGAGTTGAAAAAGGGAGATGGTGGGGGAGCGGGATAAATTGGAATTTGTAGGGGAGTCACACCAACCCTGTAGGGGCGCCGTTTCGGCGCCCGCCCCAACGAAACGCATCGTCCTACCCGGCGGGCGGTGGGACCGCTCCCAGCGGCGCAACGCCGCCCCTACAGGAGAGTGTGCGTCTCCCCGACAAATCCCTGTTTACCAACACATAGCCGCCACCCCAGCGACGATTGCCAGCGTCAGCCCGGCGGCGGCGAACATCAGACGGTTGAGGCGGCGGATGTCGTCGGACTCGGGAGGGCGGGTGTCGTCGCCGATGGTGGGCTTGACCACGGTCTTACCGAAATACTCATGGGTGCCGCCGAGCTGGACGCCCAGTGCCCCGGCGGCGGCGGATTCGGGCCATGCGCAGTTGGGGGAGAGGTGGTTGGCGTGGTCCCGCGCCACGATGCGGAAGGCGGCGGCACCGTCCAGCCCCAGGGGGAAGGCGCACAGGCACATCATCAGCGCCGTCAGGCGGGCGGGGATGTAGTTCCAGACGTCGTCGGCCTTCGCCGCGAACCAGCCCACATCCCTGTATTTTTCATCCATATAGCCGATCATGGAGTCCAGCGTACTGGCGGCCTTGAAGGCCATGCCCAGCACCGGGCCGCCCACGGCCAGCCACAGCATGGGCGAGATCACGCCGTCGGACAGGTTTTCCGCCACCGTCTCCAGCGTGGCGCAGATGATCTCCCGCCGGGAGAGGTTCGCCGTGTCGCGACCCACGATGCGGCCCACGCGCTTTCGCCCCGCCTCCAGCGATTCCTCCAGCGCCTTCCGCACGCCCTCGGCCTCGTCGGCCAGGTTCCGCGCGGACAGGCACATCCAGGAGATCAGGCTCATGCCGATGAAGTGGGGCCAGAAGCCCAGCAGGTTCAGCAGGGAGAGTATCCCCCACGTCACCGCCGCCGTAAGGGCCACCGTGGAGCACGCCACGAAAACCGCCCGCCGTCTCAATACCTTCGACGGCGGGTCACCTTTTTTCGCCAGCTTTTCCGCAAACGATATGTATTTCCCGATCAGCCGAACCGGATGATAGAACCACTCCGGATCGCCGACGATTAAATCGATCACCGCGCCCACCAAAAGTGCAAGAATATGCGTAGCCATAAAAATTCACGTCCCCCGCGACGCAGTCGCGGTCAATAGGGTTTCCAAAGGGACAATGTCCCTTTGGCAGAGGGGTTCTTAGGGGAGACAGCGTCTCCCCTAAGCGTCTCCCCTCAGTATACGATACACCGCCTCCATGTCGAGGCTTTCCCGGACGGCCTTTGCCAGCTTGTCGAACTGCTCCTCCCGATAGGCGGCCATGTTGACCTTCGCCTGTTCGGCGGTGACGGGTTCCTCAGGCAGGCCCTTCAATACCCGGGCGCGGCGGACAATGGCGTCGGCCAGCGTGCCGTCGTCGAACAGGCCGTGGAGGTAGGTGCCCAGCACGTTGCCCGCGGCGTTGCAGGCCCCGTCCGGACCCAGCCAGAAGCGGGTGCCCGCGCCGAAGGTGTTGACACCGGAGTGGATCTCGTAGCCCTCAATTTCTGTGCCTTTGAGGGATTTCAGCCAGTCAACGGCGTCCGTCAGCGTCCCCTTCGCCTGCACCGTGCGCTTTTCGGGATTGAAGGTGACCTCCATGTCCAGCAGGCCCAGCCCGCCGACCTCGGGCGCGGCGGACTCCACGCCGTGGGGGTCGCGCAGCAGGTTGCCCAGCATCTGATAGCCGCCGCAGACGCCGATGAGCAGCTTGCCGCTCCGGGCGTGGCGCACGATGGGCGCGATCATGTCCCGGTTTTTGAGGTCGATCAGGTCGTCGATGGTGTTCTTGGTGCCGGGGAGTATGATGACGTCCGCGTCGGCGAAGTCCTCGGCCTTGGTGGCGTATTTCAGCGTCACGCCGGGGTGGAGGGACAGCGCCTGGAAGTCGGTGAAGTTGGAGATGTGCTTGAGCCGCGCCACGGCGACGTTGATCTCCCCATGGCCGCTGACGCCCAGCAGGCGCTCGGACACGCTGTCCTCGTCCTCGATGTCCGCATCCGTCCAGGGCACCACGCCCACCACGGGAATGCCCACCTTCTCCTCGATCATCCGCAGGCCCGGTTCGAGGATGGAGACGTCGCCCCGGAACTTGTTGATGATCATGCCCTTGATGCGGGCGCGCTCCTCCGGCTCCAGCAGCATCACCGTGCCGTACAGCGACGCGAACACGCCGCCCCGGTCGATGTCGCCCACCAACAGCACCGGCGCGTCGGCGGCCTCGGCCATCCACATGTTGACCAGGTCGCCCTCCTTGAGATTGATCTCCGCGGGACTGCCCGCGCCCTCGATGACCACCACGTCGTTCTGGCCTTCCAGCCGGTCATAGGTTTCCTTGACGAGCTGGCGCAGGTTTGGCTTATAATGATGGTATTCCACCGCGGTCATGTTGCCGATGGGCTTGCCCAGGGCGATGACCTGGGATTTCCGGTCGGAAGTGGGCTTTAACAGTATGGGGTTCATGTCCACCGACGGCTCCACTCCCGCCGCCTGGGCCTGCACCACCTGGGCGCGGCCCATCTCCAGTCCCTCCTTTGTGGCGAAGCTGTTCAGCGCCATGTTCTGGGATTTGAAGGGCGCGACCCTCAAACCGTCCTCCTTGAATATCCGGCAGAGCGCCGCGCACAGCATCGACTTTCCCACCGACGAGCCCGTGCCCTGCAGCATGATGACCTTTCCCCGCATGGATTTGCCTCCTTTGTGGGCGTTGGATAAATTGGTATCCGTTTTGGCGAGTAGAAAATCAGGCGTCAGGCGCTGCCTGAGCGTGCATCCATTGTGTGATATCCGCATCATGGACAGATACACTGGTGATCAGGAATGCGGCCGCACAGCTGATGATCAGGCCAATGACATAGCAAGCTATCGACAGGGCCGCGCCTCTTGGCCCTTCGGTCATGACGAATGTGCCCAGGATTCCCGAGGGTCCCCAGGTGGTGGCGGCGACCTCCATCAGCATGACGAAGGCTCCGCCGAATCCCGCCCCGATCCCGGCGGTAATGAAGGGCCTGCCCATGGGCAGCGTCACGCCATAGAGCAGCGGCTCGCCCACGCCAACCACGCCAGCCGGCAGCGCGCCATTGATGACTCTGCACAATCGCATGTTTCCCATTCTCTTTGCCTTGATGGCGATGGCCACAGCAGCGCCAACCTGGCCGGCGCCGGCCATGGCCAGTGCCGGGTATAGTGTTACATATCCCTGTGTCTCGAGCTGCACAGCGTAAAGGGCGACCAGGCCATGGTGCATACCCATGGCGACCATGGGGAGGAACAGCGCCGCTCCCACGAACCCGGAAACCATGCGGATGAACGGATTGGAGCTGGCGGCTACGACACCGACGACCCTGCATACGCCCATCGAGACCAGCCCGATCGCGGGCATTACGACAAAAACATAGGGGATCACTGTGGCAAAAAGCGTCAGTATCGGCGAGACCACAACGTCAAGTGCGTCTGGCACACGCCTGCGAATCGCTGTTTCGATCCTGCACATCAGCCAGACGCCGACGACGGCAGCCAGGACGCCGCCCCGACCGGAGCGGAGTATGGCGTTCAGGGGCTGTGCTTCATTGTAAAGTCCCGCGATGGCTGAGAGCGTATTCACATTTTCCAGCGTCATGAACATGCCGACCATGCCGCCGAGGATCGGTGTTCCGCCGAATACCTCCGCCGTTCGATATCCGGCCCAGGCTGTGAGATAAGTCATGAAAGCAGCACTAATTCCAGTCAGCAGACTGTAGGCCGCTGCGAGCAATTTGTGTTGCGCATAGCCCGGAACCACCTGGGAGATCAGGGATGCCACGCCGGCACAGATACCGGCAGTGATAACGCCCGGGATCAGCGGCGCGAATATCTGCGCAAAGGTCTTCGAAATCGCCTTGAATCTGGCTCGAACACCGGTCCCGATCCTCTCTTCAGATCTCTCAGATGTGGTCCGAGCTTCCTGGGCCGCGGAAGGGATTCCGAGCGTTCTGAAGACATCTATACATTTTCGGCTCTTGCCGGGGCCGACAACCACCTCCAGATACCCTTGCTGATTATGAATAACGGAAAGAACGCCCTCCAGCGCGCGCAGTTCATCATCCTTTACGGCATCGTCTCTGTTGACGTGAATGCGCACGCGAGTCATACAATTGATCGCGGAGGCTATATTCTCCATGCCTCCAACGCATTCAATAATGCCTTTCGACAACTCTTCGTAAGTCATGATCGATTTATTCCTCTATTGAAGCTGCCTGTCGGTCAAATTGGAAGTTGTCGGGGAGTCAAACCAACCTTGTAGGAGCGCCGTTTCGGCGCCCGCCTTGTACGAAGCACATCGTCCTACCCGGCGGGCGGCGCAACGCCGCCCCTACAGGAGAGGGTGCGTCTCTCCGATAAAACCCTGTCTGTCATTAGAAAAATTCTTCCGAAAAGGCAAAAACCCTGTAGGGGCGGCGTTTCGCCGCCCGCTATTCTCCGGCCCGCGACAATATCCCGATCAGCCGCCCGTTTTCCGCCTCCGTCCGCACGCACAGCCGCACATGACCATGGGTCAGGCCGGGGAACATGCCGCAGGGGCGCAGGAGGACGCGCTCACGCTTTAACGCCTCGATGTCCGGGCGCATATCCCGGCCAAAGTCGCACAGCAGGAAATTGGCGTCGGAGGGGTAGACCCTGATGCCCAGGCCCCGCAGAGCTTCCGCGAACTTTTCCCGCCGCGCGTCGTTCAGGTGACGGATGTGTTCGAAATCCTCTTGATGACCCGGCAGGCTCGCGGCCACGGCGTCGGCCAGGCTGTTCAGCCGCCAGGGGAGCAGGTCGGCGGAGAGCCGACGGGTTACATCGGGGTTCGCGGCCATGTAACCCAGTCTAATGCCGGGAATCGCCAGAATTTTTGTCAATGAACCCAGCACGATCAGCGCAGGATGGTCCTTCACGCAGTCCACGACGCTGTTTTCGGGGCAATATTCGATGAACGCCTCGTCCACGATGAGCCGCGCCCCGGCTTTTTCCGCCCTTTCCAGCAGTTCCAGCACAAAATCCCGCTTCAATGCGTCGCCGGTGGGATTATTCGGGTTACATATCCACAGGTTTTCACCTGCCGAAAATGTACGAAAATGTAACTTCTCCCTTTCGACATCATCGTGCATGCCGCAGAGGTGGCCGTATTCCTGAAAGGTGGGCTGGGCGACGACGTGTTTTCCGGGCAGCTTCGCGGCCAGCGCGGCGGCCTCGATGCCCCCGGCGGTGACCAGCACGCATTCCTCCGGCAGGCCGAGATGCTCCGCCATGCCCCGTCGCGCCGCGGTTCCCTTCAAATCGGGATAATATCGGGCGGCTTCCAGGCCCCTTTGCAGAGCTTCGCGCACCCAAGGCGGCGGGCCCTCGGGGTTCAGGTTGGCGGAGAAGTCCAGATAATCCGCGAGCGCGCCGCCCTGCCAGACATCTCCGCCGTGAATGACCGTCATAGAAACAACCTTTCCGCCAATTCGGGCCGCTCGAAGAAGTGAATGTGGGGATAGCCCGCCAGCACGTTATTATATAGGTAGCCCTCCGGGTAGCGGTTGCCCCGCTTTTCCACGGTGAACCGCTGGGGCAGCGCCGATTCCGTAACGGAGTGATGGAACTCGTGGGCCGGGAAACGATAGCCGTCCCCGTCGGTCACGGTGACGTAGCCGAACCGCTGCAGGCGCTCCGTCATGTGCCACTGAACCGGAATGGCGTTGATCATCGAAAGATAAAGCATCCCGCCGCACTCGGCATAGACCCGCAGCCCGTTTTCAATGGCATTTTTTACGCTTTCGACCATCGTCCCGTTGGCCTTCAACTGTTCTTCAAAGACCTCCGGGAATCCGCCGGGCAGGTAGAGGGCGTCAAGGTTTCCCGGCAAGGAAGTATCTTTCAACGGCGAAAACTCGATGATTTTTGCGCCCATCTCCCGCAGGGCGATGAGATTGGCCTCATAGGTGAAGCTGAACGCGGCGTCCTTGGCCAGGCCGATGCGCCTGCCCTCGAACATCCTGGGAAACTCCATGGGCGGCACGTCCACGGGCTTCGCCGTGCGGGCGATGGCGGTGAGGGCCTCCATGTCGATTTGAATTTCACCGGCGGCGCGGGCGATCTGAGCCTCCACGTCGGGCCGCTCCTCCACGGGCACAAGGCCGAGATGCCTGTCGGGCATGTGGAGCTGCTTGTCCTTGGGCATCCAGCCCACACACTGAAGGCCGATGCCCGCCATGGCGGTCTTGACCAGCTCATAGTGCCGCTCCCCGGAGGCGCGGTTGACGAACACCCCGGCGATGCCGCTGTCCTCCCGATATTTCGTAAAGCCCAATGTCGTCGCCGCGGCGCTGGCCGCGCTGCCGGAGGCGTCCACCACCAGTATGACGGGCGTGCCCGTGTGCCGCGCCAGCGACCAGGCCGAGCAGCGGGAGTCCGCGCCCACGCCGTCGTACATGCCCATGGCCCCTTCGATCACGGCGATGTCAGCGTTTTCCGAGCCGATTTTCAGTATCTGCCGCACCGCCTCCGGGGAACAGAACCACTCGTCCAGATTGTGGCAGGGCCGCCCGCAGGCCACGCGATGAAAGCCGGGGTCGATATAATCCGGCCCCGACTTGAAGGGCGCGACCCGCAGGCCGCGCAGGCTCAGCGCCCTGAGCAGCGCCAGCGTGGATGTGGTCTTCCCGCAACCGCTGGAAACACCGGCAAGCATCACCCGCATGGCTTCATCCTCCCAACCAAAAGCTATAAAAGGAAATGTTATTAAAACACAAACAAACCCTGTAGGGGCGGCGTTTCGCCGCCCGCCCTGCACGCTGCGCGACGTTATACCCTGTGGGCGGTGAACGCCACCCCTACAGACCTTTTTGTGTCACGGAGAACCGTCCCTGGTGACACACTTTATTCTTTGACGTCCTCGCCAAAAAATATCTCCCGCGCGTCCGGGCAGCAGGCCCCGGCGAACTCCAGGGTCCGGGCGGCGAGGCGGGTGCCGGCGAGGACGGCGGCGGCGAGGGGCATATTCTGGTTCAGCGCGGCCACCACGCCGGTGAAGAAAGCGTCCCCCGCGCCGGTGGAATCCACCATGTTGACGGCACGGGCAGGACAGCGCCCGAACTCGCCGGTGCGGTGATCGACGTAGACCGAGCCCTCCGGACCCATGGTGATGACCATGGCGGGGATGCCCATGTTCCGGGACTCCTGCACCAGCAGCGGCAGCAGCGCCTCGGGACTCATGCCCTCCACGGGCTGATTGAACAGTCGCCCGGCCTCGTTTTCATTGCAGATGAAGCAGGCGGAGCGCCGCAGGTATTCGGGATGGCGCAATATTACGCCCATGTTGCCCACCACGCCGTAGACCGGCACGTTATGGCGATCGGCCAATTGAAGCATCTTGGCGGTGATGGCGCTGTTGGTGTCGTAGCCCAGCACCACGCCGTCGCAGCCCTCCATCAGGGACTCGCCGTTTTCTTCGATGTAGCGCTCCATGGCCTTAAAGTCCGGCTGTCGGGAGATGGAGCCGCGGAGATCGCCGTGCTCGTCCAATATGGCCAGCCACATGCCCATGCCCTTCTCGCAGGTGAACACATGGGTGGTGTCCACCCCCAGGGCATTGAGACCGTCGCGCACATCCTGGCCCATGGCGTTGTCGTCCACCATGCTCAGGAAGGTGGCCCGGAAGCCCATCCGCGCCAGGTTCTCCACCACGTTGCGGCAGACGCCGCCCGCCGACACCTGCACGTCGCCCACATTGGTGCCCTCCGGCAGATACGTCCCGCTGGAAAAGCCCTTGACATCCACAAACACCGCGCCAACGACCAGCATGGCAGCGCCCTCCTTTGTATTGATGAGCGGGAAGTTAAGGGGTTGCATCACAACTCCCCACTATTTGAAATAAGGGATTAGAAATTGGAGCCGCGCTGGCGGCCGCGATTCCTAATCCCTGTTTGCTCAAAAAATGCAATTCCCGTTACACCGTGCCAGGGCAGGCAGCCGACCCTTCCCCGCGGCAAGAGCCGACCGCCCGCAGGCACAGTTTGAGGATTGCACTTATATTATATCATAGGATTATAAACATTTCAAGTTACAGGGGCCTCAATAAACATTTAACGAATTGTTGCCAAGATATCTCTTTTTACACCGCAATCGTTTTAGTACAATATCAGGAAAACAAACCCAGTGAGGTGATATGTTAATGAAGAGCGCTTCCACCTTCAAACTGGTGCTGACCTCCCTGTTCGCGGCGCTGACCTGCGTGGCGACCATGTTCATAAGAATCCCCTCCCCTATCAGCGGCTATCTCAATTTAGGCGACGGCTTCGCCCTGCTGGCGGCATTCCTGCTGGGTCCCCTCTGGGGCGGCGCGGCGGCGGGGCTGGGCTCCATGCTGGCCGACCTGCTGGCAGGCTATCCGATGTACGCCGTGGGCACCCTCGTCATCAAGGGATTAATGGCCTTTGCCGCCGGGACCCTTTACCGCAAACTGGGCAAAACCGGCCTCAAATCCCTCATCCCCGCCGCCCTGGTCGGTGAACTCCTGATGGTCGGGGGATACTTCCTCTATTCCTCCCTCTGCCTCGGCTATGGCCTCGCCGCCGCCGCCGAAATCCCCGGCAACCTCTGCCAGGGTGCCGCCGGCATCGCCGTCTCCGCCCTCCTGACCCCGGCATTGCTGGGCAGTCATGAGATCAGGGAGATGCTGGACAAACTGGAATAGAATTAAGCTGCATCTTCATAATAAATGACGCTGATTTCCTGCATCCTCTGCTTGGCCTCCTCGATCATCCCTTCGATCCTGCTGACGACATCGCCCGTATAGAAGATTTCGTCGCATTCCTCGCACTTGTAGCACGGAATATTGCGAATGACCAGGAGGCCAAAGCCCAGCTCAATCGCTTCGGAAGTCAGGCTCTTATAGGCTGTTTTTCCGCATTTCATGCACTTCATTTCCTGTTCTCCTTCCTTGTTTTCCAATCAGCTTCCCATTTTTCCGGGTTTGGTGCGTATGCCGTGATGATGTAAATCAAGCCTTCGTCGATACTTGCAACTACATGCAATGCGCGCTCCCCGGAATAACCCAGAATGAGACAGCTTGGGAAAGGGGTATCGTCGGGATACTGTTCAATGATTTCCCCTGTTTTGAATAAAAATTGTATATCGTTCGTATTGATTCCACGCTCCGCAAACCGTTTACGGCTATGCTGTGTGAATACCATTGCGTCAAGCCTGTTTATCCGCTGGAATTGCTCTATTGAATACATACCCACCACCATGCAATAATAAAAATGGGGCTGTTGTACCAGCTATAGTACAACAGTCCCCTTCATAATTTCGATCAGACGAACTCAAGGATGACCATCTCGGCAGAGTCGCCGCGACGGGGGCCCTTCTTGACGATACGGGTGTAGCCGCCGCCCTGGCCCTTTTCCTCAGCGCGCTTCTTATACTTGGGCGCGATTTCGCGGAAGAGCTTTTCGACGACCTGGTGCTTGACGTCCTTCTGGCGCTTTTTGAACTCTTCCTTGGTCTCCTCGCCCTTCACATTCTGCACGGCGGGGATATCATACAGATAGCGCATGATCTGACGACGAGCAGCCAGACGGGCGGGGCTGTCGTTCTGGACGGTGAGCTCCTCCACCTGCTTCTTGTCGTTCATGTGCTTTTTGGTCACTTCGATGGTATTGTCACACTGGCGCATGGCGATGGTCACGAGGTGCTCAGCCAGAGACTGAACCTCCTTGCCGCGCGCGAGAGTGGTTTCGATCCTGCCATACCAGATCAGGTTGGTGACCTGGTTGCGGAGCATCGCCATCCTCTGGTCGGTCGGCCGACCCAGCTTGCGATTGGCCATTTTATGGTTCCTCCCTTGATGGTAATTTCAGAAGATTACTCCTCGCTTGTCTTGAGGGAGAGGCCCAGAGCGATGAGCTTTTGCTCCACTTCTTCAAGCGACTTCTTGCCGAGGTTGCGGACCTTCATCATGTCCTCCTGATTGCGCTGCACCAGCTCCGCAACGGTGTTGATGCCGGCGCGCTTGAGGCAGTTGAAGGCTCGGACGGACAGGTCCAGCTCCTCGATGGTCATCTCGAGCACCTTGGACTTGTCGTCGATCTCCGGCTCGTTGTAGTCCACCCGCACCACGTTCACCGTAAGGTCGATGAACAGGCGCATATTGTTGGTGAGGATCTGCGCCGCGGAGGCCAGCGCCTCCTTGGGCAGGATCGAGCCGTTGGTCCACACCTCGATGGTCAGCTTGTCGTAGTCCGTCACCTGACCCACGCGGGTGTCCTCGACGGAATAGCTGACCTTGCGAATGGGGGTAAATATGGAGTCCACCGGGATCACGCCGATGGGCATTCCGGCGACCTTATTGCGCTCTAAGGCGAGCTGCTTGTTGCGCTCGGCGGAGACATAGCCCCGGCCCTTTTCCAGGGTGATCTGCATTTGCAGATGTCCGCCCTCGGAGAGGGTCGCCAGATGCAGGTCCGGATTGACGATTTCGACCTCGTCATCCGCCTTGATGTCGCCCGCGGTAACCTCGCAGGGACCCACCGCATCAATGGTGATGATCTTGGGCTGCTCCGTATACAGCTTCGCAGAGAGTAATTTAATGTTCAGGATCAGCTCCGCGACATCTTCCTTCATGCCGGGAACCGTTGAAAACTCATGCTGAACGCCCTCGATACGGACGCTGGTCGCCGCCACCCCGGGCAGGGAGTTGAGCAACACGCGGCGAAGCGAATTGCCCAAGGTCTGGCCGAAGCCGCGCTCCAGCGGGTTGACGACAAACTTTCCATACCGGCTGTTCTCGCCGATCTCTACACGTTCGATTTTGGGTTTTTCGATCTGATCGATCATTCAGCGTTTCCTCCTCTCCTATCACGCCGCACAGATGAGTCCGGCGCGGTGCTAAGGAACCTCCGATAAATAACTTGTGCATATTGCTTGCCTGAATCCGTCATTGCCGCGTTGTCGTCGGTCAACGTGCCCCGGCACGCTTCCCTCCTCCGCCTTGCACTGACGAATTCATTCTGCGCACTCTGCGCAATTTATTTATCTCCGGTTCCTTATCCCGCTGCCGCCTGATGGTAATCGTAAGCCATTCAGCCGCCAGCGGAATGATACCTGCATAGTCAGGATAAACACAATTAGCGGGAGTAAAGCTCAACGATCAGGTTCTCGGACACTTCGTAATCAATGTCCTCGCGGGTGGGCATCGCGGCGATCTTGCCCTCGAAGGCGTCCTGGTTCTTCTCGATCCAGGCGGGCATGCTCTTCTTGCCGTACTCCTCAAGCAGGCCCTTGAACTTCACGGACTGCTGGGACTTCTGGCAGACGGCGATGACGTCGCCGGGCTTGACCAGCGCGGAGGGGATGTTGCAGCGCTTGCCGTTCACGGTGAAATGGCCGTGATTGACGAGCTGACGCGCCTCGCGGCGGGTGGAGGCGAAGCCCATGCGGAAGACGACGTTGTCCAGGCGGCGCTCCAGATACTGAAGCATGATCTCGCCGGTGATGCCGCGCTTGCGCTCGGCCATCTCATAATAATGATAGAACTGCTTTTCCAGAACGCCATAGATGAACTTGACCTTCTGCTTTTCCATCAGCTGCTTGCCGTATTCAGACTGCTTGCGGCGCATCTGAGGCTTAGGATTGCGGTTGGTTTCCTTGGAGTAACCAAGAACCGCAGGAGACAAGCCCAGTGCCTTGCACCTTTTCAGAACGGGCTGTGTATTCTTTGCCATGTCCGGTTATCTCCCTTCAATTAAACTCTTCTGCGCTTGGGCGGGCGGCATCCGTTGTGGGGGATGGGCGTCACGTCCTTGATCATGTTCACCTCGAGACCGGCGGCCTGAAGGCTTCGGATGGCGGCTTCGCGTCCGGAGCCGGGGCCCTTGACATAGACCTCGACGGTCTTCAGGCCATACTCCATGGCGGCCTTCGCGGCGGTCTCAGCGGCGGACTGGGCGGCGAAGGGCGTGGACTTCTTGCTGCCGCGGAAGCCAAGTCCGCCGGCAGAGGCCCAGCTAAGCGCGTTGCCGTTGATGTCCGTGATCGTCACGATGGTGTTATTGAAAGAAGAGCGAATATGGGCCGCGCCGCGCTCCACGAGCTTCTTCTCGCGGCGCTTGCGGGTAACCCTTTTCAGCTTCGGCTTTGCCATAGCGTTAATTCCTCCCAAATATCAGCGATTGACTTACTTCTTCTTCTTACCGGCAGCCTGCTTCTTCGGGCCCTTGCGGGTACGGGCATTCTGCTTGGTATTCTGGCCGCGCACGGGCAGGCCGCGACGATGACGAAGACCGCGATAGCAGCCGATTTCCATCAGCCGCTTGATGTTCATGGAAACCTCGCGGCGCAGATCGCCTTCGACCTTCAGATGATGGTCGATGTAGTCGCGCAGCTTACCGATATCATCCTCGGTCAGATCCTTGACGCGGGTATCCGGGTTGACGCCGGTCGCTTCAATGATATCGTCTGCGATGTTGCGGCCAATGCCGTAGATGTACGTCAGGGCGATTTCAATGCGCTTCTCCCTGGGAAGGTCGACACCAGCAATTCGTGCCATGTGTTGTTTGCACCTCCAACATGCTTCTATGCTATGCTTTGGAAAACTGGCGATATTGCCCGTACATAGATTGGGCAGCATCAGTCCGGACCCCGAAGGCCCCGGACCGGAAACCTCAATGGTCCCCGCCTTTGTTTGGCCCATCTAAGCGCCAAACGGTTCATGCAGACTTCACCCCGGCAAACAAACCACAACCGCCCCGGCAATCAGCATTTGCCCGGGCGACAGGGAAAGTCAGCCGCACCGAAGTTCCGTCATACTGTACTATTATAGCACATCCCCCGCCTCAAAACTTACATATTTTTGGCTTATAGGGTTAATTTTTGGGATTTAATCGTTAATTTTTACGACACGCTGACTTTTGACATGAAATCCTGCAATGTGAATGTATGATATGAAGGCATCGCAATCAATAATCCCCCCGCGTGTGGCGGGGGGGATTGCGGGTCGTTTACTTGGGCACCTTGATGGAGATAGTGGCTTTCTTCTTATTGTCGGTGGTGACGGTGATCTTAGCGGTGCCGGGGCCGACGGCGGTGATGGTGTGGGTGGCCTCATTGAAGGAGATGATCTTGCCCTTCTTGTCGCCATTCTGCCAGGTCAGGTTGATCCGGGGCTCGTAACCCGCCTCGCCGGTGACCACGGGGTTCAGGGTGATGGATTCGCCCTGTTTCAGTGTGTAGTTCTTGCCCTCCTTGAAGGACACACTCTTGGGGGCGTGCATATCGCTGATGACGATCTTGACCTTGGCGCTCTTCTTGATCTTGGTGGGCGTTGCGGTGATGGTGACGGAGCCGGCCTTGACGGGGGTGACCACGCCGTCCTTCACCGTGGCGATCTTGGGGGAGCTGCTCTTCCACTCGATGGGGCTTTCGGCGGTCGCGGGGATGATGGAGGCGTGGAGGGTCAGAGTCTCGCTCAGGTCCATCTTCACGGTGCCGGTCTTGTCCAGGGTGATGCCGGTGGGCAGCTTGGGATCGTAGATATTGATGACAACCTTCGCGCTTGCCTTCTTGTTCTTCTTCGCGGTGGCGGTGATTGTGACCTTGCCGACCTTGAGCGGATGGACCACGCCGTTGGTGACGGTGGCGATCTTCGCGGAGCTGGTTTTCCATTCGATCTCGCTCTGGGCCTTGCCTTCAGGCAGCAGCTTGCAGGTGAGATAGAGGTCCTTGTTGTAATCGTGATCGATCTTGCTGCCGACGTTCAGGGTCAGGCCGGTGGGGATGGTGGGATCATTGACGGTCAGCTTCAGCGTGATCTTCTTCTTGCCGAGCTTGAAGGTGATGTTAGCCTTGCCCGCAGTCTTGGCCGTCACCACGCCAGTGGCGCTGACCTCAGCGATGGCGGGCTTGCTGGACTTGAAGTCGGTCGCGCCGCTGGCGACGATGCGGAAACGGTCTCCGATGTAAACGGGGCGGCTGGCGTTCTTGGTCACAGGAACGGAGGGGAGGGTCTCGCCGGCGGTCACCTTAACGTTCTTGTCGAAGGAGAACTCATAGGTGATGTCATCGGTCTCGTGCATGTACTCGACGATCTCGTCGCTGTCCGTCCGGTACTGATCCTTCATATAATTCAGAACGGGCGCGGCGGGATTGACCAGCAGGGAGGTGAGCTGGTTCTCATAGGTCACCAGCTGATAGAGCTTCGCGCAGTTGCTGGGGTCCATGGTCTTTAGATGGTTGCCCTCAAAACGCAGGATCTCCAGCTCGTCGTTGTGGCTGACATCCAGCGTCATCAACTCGTTGCGGCCGACGTGCAGGTGCCTCAGCTTCGGATTCCTGCTGACGTCCAGGGCGGTCAGATGATCCTTCCAGAGTCCCAGTTCCTCCAGAACTGGATTATTGCTGACGTCCAGAGCGGTCAGTTCGTTTTCTTCAACGTACAGATACAGCAGCTTCGGGCAATTGGTAACATTCAGAGTCGAGATATGATTGCCTCCGACACACAGCGTCGCCAGCTCGCTATTGTTGCCAATGGTCAGCCCGGTCATCTCGTTATCCTGGGCGTATAGCACTTTCAGTGCCTTGTTGTTGCTAATATCCAATGCGGAGAGATGGTTTTCGTCAGCATAAAGATATTGCAAATCCTTATTGTTGCTGATATCCAGCTCAGTCAGGTCATTTTTATAGACATTCAAATATTCAAGGCGAGGGCAATTGCTGACATCCAGCTCCCACAGATCGCAATCATAGGCATTCAGCACTTCCAGCGCGGGATTGTTGGTGACGTCCAGCTCTTCCAGGCCATTGCTGCCAACATAAAGCTCGGTGAGCTTGGGGCAACCCGAAACATCGACATAGTACAGCGGATCGTCCCAGGCCTTCAAAATCTTTAGTTTGGTATTCTGGCTGACGTCGATCTCCTCCAGGTTTGGCATATCATAAGCATACAGATATTCAAGGTTCGTGAAATACTCGATGCCTCCAATGGAAGAAATTTCGTTTGTTACAATTTCATGAAAGAAATCGTATTCCTCCTGAGGCATGTCATCTTTGTCATAGTTCAGCCAGATCGTATCCGTAGCATCAATCTCACTCTGATCCAGATAATCATTATGATCCTTATCAATTATCATGGTAATGTAATTGCGGAAGCCCTCATCAGGAAAATAATCCTCATCAATGGGAATACCCTCCTGCGCCTGAACAGCTTCCACGGCCTCGGATTCCACCTCTGCCGGGGCGGCCTCGTCGGTCAGCTCAAGCTCTGTCTCTTCGCCGAGCGCGAAGGTCTGCTCCTCCGCCGGAGCATCGAGTTCGACGTCCGCCGCTTCTTCGGGCGGCGTCTCCTCCATCAGAGCCGCAGGCGCAAAGGCCAGCAGACAGGCGATCAGCAGGGCCGAAAGCCAAAGGTTCGTCCACTTCTTCATCACTTCTTCCTCCATTCACAATATAATATTGTGATTTTGATTATAATACAATATTTACTTGTTGTCAACAACAAATAATATTTTTATATTACACGGAAAGCTGGTTAAACTGTAGACACTGGAAGGAGGGATGCGTGTGCTGCCAAATTTGAAGCAATTGAGGCGGAGCCGGGGCATCAGTCAGCAGAAGCTGGCGAACCTGCTGGATGTCAGCCAGCAATCCATCAATCAATATGAGAATCACAGCGTGGAACCCGACATTGCGACGCTCTCCCGCATGGCGGCCTTCTTTGAAACCTCCATAGATTATATCGTCGGGCGCACCACCGTGTCCCGCAACGCCGAAAACGCGGAAGCCTTTTATCTTGATGAGGAAGAAGTTGAATTGATACAGAACTATCGTACATTGAATAATAAAGAAAGAAAATGCGTGAAGATGATGGTCGAAACATTGATCGAAAGGTAAAGGACACCTATATGACAAATTATGTACATTCTCCAAATGCGCCTTTTATAACTAATGCTTTAATGGTATAATCATAAACTGAGGAATCGCGGAAAAACGGTAGGCGGCTGGCCCTCTTCGGAGGGCGCACACCCTCCGAGCGGCGCGGTTTGGGGAAACCTGAGCCAATCAACGCCGTGAAAGGGGGTATGCTTTATGAGCAGTTACGAAGAGTTGATGGTTGTGTTCACGGTTATGATGATCGTTGTGACATTGATCATTGCTTTGATTAACGCAAAAAAGTAGCCGCCCCGGTTGCAAGGTGCGCGGCTACTTTTAGCTAAGCAACGAGGGCCAGCCGTCTATCAGCGGTTCCTCACCTTTATTATAACACCTTCGAGCCTGGAAGTCAAACGGTTTTTCCTATTCCGAATCTGTCGGGTTATGCTGCATATTGACAAATTATGTACATTCACCGGATATACCTTTTATGACTGACGAATCAATGGTATAATTCATAGTTGAGGAATCGCGGAAAAACGGTAGGCGGCTGGCCCTCTTCGGAGGGCTCACACCCTCCGAGCGGCGTGAATTGGGGCAACTCAATTTTAATCAACGCCGTGAAAGGGGGTATGCTTTATGAGCAGCTATGAAGAGCTTATGGTTGTGTTCACGGTTATGATGATCGTCGTAACATTGATCATTGCTTTGATTAACGCAAAAAAGTAGCCGCCCAGTTCCAACGAGCGCGGCTACTTTTCGCGTAATACCGAGGGCCAGCCGTCTATCAGCGGTTCCTCACCCTCATTATAGCACCTTCGATGTGCGAAGTCAAACGGTTTTTTGTTCTGAAGTTAGCGGGTTACGTTCACGGTTATGATGATCGTCGTAACATTGATCATTGCTTTGATTAACGCAAAAAAGTAGCCGCCCCAGTCGCAAGGTGTACGGCTATTTTTAGCTAATTACCGAGGGCCAGCCGTCTATCAGCGGTTCCTCATTTTTATTATAGCATTTTTGATACGTGAAGTCAAACGGTTTTTCCGGTTCCGATTTCTTCCTTTGTATTTCAGATAACATTCACTTGCCTTGACTTTTATATTCAACTTTTATACAATAACTGTAATGTTCCGCGGAGAGGATGAAAAGACATGGATTTGACGATGCGGCCGAGGCGGCTTCGGAAGACGGAGGGGCTTCGGCGGATGGTGCGGGAGACGCGGGTGGACGCGGCCTCGCTGATCTATCCGATGTTTGTGATGGACGGGAAGGACAAGGTGGAGCCCATCGAGGCCATGCCGGGGCAGTACCGTTACACGGTGGACCGGCTGGGGGAGATCGTGGACCAGCTCGGCGAGGCGGGCGTGAACAGCGTGATGCTCTTCGGCATCCCGGCTCAGAAGGATCCGGTGGGCAGCCAGGCCTACGCCCCGGACGGCATCGTCCAGCGGGCCATCGGGCGGATGAAGATGCTCAATCCGGAGCTTTTCATCGTCGGCGACGTGTGCATGTGCGAATATACCTCTCATGGCCACTGCGGCGTGCTGTGCGGCTGCGAGGTGGACAACGATAAAACTTTGCCCCTGCTGGCGAAAGCGGCGCTTTCACAGGTGGAAGCGGGCGCGGACATGGTGGCCCCCTCGGACATGATGGATGGCCGGGTCCGCGCCATCCGTGAAACGCTGGACGCCAACGGGCACACGGACACGCCCATCATGTCCTACGCGGTGAAATACGCCTCGTCCTTCTACGGCCCCTTCCGGGAGGCAGCGGGCTCGGCCCCCGCTTTCGGCGACCGGCGCGGCTATCAGATGGACTACCACAACCGGCTGGAAGGTATTAAAGAGGCTTTGCTGGATGTGGAAGAGGGCGCGGACATCGTGATGGTCAAGCCCGCCATGAGCTTTCTGGACATCGTGCGGGATGTGCGGGAGCGGGTCAACGTGCCGGTGGGCGCCTACAGCGTGTCCGGCGAATACGCCATGGTCAAGGCCGCCGCGGCCCAGGGCTGGATCGACGAAGAAAAGATCGTCTGTGAAATGGCCGTCTCCGCCTTCCGCGCCGGGGCCAATGTCTATCTCACCTACTACGCAAAGGAGCTGGCCCGGTTCATCCGCGAAGGACGGATCGGGTAAGCGCGAGACTGTATATCTATGCGAACATGCGAATGTAGGGGCGCCGTTGCAGCGCCCACCCAATACGAAACGCCGCGTTCCTACCCGGCGGGCGGCGAAACGCCGCCCCTACAAGCGCTGTTCGATGAAATAACTATTGTTCGCAAGACAAATTCATGCTTTTGTCATGGAGTTAGTATATATGAAGAAGATCGTCGTTGGGAGCCGTGAGAGCCGCCTGGCGGTGGTGCAGAGCATGTCGCTCATCGACCACCTGCGTGCGGCGGGCTGTGAAGTGGAGCTGCTCACCATGAAGACCACCGGGGACAAGATACTGGACAGGACGCTGGACAAGGTGGGCGGCAAGGGCCTGTTCGTCAAGGAGCTGGACGCCGCCCTTTTGGAAGGCCGGGCCGACCTGGCGGTGCACTGCGTGAAGGACCTGCCCATGGAGCTGGCCCCCGGCACCGCCATATTGGGCTACTCCCGCCGGGAGGACCCCCGTGATGCGCTGGTGCTGCCAAAGGGTGCGGACCGGGTCAAGAAGGGCGGCGTCATCGGCACGTCCAGCCTGCGGCGGGCGCTGCAATTGAAGACGATATTCCCGGAATGTGCAATCAGGCCGGTGCGCGGCAACCTCATCACCCGGCTTGCCAAGCTGGACAACGGGGAATACGACGCGCTGGTGCTGGCCGTGGCCGGGCTGAACCGGCTGGGGCTGGAGGACCGCATCAACTACAAATTCGAGACGGACGAGATCATCCCCGCCGCCGGTCAGGGCATACTGGCCGTGGTGGGCCGCGCGGACGGGGAGCATCCCGACATTTCGGGCTACACCGACGCCAATGCCGCCGCCTGCGCCGAGTGCGAGCGGGCGTTTGTGCGAGAGCTGGACGGCTGCTGCACGTCGCCGGTCTGCGCCAGCGCGAGTGTCAATAAGGACCGGCTGTTCGTGCGGGCGCTGTACTGGAACCCCGAGACCGGGGAGACCCGCGTCGGCACCGACTGCGGCCCCGTTGCAGAGGCCGCCGACATCGGCATCCGCCTGGCGCGGAGGCTCAGGGACGAAAAGGAGGCGCAGGCATGACCGGCAAGGTTTGGCTGGTGGGCGCGGGCCCCGGCGACCGGGGACTGATGACCCTCCGGGGACAGGAGGCGCTTTCACAGGCGGACGTCGTTGTATACGACGCGCTGGTGGGCGACGGCGTGCTGGGCATGATACCGCCCGCCGCGGAGCTGATCTACGTGGGCAAGCGCTCCAGCCATCACGCCATGGATCAGGAGGGCATCAACCATGTGCTGCTGGAGCAGGCGTTAGCGGGTAAAAAAGTCGTTCGGCTGAAGGGCGGCGACCCGTTCCTGTTTGGCCGCGGCGGCGAGGAGCTGGAGCTGCTGGCCGAAAACAACGTGCCCTTCGAGGTGGTGCCCGGCGTGACCAGCGCTTTTGCCGTTCCGGCCTACAACGGCATCCCCGTCACCCATCGGGACTACTGCGCCAGCGTCCACGTCATCACCGGCCACCGGAAGGCGGGCCATGAGCTGAGCATCGACTTTGAGGCCCTCGCCCGCACCGGCGGCACGCTGGTATTCCTGATGGGCGTGGCCGCGCTGCGCGACATCGTCACCGGATTGATGGCCGCGGGCATGGCCCCCGATACCCCCGCCGCCGTGCTGGAAAAGGGGGCCACGGCCCACCAGCGGCGCATTTCCGGAACGCTGGAAACGCTGGAAGCCGAGGCCCAAAAGGCGAAGGTTCAGACCCCTGCCATCATCGTGGTGGGGCAGGTCTGCGCGCTGGCGGAGCGGTTCTCCTGGTGGGAGGCACTTCCGCTGAACGGCGTAAAGGTCATCGTCACCCGCCCCCGGGAGCGCGTCTCCAGTCTGTCCGCGATGCTCCGGCAGGAGGGAGCGGAGGTGGTCGAGCTGCCCGCCATCCGCACGTCGCCGGTGGAAGATACCGCCCCGATTCGCGCGGCCATCAACAGGCTTGAGGCGCATGGCTACGACTGGGTGGTGTTCACCAGCCCCACGGGCGTCCAGATCTTCATGGACATGCTGACAGCGCAGAGCGACCTCCGGGCGCTGGCCGGCACGAAGCTGGCCGTCATCGGCGAGGGCAGCCGCAAGGCGCTCAAACAGTACGGCCTGCGGGCGGACTTCATGCCCACGGTCTACGACGGGGAGACCCTGGGCCGTGAATTAAAAGCCCTCTGCAAGCCGGGCGACCGCGTCCTCATCCCCCGCGCCGCCATCGGCAACCAGGAACTGATCCGCGAGCTGGGCGATGGCCTTGAGATCACCGACCTGCCCACCTACGACACCTTCTACGAAAAGACCCCCGCCCTGGACGCCGCCGCACTGCTGGCCTCCGGGGATGTGGACTTCTGCGTATTCACCAGCGCCTCCACCGTCCGCGGCTTCGCCGCCGGGGCCGAGGGCGCGGACTTCACCAAGGTCAGTGCCGTCTGCATCGGCAGGCAGACCGCCGCCGAGGCGGAGAAGCTGGGCATGAGGGTCTATATCTCTGAAAAAGCCACGCTGGAAGCGCTGGTGGAATGTGTGAAAAGCGCGGCGGGGAAACAAGGGCCTGCCGGCCCCATCTCACTGAAAACAGTCCACTGGACTGTTTTCCGGGCGTTCGATGCTCCTCAAGGGGAAGGCAGGGGCTGGGCTACCGCGTAACCCAAAAGCCTTCCCCTTGAGGGGAAGGTGCCCCGAAGGGGCGGATGAGGTGGACTTCGAACAACTTCCCCACAAATCCCTGTTTATCAAACAGTAACAAGGAGCGTATATACATGAAAAAGGGTATTGCCTACGGTGTGGGCGTCGGCCCGGGTGACCCGGAGCTGATGACCTTCAAGGCCGTGAAGCTGATAAGGGAAAACGATGTGATCGCGCTGCCGGGGAAGGAGCCGAAGGAAACGGTGGCCTACAAGATTGCCGTCGCAGTGGCCCCGGAGCTTGAGAACAAGGAGCTGGTGCCGGTCTACATGCCGATGATCAAGGACCGGGAGCTGATCGACAAAGAGCACCAGAAGGCGGCGAAGCTGATCGAGGGGTATCTGGATCAGGGGAAGAACGTGGTATATCTGACCCTGGGCGACTCCACCATCTACTGCACCTTCAGCTACATCCAGCACTATCTTGAGGCTGACGGCTACCAAACCGAGCTGGTGCCGGGCATCACCTCCTTCTGCGCGGCGGCGGCGCGGCTGAACGTGCCGCTGGTGGAGTGGAACGAATCGCTCCACGTGGTGCCGGCGGTCCATCGCCTGGGCGAGGAGCTGGACCGGGAGGGCAACTATGTGCTGATGAAGTCCGCCAGCCAGATGGCGAAGGTGAAGGAGACCCTCCGCCAAAGTGGGCGCAAGGTCATGATGGTTGAAAATTGCAGCATGGAGAACGAGAAGGTCTACCGCAGCGTGGACGAGATCCCAGATGACGCGGGCTACTTCTCGCTGGTCATCGCCAAGGAATGATATGATAGAGCTTTCACACCTCACCAAGCGCTTCGGTGACTTCACGGCGGTGGACAATCTGAGCCTGACCATCGAGACCGGGGAGTTCTTCGGCCTGCTGGGTCCCAACGGCGCGGGCAAGACCACCACCATCTCCATGATGTCCACGGTGCTGCTGCCCACCTCCGGGGAGATCCGGGTGGACGGCGAGCGGCTGGACCGCAAGGCGTCGAAACAGAAGCGCAAGCTCAGCGTCATCACCCAGGAGTATTCCATGCGCCAGGACATGAACATGGACGAGGTGATGGAATACCAGGGGCGGCTGTACTTTCTGCCGAAGAAGGTCATCCGGGAAAAGACGGACGCGCTGCTGGAATTTGCGGGCTTGAAGGAGTACCGGCGCAGGACGGTGCGCCACCTCTCCGGGGGCATGAAGCGCAAGCTGATGATCTGCCGGGCGCTGATGATCGAGCCGGAGATACTGCTGCTGGACGAGCCCACCGCCGGCATGGACGCGCTGTCCCGGCGGCAGATGTGGAACCTGTTGCGCAAGGTCAATTCCGACAAAATGACCATCGTGCTGACCACGCATTACATCGAAGAGGCCCAGGCCCTGTGCAACCGCGTGGCGCTGGTGAACCGGGGGAAGCTCCAGAAGCTGGACAGCCCCGAGGCCCTCATCCGCGAGCTGGGCCCCTTCGCCGTGGACGAGACCGCCGACGACACCCTCCAGAGCCGCTACTTCCACGACCGCGCCGAGGCCATCGCCCACCTCTCCACCGCCGGTGAAGGGGCGACTTTGCGTGCCACGACGCTGGAGGACGTGTTTGTGGACTGTGCCGGGCGGAAACTTTAGTAAAAATGGGGAATGGGAAATGGGGAATGGGGAATGAATAGCGTTGCCGTCGGTAACTTAATTCCCCATTCCCAATTCCCCATTCCACATTATTCCTGAAAGGAATCCTTTATGGGTATTATCACCGTTCTCTGGGAAAAGTGGGTGGAATTTCGCCGGGATTTTTACAAGATCACCGTGGCGGCGATGATCTCACCGCTGATGTACCTGATCATATTCGGCATGGGGATACAGACCACGTCTCACGGGGAGCCCTATCTGAAATTCCTGATTCCGGGCATCGTGGCGATGGCAACCATGACCGGCTCCTTCGGGGCCATCGCCCAGTCGATGAGCGTGCAGCGGCTGTATGAGAAGGCGCTGGACCAGATCATGGTGTCGCCCACGCCGCTGTGGCAGTTCATATTGGGGCAGGTCATCGGCGGGAGCCTCCGGGGGATGTACGCCGGGGGCGTCATACTGCTGCTGACGCTGCCGATACGCACGTCGCTGGTGTTCAACGGCTGGTCCGTGCTCATCATGTTCTTAAACGGTACGGTGTTCTCCACTATCGCGCTGGTGCTGTCCTTTCTCGCCAAGAGCTATACCGACGCGCCGCGCTATACCTCCTACATCATCATGCCCATGTCCTTCCTCTGCAACACCTTCTTCTCCACCGACCAGATGCCCGCCGGGTTTCGGCAGGTCATCGCCTTGCTGCCCCTGTCCCAGTCCAGCGCCATGATCCGCGCCGTGGCCTATGGGGAGCCGCCGGGGGCGTTCGGGTTCATCGTGCTGGCCGTGTACCTTGTGGTATTCGGCACGATCTCAGTGGTATTTATTTATAAGAAGAAAAATTTGTGAGAAGTTCGACAGGCAGGGATTTGCGCTGCCACTTCGAATTTTTTCCAACCGAGAGGAGTGACCCCGTGCGCAAGCTGATTCTGGCGCTTTGCGCTTTGATTATCGTGCAATGTCCCGCCCTGGCTGTGACGGTCATCGCGCCGAAGGATACCGCCGACAGTCTGGAGGCTGCGCAGACCGCCGCCAGGGATAAGGAGCTGGGCCACTACGGCATGACGCCCATCCCCGGCAGCATGATCGCGAACGGGGAATATGAAGTCGAGGTCCAGTCCACCTCACCCTTCTTCAAGATACGCTCGGCTGTGCTGCACGTGGCGGGGGGCGAGCTGTCCGCGGACATACTGATCGGCAGCGACAGCTACGACCTTGTGCGGATGGATGAGGAAATTCCCGGCGAAAGGACGGAGGGCGGCACGGTGTTCCACATCCCCGTGCCCGCGCTGAATATGCCCTTCGACTGCGCCGCCCACAGCGTGAAGCGGGACCAGTGGTACGACCGGCGGCTGCTGGTGGACGCAGCCTTCCTGCCCAAGGGGGCGCTGTCCTTTGAGCTGCCGAATTACGAACTGCTTGAAAAGGCGCTGCTGGCCTATGGGGACACGGCTGCTGCGGCGGAGAGCGCGGCAGGGGCGGTGGAACCCGTGGCCGTGGACCTGGCCGACGGGGAATATGCCATCGAGGTCAGCCTCTCCGGCGGCAGCGGGCGGGCGGACGTCAGCTCCCCCACCATACTGCTGGTCCGGGAGGGAAAAGCCTGGGCACGGCTGCTGTGGTCCAGCGCGTATTACGACTACATGCTGGTGGGCGGGGTCCGCTATGACAATCTCTCGGAGGGCGGCAACTCGTCCTTTGAGATTCCCATCGCCGCCATGGATCAGCCGGTGACCGTGGTCGCCGACACCACCGCCATGGGCGACCCGGTGGAGATCGAATACCAGCTCACCTTCTACGCCGAATCCATCGGCGACAGGAACGATGTGCCCCAGGAGGCCGCCAAGCAGGTGCTGGCCATCTCGCTGGCAATCATCATACTGGGCGGTATACTCAACCACTTTGTCAAAAAGGCTCGGGCCAGGGGGTGACGTTATGCAGGAATACCCATGGTTCCCCATGTTCATCGACCTTTCGGAGAAGCGGGTGCTGGTGGTGGGCGCGGGGACCATCGCGGGGCGGCGGGCGGCGGCGCTGACGCAGTTCTGCGGCCATGTGGAAGTCATCGCGCCGGAGATCGGTCCCGCGGTACAGGCCGAGGCCGACGCGAGGCGGCTGACCGTTCAGCGCAGGCCCTTTTCGCCCGATGACCTGGAGGGCCGGGACATGGTGCTGGCCGCCACCGACGACGCCGCGCTGAACGCCGCTATCGCCGATGCCTGCCGGGAGCGGGGAATTCCCGTCAACGTCTCCAGCGATAAATCTTTATGCGATTTCTATTTCCCCGGCGTCGTCGTGGACGGCGACGTGTCCGTGGGCGTCACCGCCGGCGGCCGCGACCACAAGCGCGCCGCCGAAGTCACCCGCCGCGTCAGGGCGGCATTGAAAAATGAAAACTGACCCCCGCGCGGCGCGTCCGAACCCCGGACGCGCCGCGCTTAAATATTTATTTGACATCTATCACGGATTGTTATAAGTTTTGACACAACTTCAATACAGATTTGTGATAGGATAAGGGTGGAGAGGTGGTTGTTTCGTTAATCGGGGATTTGTCGGGAAGTTGCCCGCTCTCCTGTAGGGGCGGCGTTGCGCCGCCCGCCGGGTAGGACGATGCGTTTCGTTGGGGCGGGCGCCGAAACGGCGCCCCTACAGGGATAGTTTGATTCCCCGACAACTTCCAAATTGCCACACAGATTTGCACAGGAGGCGCGTTATGAGATGGATCACCGCTTTGCTGCTGGCGCTTCTGCTGAGCGCGCCGGCGATGCAGGAGGGAGAAGCGAACATGCCGGTGGACGCCTTTATTGAGAAGGCCGGTATCGAGGCCGACGCGGATCTTCGGGACAGGCTAGCCGCTTTTATAGAAGAACAGGGCTATACCGCCCGGATCATCGGCCTGATGGACCCGGCGCTGGCCCGTCGGTACGCGGAAAATCTGGCGGCGGATGTGCCCATCAGCTATGAGGGTCTGCTGAACGAGTCCCCGGTTCCCCTGCCGGAATCGTTGGACGGCCTCCGGGAGCTGGCAGTGCTGCACCCCGAGGGCGCGGCGACGGCCTCCCTGCTGGTGGACTTTGAACGGGGACTTCTGTATTACGATGATGCGCGGCCCGTGCCCATGGACGTCTGCCGCGCAACCCGCGCCGCCGCGCTGACCCCGGAGACCGCCGGGGCGCTGCTGGACATATTGAACCGCGCTGATCTGCACCATTGGGACGACGACTATCCCGGCGACGCCAGGGCGGGCGTGAACGTGCTGGCCCTGCGCTTCGATACCGGCGTCACCCGCTACACCGCCGCCGCCCTCAGCCATGCCCCGGACGAGGTGCTTGAAACGCTCCTCGCCCTGCTGGCCGTCGGGGCGGGGAGTTGAATGGGTGATAAACGGGGATTTGTCGGGGTGTCTTTCGTAGTCCACCTCATCCGGCGCTTCGGTGCCGCGCCTCAAATCTTCGATTTGAGACCAACTTTGCCAAAGGCAAAGTTGCCTCCGCGCCACCTTCCCCTCAAGGGGAAGGCTTTTGGGGTTCCAGTAGCCCAGCCCCTGCCTTCCCCTTGAGGGGAAGGTGCCCGTGAGGGCGGATGAGGTGGCTTACCCTCTTACCCCGACAAATTCCAATTTAATCTGCAAAACAAAAATATTTCCCTTCCCTCAACCCGCAGCAATCGGAGGTTTTATCATGAAGCATATGCGTCTTAAAAAGCTGGTGGCCTGGATACTGATGCTGGCCGTGTGGGCGGCGATGCTGCCCGCGGGGCTGGCGGAGGAACTGGGCCCCGAAGCGCCTGTGGCGGAGCTTGAGGAGGTCGCGCTGGGCGAACCGGAGGCGGACGCCGACGATGCGGAGGAAGTGGAAGAAGCTGAGGTCGAGGAAGCTCAACCTGTGGAGGCTTCCGCAGCGGAAGTCTCTGAAACAGACGAGGCGGAAGTCACCGAACCGGAAATCAGCAAACCCGAAGCAACCGAGCCGGAAATCTCCGAGGCGAAAACCGACGAATCGGAAGCAACCGAGGCGGAGACCACCGAACCGGAAGTAACCGGGGCGGAAACCACCGAGCCGGAGGTCACCGGGGTGGAAACCGACGAAACCGAGGGTCTGATGGCCCCGGTGGCCTCCGGTTTCCATCTGAACGCCGAGTCGCTGCGGCTGGGCGTCAAGGATAAATTCGAGCTTACGGCGGCGATGGACGGTGCTCCCGTATCGGGCCTGCGCTTTGAAAGCTCCGCGCCGAAGATCGTGTCGGTGAGCAAGGCGGGCGTGATGACGGCGAAAAAGGCGGGGTCTGCCGTGGTCACCGTGACCTGGAGCAACTATGCCGCCCATTGCGCGGTGGAGGTCGCCAAGGCCCCCTCGAAGGTCACCCTCACCCAGACCAAGGCCAGCCTCGGCGCGGGAGAGCGGCTCCAGCTGACGGCCTCCATCCCCGAGGGCACCTGGTCCTCCATCACCTGGACGAGCAACAAGACCTCCGTGGCCACGGTGGACGATGACGGTCTGGTCAGGGCAATTTCGAAGGGCTCGGCCACCATCACCGCAAAGACCGGCAACGGCAAGAAGGCGACCTGCAAGCTGACCGTCGCCGCCGCGCCCACCGCCATCGCCTTTGACCGGGCCAATGTGGCGCTGTCCGTGGGCCAGACCTACATCCCCAATGTGAAGCTCACTGGCGGCTCGGCGGAGTACAGCCTTTCCGTCAGCGGCGACGCCGTCACCGTCAGTGGGAACGCGGTGACCGCCGTTCAGACCGGCAGCGCCGTGGTCACCGCCTCCACCTACAATGGGCTGTCGGCGCGGCTCAGCGTGACCGTGCTGCCCGCCCCGAAGAGCGTCCGGTTTGAGCAGGACGCCTACGCCATCGGCGAAAAGGATACGCTGGCGCTGAAGCCCGTATTCGACGCGGACGTGCTGGCCGGGCTCACCTTCAAATCCTCCGATGTCAAGGTGGCTCCCGTGACCGACGATGGCGTGGTGACCGGCAAGAAGGCCGGCAAGGCCACCATCACCGTCACCACCCACAACGGCCTGCGCGCCACCTGCGCGGTGCAGGTCTACAAGGCCCCCTCCAAGGTCACCTTGAACAAGACCAGCCTGACCCTCAGCGCCGGGGACACCTTCCAGTTGGAGGCCGCCCTGCCCGCGAACAGCTATTCCACCATTACATGGAGCACCGACGCGCCTAATGTGGCGACGGTGGACCAGAATGGCCTTGTCACGGCGGTGGGCCGGGGCTCCGCGAAGATCACCGCCATCACCGCCAACAAGAAGAAGGCCACCTGCAAGCTGAAGGTGGTCGCCCCGCCCACGAAGCTGACCCTGTCCAAAAGCTCCATGGTGCTGAACAAGGGCAAGACCGACACGGTCACCTGGGCGCTGGACAGCGAGGGCGAGGTGGATGTCGCCATCGAGGACACGTCCGTCGCCGCAGTATCCAAAATTTCCAAGAACAAGATCACCGTAAAGGCGCTGGCCGTGGGCGAGACCGTGCTGAACGCCGTCACGCCCAACGGGCTTTCGGCCTCCATGACCATCGTGGTCGCCCCGGTGCCCACCTATCTGCGCCTGCCGGAGAGCAGCGTAACGCTCTATGTGGGTGACAGCTACGCCATAGAGCCCGACACCGACGCGGGCGGCGTCTCGGCGCTGACCTTCACCAGCAGCAAGTTCTCCGTGGCCGACGTGGACGATATGGGCGTGGTCACCGCCCGGAGCGCGGGCAGCGCCACCATCACCGTCAAGACCGCCAACAAGAAGACCGCGAAGCTGAAGGTGACGGTGAGCAAGGCCCCCGCCGCTCTGTCCGTCAGCCCCGCCGCCGTCGAATTGAGGCCCTATGAGTACATCGTGCTGAGGGTCTCCCAGTCCTCCGGGGTGACGTTCAGCTCCTCCAATGAATATGTGGCCTATGTCAGCAAGGACGGCGTGGTCACCGGTATCCACGGCGGCGACGCGACCATCACCGCCGAAAATGGCCGGGGCGAGGTCGCCACCTGCTATGTGCGTGTCGTCGATTCCGCCTCCGGTCTGGCCGTGCCCGCCGCGCCGGGTACGGTGCGGGTCACCGCTTTAAGCAACACCGCGCTCCGGGCTGACTGGGACGCGGTTTCCGGGGCCGACGGCTACCGGGTCTACTACGGCACCAGCGCCAGCCCCGATGAGGCGACGCTCTACGCCGGGTTCGGCGCTTCCACCCTCTCCACCGACATCCAGGGGCTCAGCGCGGGCCTCACGTGGCACGTGTTCGTCACCGCCTACAATGCCAACGGCGAGACCGAGCTGTCCTCGGCGGCCCACGGCCAGGTCAGGACCCCCGGCCAAGCCAGCAATCACACCGTCTCGCTGAACTATTTCGGGGACATCATGCTGGCCCTGGGCAGTCAGAAGACGCTTTACGCCTCCATTTCGCCCTACGACTACACCGGCGCGCTGACGTGGCAGACCTCCTCCAATGCCGTGGGCCTGTCCAACCAGAGCAACAGCGGCTGCGTCATTACCGCGGCGGACCCCGGCGAGGCCCGGGTGACGGCGCTGCTGGACAACGGCATGTCCGCGTCCCTGCGGGTGCAGGTGGTGGACACCGGGGACCTGTCCGACGTGAACCTCACCAACGTGCAGAAGGCGGTTATGAAGAACGAGGCGCTGATGAACGAGGACGAGGGCGACAATGTGATCTGGTCGCTGGTGGAGGGTCGGCTGGAGAAGAGCGGCTTCTCCCAGGCCAACGCCAGCTACGTGGTGGAGAAGGTCAAGAGCGCGGAGACGCTGTTCCGGGACCTCTACGTGCTGGCCCAGGGCACCTATAACATCGTCGCCAACGCCACCCGCGACAAGCGGGGCGCCAGCCTGGGCGTGTCCCAGTTCCTGATGGCGGACAACACGCTCTATCTCCTTCCCGCAAGCTCCAGCACGGATTCCTACGCCTACCAGGCCTTCCACGAGAGCGGCCATGCCGTGGACTTCAACGGCGCGGAGCGCGTGGCGCTGTACTCGGATACCGACGCGGTCAACCAGGTCATCAACGACGACGTGCGGCAGGTGCTGCTGGACCGCATGGACGAGGCCATCGCCTCCGCCGGGGTCAGCGCCGGCAATGTCAGCGCGAGCCGCGTGGCCGACGCCGTCATGGACTATCGCACGCTGCTGAACGAGAGCGCCGCGCTTTCCGGGCTGAACAGCTCCGAAAAGCAGGTCTATTACGCGCTGACCGACCTGCTGGAGGCGGAGATGAACGCCACACTGCCCATGAACAACGGCACCATGGTGTGGGACGCCATCGAGGGCGCCACCAACTTCGCCGTCAGCGGCAATTATGGCCACAGCTACATGCTGCAAATGCCCCAGTACAGGGAAATTGCCCAGTATTACTACTATGACGAAAAGGGCAACGCCGAGATCTCCGCAGAGCCCTGGGCCGAATTCTTCAGCGCCAAGCTCATGCAGGATGCCGCCACCCTCGCCGTCAACCTGGCCTACCTCCCCAAGACCTGCCAGTATTTCGCCGAAACCCTCGCGCCGAAGCTGCTGGACGTCTTCAAAAACGCACTGTCCTCCAAGTGACGGGCAATTGACGGGGAGACGGGGATGTGGCATAATAGAGGGAGCGGTGAATTGGAATTTGTCATAATGCGTAATTCGTAATTATGAGAATGCTGACACGATAGGTATTTTCCAATTACGCATTATGAATTATGAATTACGCATTACCCCGATAAATCCCTGTTTCTCAAATCAAGAAAGCGAGGTCATGCAACATGAAGCGCAGGCTGCTGATCGTGCTGGCGCTGCTGCTGTGGGCGGCGGGCGCGGCTGAGACGGCGGAGCTTCCGGACCTGTCTCAGGTGATCGAGGAGACAGCGGAGCTTCCGGACCTTTCCCAGGTGATCGGTGAGACGGAGGCCGCCGCAACCACGGGCCGCGAGCTTTCGGGCTATTTTGGTCAGACCATCTCAGAGGCGGCGGCGCAGGTGGGCGGACTGACCTTCGAGGCGGGCGAAGAATACGCCGAGAGTTACGTCGGCGACGCGCTGGCCCTGCGGGGCAACGGCGGCGTGGTGACCTTCATCGACCTGCGGCCCGAAAACACGTCGGACACCCTCTGCGGCATCCAAAACGGCATGTACCGCAACGAAGCCCAGGCTCTGATGGAGGGCGTGCCCCAGATATGGGACTACCCCGAGGAGGTGGCCTGGCTCATCCGCGACAACGCCGAGGATGAACTGAAGGATGAAATTTTGGTGGTGTTCTTCGATGAGGACAGCCGCGTCAGCGGCGCGTGGTACCGCGTTTCGGGGATGTAATAACTGTCTTGCCGTTTTAACCAAATGCGAATTGAATTGAAGGCTGCTATATGATAATATAGCCATGAGGCGTGAGCCTTAAAGTTCAGGCCGCCATCCCGCGCAAAGGATAGCGGCCTGTCTCCGTACAGAAGGGGAGAAGCCGTCCAAAAGCGTCATCCCTTCCTGCCGTTATAATAGCGCAAACCCTGCCGTGCTGTCAAGTGATATATAGGGAGGCTGTCATGTCCATACAGATCAGGACCATCGTCTGCGGCGATATCCAGGAAAACGCCTATCTGATTTACATGGAGGGGCGGGACGACTGCGTGCTGGTCGATCCCGGCGACGATTACATCAAACTCAAAAACGCCCTCGGCCCCCGGAGGCTGGCGGCGATACTGCTGACCCACGGCCACTTTGACCACATCATGGCTGTCGGCGAGCTGGCGCGGGACACCAGCGCGTCAGTCTACATCGCCGAAGAGGACATAGAGATACTGAATGATCCCCGGCTGAACGGCCTCTACAGCCTGATGGGCAGGGACGATATGCCCGGCCCGGCCATAGAGGCGCGGCCCTTCGGGGAGAAGCTCTCCGCCGCGGGCATGGAGTTCGAGGTCATCCCCACCCCCGGCCACTCCAGGGGCTCCGTCTGTCTGCGGGTGACCGGCGAGGACCTGCTGTTCACCGGGGACACGCTGTTTAAGGCCGGGTTCGGGCGGATGGACCTCTACGGCGGTGATCAGCGGGCGATGATACTGTCGCTTAAAAAACTGCTGGCCCTGCCTCCAGAGCTGAAGGTCTACCCCGGCCACGGCCCGAGCACCACCATCGGCACGGAAAGGAGCCGCTATCGCCTATGATCCGAATCATCACGGATACCCCGGAATATTTCTCCGATCTGGGCGACGTGCTGCGGCTGTTCTACGGCGACATACAGATCAGCCTCACCGACGGCGAGACGGTGTTTGAGCATCACTTCACCGACAGGGACGGCCATTGGATCGACCGCTGGATGAGCGATGACCGGGAGAGCGTGCTGGACCAGCCCGCCTTCACCGGCACGCCGGTGGAGGTCAAGCGCCTGCGCAAGCGGCAGGTGAAGCTGGCGCTGTACAACCTCTTGAAGGAATTGACCGGGACCCGTCCGCCCTGGGGAAGTCTGACCGGCATACGGCCCACGCGGCTGCTCTATGAGGCCATCGAGGCGGGCATGTCGCTGGAGGACGCCGTTCAGAACGTGCAGACGGCCTACGACGTCTCCCCCGACCGCGCCGCGTTGCTGGGCGAGATCGCCAAAATGCAGGCGGGCATACGGGAGGCCCCGGCGAACCAGTTTGATCTGTATATCGGCATCCCCTTCTGCAAGACCCGCTGCTCCTACTGCTCCTTCTCCGCCGGGGAGATCGGCGACGGCAAGAGGGTCGCGCCCTATGTGGACGCGTTGCTCAGAGAGATCGCAATGTGCAGGGCGCTGATGGACGAGGCGGGCTACACCCTGCGGGCGGGCTACGTCGGCGGCGGCACGCCCACGGCCATCCCCTGCGCCGATCTGGAAAGGATACTCATCGCGGCCCAGACCGCCTTCCCCACCGCCGTGGAGTGGACCGTGGAGGCGGGGAGACCGGACACCATCGACGAGGAAAAGCTGAGGATGCTGAGGGACCGGGGCATTGGACGGATTTCCGTCAATCCCCAGACCTTCAACGATGAAACTCTGAAGCGCATTGGCCGCGCCCACACCGGCGCGGAGACTTTGGAGGCCTACGCGCTGGCCCGGAAGCTGGGCTTCGACGACATCAACATGGACCTCATCGCCGCCCTGCCCGGGGAAACTGTGGCGGACTTCCGGCATACGCTGGACGTGGTGGAGGGCCTGCGGCCCGAGAGCGTCACCGTCCACAGCCTCGCCATCAAGCGCTCCTCAAAGCTCCACGAGCAGTTGACCGTCGCCGGGGGCCACACCCAGACCAACGCCGAGGGCGCGGCGGAGATGATTACCACGGCGAGAAGCCGCCTGATGGGACAGGGGTATCGCCCCTATTACCTCTATCGTCAGAAGTACATGGCGGGCAACCTGGAAAACGTGGGCTACGCGCTGCCGGGAAAGGCATGTCTCTATAACATCGGCAACATGGAGGAGACGGTGAGCGTGCTGGCGCTGGGCGCCGGGGCCATCTCAAAGTGGCTGTTCGACCGGACCCTGCGCATCGAGCGGGCGCCCAACGTCCGCAACATCGACGAGTACATCGCCCGCGTGGACGAAATGGTCGCCCGCAAGCGCTCGGTGATACTCTGCGGGGAGGTGGGACGATGAAGCGCCTCGGGCTGGTTCTGCTGCTGCTGGCGTTGCTGCTGACCGGCTGCAAGAAGAAAAACCCCTATTCCGGCATCGAGCAGAACCCCATCGCCACCATCACCATGTCGGACGGCAGTCAGATGCACTTCGAGCTGTACCCGCAGATCGCGCCCAACACCGTGGCGAACTTCGTGAAGCTGGCCAACGACAAGTTTTACGACGACCTGACGGTGTTCCGGGTGGTGTCCAACGTGCTGATACAGTCCGGCGACCCCAACGACAACGGCACCGGCGACCCCGGCTATTACATCAAGGGCGAGTTCCGGGCCAACGGCTTTGAAAACAGCCTCTCCCACATGCGCGGCACCATCTCCATGGCCCGCAAGAGCAATTACGACACGGCGGGCAGTCAGTTCTTCATCATGGAGGGCAGCTATCCCGAATACGACGGCCAGTACGCCGCCTTCGGGCGCATCATGGACGAGCAGAGCCTGGCGGTGCTGGACAGCATCGGCTCCAAGCCGGTGGACGGCAGCTATGTGCCGCTGGACAAGCTGGTCATCAAAAACATCCGCGTCAGGACCTTCGACGTGGACTATGAACCGGAAAAGCTGGACAAGGCCAAAGTGGACGGCAAGGACAAGGAGGAAAAGAAATGAAAAAGCTAATCATCACGCTGGCGCTGGTGCTGGCGCTGACCCTGGGCGGCGCGGCGCTGGCGGCCCAGAACCCCACCGCCACCATCGAGATGGAAAACGGCGGCGTCATCGCGCTGGAGCTGCTGCCGGAGAAAGCCCCGAACACCGTGGCAAACTTCATTGAATTAGCCAATGCGGGCTTCTACGACGGCCTGATCTTCCATCGCGTCATCGCGGGCTTCATGATCCAGGGCGGCGACCCCACCGGCACCGGCGCGGGCGGCCCCGGCTACAGCATCAAGGGCGAGTTCGCCGCTAACGGCCTTGAAAACGACCTCTCCCACGAGCGCGGCGTCATCTCCATGGCCCGCTCCATGAACCCCGATTCCGCCGGAAGCCAGTTCTTCATCATGCACCAGAACGCCCCCCACCTCGACGGCCAGTACGCCGCCTTTGGCCGCGTCACCGAGGGCATGGACGTGGTGGACGCCATCGCCGCCACCCAGACCGACGCCAGCGACCGCCCCATCCAGGAGCAGAAGATCAAGACCATCCGGGTGGAGACCTACGGCGAGACCTATGAGGCGGAAAAAATCCGGTAAAAAATAACAATTCCACAGGAGGAACCCATTATGAGCAAGAACCCCATCGTCACCATCGAAATGGAAAACGGCGGCATTATCAAGGCGGAGCTCTATCCCGAGGTCGCGCCGAACACCGTGGCAAACTTCGTCAACCTGATCGAAAAGGGCTTTTATGACGGCCTGATCTTCCATCGCGTCATCCCCGGCTTTATGATCCAGGGCGGCGACCCCCAGGGCACCGGCATGGGCGGCCCCGGCTACACCATCAAGGGCGAATTCGCCCGCAACGGCTTCAAGCAAAACACCTTAAAGCACACCCGCGGCGTGCTCTCCATGGCCCGCTCCATGATGCCCAACTCCGCCGGCTCCCAGTTCTTCATCATGCACGCCAACGCCCCGCACCTCGACGGCGACTACGCCGCCTTCGGCATCGTCCTGGAGGGCATCGAGGTGGTGGACCAGATCGCCAACACCCCCACCGGCTTCCAGGACCGCCCCGTCCAGGAGCAGCGCATGAAGCGCGTCACCGTGGACACCGACGGCGTCGAATACAAGGTGGAGAAGTACAGCAAATGACGATATGGGGAGCAGGCATTGTCCTTGCTCCCCATTCTTAATTGCATAATCCTAACCCGGTTAGCGTCGTATAATTTTTGCAGTTTTTCATCGCTAACTTGCAAAAATCCCGGTTTTAAGGGGCCTGTTAGCGGTGCATAACGGAAAAAGTTAGTTTTTTTTGAATTACCTCTTGCAATTTGATGCGTTTTGATGTATAATAGTCCCATCAAAAAAAACACGGAGGTATTATACTATGGCATATGTTATTTCTGACGAGTGCGTCTCCTGCGGCACCTGTGCTGACGAGTGTCCCGTTTCCGCCATCAGCGAAGGCGATGGCAAGTTCGTGATCGATGCCGATCTGTGCGTGTCCTGCGGTTCCTGCGCGGGCGTTTGCCCCGTTGGCGCTCCCCAGGAGGGCTGATTTTTTCAAAGAAACCCGCCGCAATGCGGCGGGTTTTTTATGCCCAAATAGTAACTGTTCAGTCCACCCTTATGATACTAATCTCAACCTAAAAATCAACCATCCTGCGGCGTCTTTTCCGCCCTGCCCGCGTTGAAATCCCTTGACTTGCCGCCAGCAAGCCTGCGGGCTTTCGCCTTGGCAGGACGAAAAATCCGCTCGCAGGCTAGCTAACTTTTAGATTAAGATTAGTATGAATTGGAATTTGTCGGGGAGACAAACCAACCTTGTAGGGGCGCCGTTTCGGCGCCCGCCCCTGCGAGGCGGCGCGTTTTATCGAGCGGGCGGCGAAACGCCGCCCCTACAGGAAAGCTGGTAACTCGCTCAAACGCTCGTCTCTCTCATCCCCGTCAGCTTCTGTGAAACGGTGCGGTTGAAGAAGGTAATGATAGGGCCGACGCCGACGGCGCAGATCAGCGTGCCGACGCCCAGCACACCGCCGAGAGCTGCGCAGAGGAGGACGCTGAGGCTGTCCGTCAGCACGCGGCAGCCGACGTAGGGCAGGCCGGTTTTGCGGCTCAAAATGATGGAGAGACTGTCGTAGGGCGACACCCCGAGGGCCGCCGTCTGGTACATGCTGGCCGCCAGGCTGAACAGCACGATGGAGATCCCCGCCGCCCCCAGCCGCCAGGGCAGCGCCGCCGGCAACACGAAGGTGCGGTTGTAGAGGGCGAAGCAGGCGTCGGTCAGTATGCCGATGAACACCCAGTTGATGAAGGTGCCGATGCCCACCAGGGAGCGGTCCGCGGAGAACTGTATGATGAAGTACAGCCCGTAGACCACCAGGCTCATGGTGGAGAGGGAAAGCCCCAGCCGCTGGCCCAGAGCCAGCACCAGGGCGGTGCTGGGATCGTTGCCCTGGCCCGAGAGCCGGAGCAGCGCGTTGGCGAAGCCGAAGATGATGTGGGCCGCGATCAGCACGGCGAAGCGCCGGCCGGGAAGCCGCAGAGCGGGACGGACCCCGCCGAGGACATGCTGCATGACCCCATTCCCCCTTTACAGCGCGCCGCCGGCGCGGCAGACGTAGGTCATCAGCATCCGGACGTCGGCGGGCTTCTCCACGTCCAGATCGATCTCCCGGATGCCGGCAAGGTGGCCGGCGATGCCGCTGTTGATCAAATATCCCGCCGTAGCCTTGAGGTCGCGGGTCTCGCCGTCGGATTCCACGCTGTACACCTTCCCCGTGCACCGCATGACGCGGTCCAGGAACGCGCTGACGTTTGAAATGCCGTATATTTTCATGAAAATACCTCCCTTTAAGGACTGATTTGTGCTATAATGTTCGCGGGGCCATTGCCCTTGCGCTGATTAAAGTATACCTGTTTTCAGCCCGCAAAACAATCAATGGACTGCCACAAACTTTCAATATCCTGCCAAAATAATAGGAGAGGAAATATTCTGGAGCTACCTGCTCTCCTGTAGGGGCGGCGTAGCGCCGCCCGCCGGGTAGGACGATGCGTTTCGTTGGGGACGGGCGCCGAAACGGCGCCCCTACAGGATTATTTTGTTTCCCTGATATACTTCAATTTACCGTCAGGTCTGAAACCCATAAAAAGGAGCGCCCGCCATGATCCACCATCTGAACGCCCTGTCGCTGTCGGAGAAGCTGCGGGAATCCCTCCAGGACAGCGGGAACGACTTCCCCTTCGCCGCGGTGGAGTCCAATCTGGCGGAATACGCCAACAACTGCTCGTCCTGGCACTGGCACGAATTTGTGGAGCTGGCATATGTGGTGGATGGCGCGGTGGAGTGCACCACACCCAGCGGCACGTTCACGCTGTCGCCGGGGGAGGGCTACTTCATCAACGCCAACATACTCCACACCCACCGCATGGCCGGGGACGCGGCCACCTTCCGGGTCATACAGTTCATGCCCGCGCTGCTGGCGGGGTCGGGGAGCCTCTACGCCCGGTACATCGCCCCGCTGGAGCGCTGCGCAGGCCTCGAAGCGCTGGCCCTGAGACGAGAAAATCCCCCGGAGCGGGGGATCATCGAGAGGCTCACAGAGGTTTTCGGACTGGCGGCAGCGGAGCCGAGGGGCTTTGAGCTGGAGATCATGGCGGGGCTGTTTCAGGTATGGGTGGCGCTGTTCGGTCTCGTGGAGCCGATGCTGGAGGAAAAGGGCAGCGAGCGGGACGCCTCCGCCGACCGGGTCAAGCTGATGCTGACCTTCATCCACACCCACTTCGACGAGCCCCTCAGCGTCGCAGACATCGCCGCCTCGGCCAGCATCAGCGAACGGGAGGCCTATCGCAGCTTCAAGCAGGTGCTGGGCACCACGCCCACGCTGTACCTGCTGCGCCATCGCGTCAACAACGCCGCCCGGATGCTGGTGGAGACCCGCCTCACCGTCACCGAGATCAGCCTCGCCTGCGGCTTTTCCAGTCCCAGCTACCTGTGCAAGGCCTTCCACGACCTCAACGGCGTCTCCCCCAGAGCTTTCCGCCGGGGCGACGAAAAATGTGTCATCAGGGACGGTTCTCGTTGACACAATATTAGGCGTTATTTCAGCAATGGGCGGATATAGCGGCCGGTGATGCTGTTTTCGTTTTGGGCGATCTCCTCCGGGGTGCCGCTGGCGACGATCCGGCCGCCCTGCTCGCCGCCGCCGGGGCCCATGTCGATGACGTAATCGGCATTGGCGATGACATCCAGGTCGTGCTCGATGACGATGACCGTCGCCCCGGCATCCACCAGGCGGTTGAATACGCTCAACAGCACCTGCACGTCCAGGGGATGGAGGCCGATGGTGGGCTCGTCGAACACAAAGACGGAATCCTCCTGGGTCCTGCCCATCTCGCTGGCCAGCTTAAGTCGCTGGGCCTCGCCGCCGGAGAGGGCGGGGGTGTCCTCGCCCAGTGTGAGATAGCCCAGGCCCAGGCTCTGGAGCGTCGCCAGCTTGTCCAGCACCTTCGGGTGCTTTTTGAATACCTTCATGGCGTCGCTGACGGTCATGCGCATCAGCTCGGGGAGGGGATAAGCCCTTTCGGAACCCTTGGGCGTCCAGAGGATGTGTGCGGCGGTGGCGCCGTAGCGGTTGCCGCCGCAGTCGGGGCAGGTGATGGTGACGTCGGGGAGGAACTGCACGTCTAAGGAGATCTGGCCCGTGCCGTCGCAGGTCTGGCAGCGGAGGGAACCGGTGTTGTAGGAGAAGGCCCCGGCGTTGAACTTCTGGGCTTTCGCGGCGTCGGTGGCGGCGTAGAGGCGGCGCAGGTCGTCCAGTATGCCGGAGTAGGTTGCCACGGTGGAGCGGATGTTGACGCCGATGGGCGAGGCGTCGATGAGGTTCGCCCGGCGGATGCCCTCGGCCTCGATGGTCAGGACGTGAGGCGGGAGCTTCTCCCCGTTACAGTGGGCATTGAGACCGGGAATCAGGCTTTCCAGTATCATCGTGGTCTTGCCCGAACCGGAGACGCCGGTCACCGCCGTCAGACGTCCTTTGGGGATGGCGACGTTCAGCCCGTGGACGGTGTGGATGGGCGCGGTGGTCATACGTATCGTGCCGATGGAAAAGACCTCGTCCTTTGCGGCGCGTTTCCGCGTCAGCACGTTTTCCGTCCCGGTGATGAAGGGGGCAATTTTGGAGACAGGGGACTTTGCGATTTCGTCAACCGTGCCCTGGGCCAGTATGGTGCCGCCCTCGCTGCCAGCCAGGGGGCCCAGCTCGATCATGTGGTCGGCGCGCTTGAGCACGCGGACGTCGTGGTCCACCAGTATGACGGAATTGCCGTCGGCGATGAGGCTGTCCACCACCTCCATCAGGCCGTCGATGTTGCTGGGATGGAGGCCGATGCTGGGCTCGTCCAGCACGTACAGCACACCGGTGGTCTCGTTGCGCACGGCGCGGGCGAGCTGGACGCGCTGGCGTTCGCCGGTGGAGAGCGTGCTGCTGGCGCGGTCCAATGACAGGTAGCCCAACCCCAAGTCCTTTAAGCGGCGGGCATTGTCAAGGAAGGACTGTATGATGCTCTCAGCCATCGGCCGCATGGCTTCGGGGAGGGTGGACGGGACGGCCCTGACCCAGGGGATGAGGGCGTCCAGCGTCATGGCCGTGGCCTCGGCGAGGTTTTTGCCCGCCAGAGTCGATGAGCGGACCTTTGTGCTCAATCGGGTGCCGCCGCAGTCGGGGCAGGTGGTTTCGCGGAGGAACTTCTCCACACGCTTCATGCCCTTCTCGTCCTTCACCTTGCTCAGGGCGTTTTCCACGGTGTAGATGGCGTTGAAATAGGTGAAATCCATCTCGCCGGAGGCCCCGCTGGTCTGGTTCTGATAGATCATGTGGTGCTTGACCGGCGGGCCGTAGAAAACCATGTCCCGCTCCTTCTGGGTCAGGTCCTTAAAGGGGACGTCGGTGCGGACGCCCAGCTCCCGGGCGATGTCCTTCATCAGCGACCACATCAGCGTCTGCCAGGGGAGCACCGCGCCCTCGTCGATGGTCAGGGACTCGTCCGGGACGAGGGTGGATTCGTCCACCGTGCGGTGGATGCCCGTGCCCTGGCAGGTGGGGCAGGCGCCCTCGGAGTTGAAGGCCATGGCCTCCGCGCCGGGGCCGTAGAATTCCTCCCCGCAGACCGGACAGCGGGTGGGCAGCATCAGCGCCACGTCCATGCTGGGCGGGCAGGGATGGCCGTTGGGGCAGCAGTGGCTCCCCAGCCGGGAGAACATCAGCCGCAGGCTGTTCAGCAGCTCCGAAGCCGTGCCGAAGGTGGAACGCACGCCGGGGATGCCCGGCCGCTGGTGCAGCGCCAGCGCGGCGGGGACGTGTTTGACCTCGTCCACGTCCGCCCGCCCCGCCTGGGTGATGCGCCGCCGGGTGTAGGTGGACAGCGCCTCCAGATAGCGCCGGGAGCCCTCGGCGTACAGCGTCCCCAGCGCCAGCGACGATTTCCCCGAGCCGGACACCCCCGCGATGGCCACTAACTTTCCCAGCGGGATGTCCACATCGATGTTTTTCAGATTGTGTACCTTCGCGCCGCGCACGAGAATGTCGTGGGGCGCAAGTCGTTCCTTTTTCATGGCGCGTTGAACCTCATATTTATTAGCAATCAGTTCGATAAATTGGAAGTTGTCGGGGAGACGGGGGTTCACGCCTTCCCCTTGAGGAGCATCGAGCGCCCGGAAAACAGTCCAGTGGACTGTTTTCAGTGAGATGGGGCCGGCAGGCCCTTGTCAAGTGCCCGTGAGGGCAGATGAGGTGGGTTTCGAATGACATCCCGATAAATCCCTTTTTATCAAACGATACCCTCATTTTACCATATTTGCAGGTAAAATCAAGCCGCTGCGCGGGCGATTGCGTCCTTGCAGCGGCTTCTTATGATATTATATTCAGTTCAGCGCGTCGAGGTGCTTTTTCAAGGTGGCGCGGACGGCGCCGGGGCCGGCGATCTCCTGGCGGAAGAGGGACTCTATCTTGTCGGCGAGGCCGACCTCCTTGAGATTCACACCCCAGATATTGGCGTTGGCGAGTATGGGCTTCAGCTCATCGGTCAGGGAATCGGGGTCGCCGATCTTGACGTTTGAGAGCTGCTCGGCCAGCACAGGGGCCAGCGGGTCGGGGGCGAGGGTATAGGGGTTGCCGTCATCGTCTATCTTTAATAAGTAGCGGAGCCAGCCGGCGATGGCGAGGGGGATGCCTGTGAGGCGTCCCGCGGTGCCCTCCTTGGCGACGTAGGCCTTGATGGTCTCGCCGAAGCGGAAGGCCATGCCCTGGGAGGCGTCGGTGCAGATGCGCTGGGAGGTATCGCCGAGGTACTTGTTGGGGAAGCGCTCGTGGATGACCTCATCGATGAAGGCTTTGGGGGACAGTATACCCGGGTCCTCCACCACGGGGAGGCCCTCCTTGTAGCCCACCTGATCGGCCAGCCGGGACAGCTCGGGGTCGGGCATGCCGTCGGCGAAGAGCTCGTAGCCCAGCATCACGTCGTAGGGGCCCAGGGCGGTGTGGATGGGATTGAGGCAGGCGGTGACCTTCATGCGCTCGGAGCGGTTGACGGTCACGCGGTCCGCCATGAACACCCCGCCCTTTTCCAGCGGGGGCCGCCCGTTGGGGAAGTTGTCCTCCACCACCAGGTACTGCGGGCCCTCGGCGTTGACGAAGGGGGCGATGTAGGTGTGCTTATTGGTGACCACGGGCTGCATGGCCTCCACGCCGGAGGCCTCGAGGGCGTTGGCCACGTCCACGCTGGGGCGGGGGGTGATCTTGTCGATCATGGTCCAGGGGAAGCTGACCACGGACTCGTCGCTGACGTACTCCACGAAGCCGGCGTCCACATGGCCCAGCTCCTTCCAGACCATGGCGGTCTCCATCACGGAGTTGCGCAGCTTTTCGCCGTTGCGGGCCACGTTGTCCATGCTGACCAGCGCCAGCGGCTTCTTCCCCGCCAGATACCGGGCATACAGCATGGCGGTGACCACGCCCATGGCCCCGGTGACCACCTCCGGGCCGTTGTCCATGTCGGCCTGGACGTAACCGAAGTAGCGCCCCTCGGTGTTGCGCAGGGCGTAGCCCTTTTCGGTGATGGTGAAGGTGACGAGCTGGAGTCCGGGATTTTCAAAGACAGCCTTCAGCCGCGCCCAGGCCGCGGGGTCGGAGGACTGGGCCTTGATGGCCTCGGACAGCCCGCCCAGCACCTGCCTGTCCACGGTGCCGTCGGATTTCAGATAGACGGCCAGGGCCAGATTGTCATAGGGCGTATAGATTTTATCGACGACATCATAGTCGAAGGTCTCCACGCAGGTGATGCCCCGGTCCATGAGGCCCTCGCGGAGCAGCCTGTCCTCGATGCTGCCCACGAAGATGCGGAAGATATTGCCGATGCCGAAGTGTACCCAGCGCGGGTCCGCCACGGTGGCCTTCGCCAGCGCTTCCACGTCGTAGGGCGGCAGCTCGATCCCCGCCTTCGCCCAGGCGGCGGTGTCCTTTAAGCCTTGATAGTTGAGCTTCATTGCAATCCTCCTTATGGAATTGAAAATTGAAAATTGAAAATGAATGGTCGATATAGCACAAAACCTTGTAGGGGCGGCGTTTCGCCGCCCGCCGGGTACGTCGTGACGATTCGCAGGGGGCGGGCGGCGAAACGCCACCCCTACAGGGTGCGCGGTAACTGAATTTTCAATTTTCAATTATCAATTTTCAATTTCAATCAGTACTCTATGACGCCCTTGACCACGTTCCGGATGTCCCTGTGGCAGGTGGCGAAGGCGTTGATGGTATCGTCGAACTTGAAGCGGTGGGAGACGATGGCGCCCACGTTGATGCGTCCATCGGCGATAGCGTTGATGGCGGTGGGATAGAGGTTGCGATAGCGGAAGATGGACTTGACGGTCAGCTCCTTGGTGGACATGATGGAGGTGTTGAAGCCGTTCACGCGGTCCTCGCCCAGGCCGACGATGATGACGGTGCCGGCGGGCTTGGCGGCGGAGAGGCAGTTGTCCACGGTGGAGGAGAAGCCGGCGCAGTCGATGCAGACATCCGCGCCGTGGCCGTTCGTCAGTTCCATGACCTTGGCCACGATGTCCTCATTCTTGGTGTTGACGGGAATCGCGCCGAGCTCGGCGGCCTTTTCGAGGCGCTTGTCGATGACGTCGCCCACGACCACCTGGGTCGCGCCGTAGGCCTTGGCGGCCAGCAGGCTCACCAGGCCGATGCAGCCCGCGCCCATGATGACCACGGTCTGGCCCAGCTTCACGCCGCCCTGATTGCAGGCGTGGAGGCCGATGGCCAGGGGCTCCACCAGCGCGCCCTCGGTGAAGGACATGTTGTCCGGAATCTTGAAGGTGAAGGCGGCGGGATGGGTGATATACTCGCTGAGCACGCCGTCATAGGGCGGGGTGGCCCAGAAGCGCACGTCCTTGCAGAGATTGTAGTGGCCGCTCAGGCACTCCTCGCACTTCATGCAGGGCACGCCGGGCTCCATGCAGACCCGGTCGCCGGGCTTGAGGGTCTTGACGTTTTCGCCCACCTCGCACACCACGCCCGCGGCCTCGTGGCCCAGTATGAAGGGGAACTCCACCTTGAAATCGCCGATGGAGCCGGAACGGTAGTAGTGCAGGTCGGAACCGCACACGCCCACGGACTGAACCTTGATCATCACGTCGTCCGCGCCCACCACGGGCATCGGCGCTTCGCCAACCTCTATTTTTTCGATGTCAGTCATGTAGAAGGTTTTGTTGGACATGAGGTTGCCTCCTTAATTTGGTAGGGTATGGAGTTGGAAGTTGGGAGTGGGGAACGGCGGGCTGTATGATAAATTGGAATTTGCAGAGATACGCGGGTAACCCACCTCATCCGCCCCTTCGGGGCACCTTCCCCTCAAGGGGAAGGCTTTTGGAGCCCGCATTTCCCAACCCCTGCCTTCCCCTTGGGGCCTGAGCGCCCGGAAAACAGCACAGTGTGCTGTTTTCAGCGAAGGCGGGCCGGCAGGTCCCTGGGCCGGAAGGTGCCCGTGAGGGCGGATGAGGTGGGCCTCGTAAAACATATTTACAGCTCGAACCGCATGGTTACATTATATCAGAGAAATCCGAAAGCTTTCAACCTTCACTCTCCACTCCCAACTCCCCACTAATCATCAGTTGCTCTTGCCCTTATTGGACATGCAGTCCAGGCCGACGGCCGCGGCAAGGACGAGGCCCTTGACGACCATCTGGATGTATTCGGAGACGTTCATCAGGATGAGGCCGTTGGTGAGGCAGCCGATGATGAACACGCCGGCGACCACGCCGGAGATCTTGCCGACGCCGCCGTTGACGGACACGCCGCCGAGGACCACGCAGGTGATGACGTCGAATTCCTTGCCCTTGCCGACGGTGGCCTGGGCGGAGCCGGTGCGGGACAGCATGACGATGCCGGCCAGCGCGGCAAAGAAGCCAGACAAAGCGTAGATCAAAATCTTCATCTTGTCAACCAGGATACCGGACAGCTCCGCGGCCTCCTCGTTGCCGCCGATGGCGTAGAAGTAGCGGCCGAAGTAGGAGCGGTTCAGTATGAAGGAGCCGATGCCCAGGCAGGCGACCATGATGATGGCGCACCAGGGGATAGAGATGAAGGGCAGGTCCACGGTGGAGCGGGCGAAGAAGTTCATGGCGGGGTAGGTCTTGTTGAAGCCGGAGACGGGCATGCCAGCGGTGAGGATGTAGGCCAGGCCCTCGAAAACCGTCTGGGCGGCGAAGGTGGCGATCAGGGCGGGGATGCCGATCTTGGCGACCATGAAGCCGTTCAGCAGGCCGATGATCACGCCGATGACCAGCACGGCCAGCACGGAGATGGTCCAGTGCATGTTCATGTTGACCATCATGTAAGCGCAGACCATGTTGACCAATGTGATGATGGAGCCGATGGACAGGTCGATGCCGCCGATCAGGATGACGAAGGTCATGCCGACGGAGGCGATGCCATAATAGGAAACCTGGCGCAGTATGTTCGTAATGTTGCCGGGCGTCACAAACGTGCCCTGGCTGCAAATGGCGAAGAAGATGACTTCAACGACGAACACCAGCCAGATGGCGTTTTGCCTGAGCAGATTCTTGGTGTTTCCCTTTGCTTCCATTGCGTGAAACCTCCTTATTTACCCTGATCCACAATGGCCGAGGCCATTGCCATGATGGTGTTGGCGTCGAATTCTTCCTTTTTCAGCTCGCCGGTCATCTCCCGCTCGGCCAGCACGATGATGCGGTCGCTCATGCCGATCAGCTCTTCCATTTCGGAGGAGATCATCAGCACGGCGCGGCCCTGCTCCACCAGCTCGTTGATGAGCTTGTAGATTTCATACTTCGCGCCGACGTCGATCCCGCGGGTGGGCTCGTCGAATATGATGAGCTGGGAGTCCGCCGCCAGCCACTTGCCGAGGATGACCTTCTGCTGGTTGCCGCCGGAGAGGTTCTTGACAAGCTGGTTGATGGTGGGACACTTGATCTGTATCTCCTTGCGGTACTTCTCGGCCCGCTCCCTTTCGGTTTTCAGGTCGATGACGGTCGCCTTGGAGATGCGGTCGTAAGTCGGCATATTGATGTTATTCTTGATGGAGACGCCCAGCAGCGCGCCGTGGCGCTTGCGGTCCTCGGGCAGCATGGCGATGCCCAGGTCGATGGCCTCCCGGGGGGTCTTGGGGTTGATCTCCTTGCCGTTCAGGAACATCTGGCCGGACTCCTTGGGCTTCGCGCCGAAGATGACCTGCGCCAGCTCCGTGCGCCCCGCGCCCACCAGGCCGCCCAGGCCCAGCACCTCGCCGGCGTGAATCTTGAGAGACATGTTCTTATCGCCGTTGCCGCAGACGTTCTTCAGCTCCAGAACCACCTTGCTCTCGTCCACGCAGGGCTTGCGCTCGGGGAACTTCTGGGTCATCTCGCGGCCGACCATCATCTGGATGAGCTGGTCCTCGGTGGCGTTGGGGGTGATGAGGGTGTCCACGTACTCGCCGTCGCGGATGACCTCGATGCGGTCGGACAGATAGAAGATTTCTTCCAAACGGTGGGAGATATAGATGATGGAGACGCCCTTGTTCCTGAGCAGGTTGACGACCTCGAACATGGCGTCGACCTCGTTGTTGGTCAGCGGCGCGCTGGGCTCGTCCATAATCAGAACCTGGGCGTTCTGCTGGATGGCCTTGGCGATCTCGATCATCTGCTGATAGCCGACGGAGAGGTTCTTCACCAGCTCGCGGGGATTGATTTTAATATGAAGCTGCTCGAAGGCCTTCGCGGCCTCGGCCTCCATGGCCTTGCGGTCGATGGTGATGCCCTTGCGGATGGGGCGGCCGAGGAACATGTTTTCAGCAGCCGACAGTTCCTTGACGTTGTTGAATTCCTGATAGATGATGGCAATGCCGTTCTCCGCCGCCAGCTGGGGCGTCATGCGGTCGAACTCCTTGCCGTTGATTTTAATCTTGCCGGACGTGGGCACCACCGCGCCGGAACAGCACTTGATGAGGGTGGATTTGCCCGCGCCGTTTTCGCCGATCAGGCCGAGGATCTCGCCCCGGCGGAGCTGAAGCGTGACATCCTTCAGCGCCACGACGCCGGGATATTCCTTCCGGATGTGTTCCAGTTCCAGAACAAAATCTTCGCTCATTGCGCAACCTCCTTTTTGGGAGAATGGGGGGATTCGGGGAAACGAATTGAATGGATAAAGGACTCCCTCCGACCCGCTTCGCGGGCCACCTCCCTCTGAGAGGGAGGCTTTGGGGAGTACGCCACAGGCGGTACTCCTTTAGGCTCCCTCTCAGAGGGAGCTGTCACCGAAGGTGACTGAGGGAGTCGTCTCCCTATCGCTTGTTAGCCCTGAACCACTGCGGAAATGTTGGGGGGATTATTGTACAGGGAATGAAAAACCTCACGCGGGCGGAAATCCGGCGGGCGGGACCGTTTCATGAACACGGCGCGGGTAAACCGCATCCGTCCGCCGTTCCCCCGTTTCCCATTCCCCGTTAAAGGAAATCGCGCCCCCTCCCGAGGAAGGGGAAGGAGCGCGAGGGATAACCTGTCGATGGATTACTTGGTCATGCCGTCGATAACCTGCTGGACGGTCTCCTCGGTGAAGCGGTTCACGGGACGGAACACGTTCTTCGCGCCGACGTTGTCAGCCAGGATCAGGGCGTACATCTGAGCGCAGGCCAGAGCGGTGTCGTGGTCAGAGCCCTCGAAGCCGATGATGCCCTTGGCGGGATAGGTGGGGTCGGCCAGCTGCTCGAGCTGCTGCATGGTGACGTCGGTGGTGAACACGCCCATATCCTCGGGGATGACGCCGTTGGTGTGGATGTTCAGGGCCTCGTCAGCACCGATCATGGCGCCGGCGCCAACGCCCGCGACGACCTTCACGTCGGGATACTTCTGCAGGGTGGTCTCGACGCCCTCCTGGGCCTCGAGGGGCTCGATGCCGTAGTTGGTGGCAACGATCTCATACTTGCCAGCGGCAGCTTCCAGACCGGCCTTGATGCCGTTCTCGCGCTCGACCAGCACGGGGGTATCGGACTTGCCGATGACAATGACCTGAGCCTTGTTGTCCTCGGTGAAGTGCTCGTTGATGAACTCAGCGGCCATCTCGCCGATGACGGAGCCCAGATAGGTGTTGTCCAGGATCCAGTTGGCGTCGGAATTCTCCAGCGGGTCGTCCCAGCACATCAGCTTGATCTCGGGATGATCGGCCTTCACAGCGGCGAAAGCGTCGTCAACGCCGGCGGGATCCTGGGGATGGACCATGATCAGGTCGACACCGTTGGTGGCGAACTGCTCGATCTGGGTGGTCTGCTTCAGGGGATCCTGGTCAGCGCCCAGGATGGTGGCCTCAGCGCCAGCGTCCTTCAGGATGGTCTCCAGAGCGGTCATGACGCCCGCCCAGTAGGGGTTCTTCAGGTCCTGCACGGTAACGCCGATCTTCTTGCCGCTCAGGGTGGCCAGATCAGCCTTGGCATAGAACTCAGCGTCGGACTGGATGCCCTCGGTAGCGCCGGTGTTGGACTCGGCGATGGCGGCGATGCTGGTGAGAGCCAGCAGGGCGACGAGGATCAGAGCAAGGATCTTCTTCATGATTGTACTCTCCTTTTCTATATCTTTACGCCTCTCGGCGTAAGGTTCGTGGATTCTGACCAAATTGAGGGCCTTCAATTGTGTATATTATAACACTGATTTAATTCTTTTTCAACCCTCAATCTGCGACGACATTATGTAAATAATGTCAGGCTGACGCAAATAGGAAATTATGAGGGTGAACTCCCTCCGACCCGCTTCGCGGGCCACCTCCCTCTGAGAGGGAGGCTTTTGGGCTCCCTCTCAGAGGGAGCTGTCAGCGGAGCTGACTGAGGGAGTCCGTTTCCCGCAGACCTTCAGCTTAGAACGCGGTGAACGCGCCGTCGATGACGAAGTCGGAGCCGGTGGTGAAGGACGAGGTATCGCCCGCCAGGTAGACGCAGATGCTCTCCAACTCCTCGGGCTTGCCCAGGCGTCCCATGGGGGCCATGGCGTTCCACTGCTCGATGAGGGGCTTGAGCTGCGGGGCGGCCAGGATCAGCTCGGTGCCGATGTATCCGGGGCTGATGGAGTTCACGCGCACGTTCCGCTTGGCCCATTCCACGGCCAGGGACTTGGTGAGCTGCATGACGCCCGCCTTGGATGCGTTGTAGGCACACTGGGGCTGGGGCACATTGACGATGTGGCCGGACATGGAGGCGGTGTTGATGATGGAGCCGCCGTTGTGGGCCAGCATGTACTTGCCGGCGATGGTGTCGGTCAGGAATACGCTGTTCAGGTTGACGTTGATCACCTTCAGCCACTGCTGATAGGTCATCTCGTCGGCGGGGGCGTTGATGCAGATGCCCGCGTTGGCGTGGCAGAAGTCCAGGCCGCCCAGTTCGGCGACCACGGTGTCCACCATCTTCTGAACGTCCTCTTCATTGGTGACGTCGCACTTGATGGCGATGACCTTGCGGCCCGTCGCCTCGGCGATGGCCTTGGCCGTCTGCTCAGCCACCTCGATGTCCAGATCGACGATGGCCACATCCGCGCCGGCCTCCGCGAAAGCGGTGGCGGTGCACTTGCCAATGCCGCGCGCCGCGCCGGTGACAAAGCCCTTCTTGCCGTCCAGTCTCATTCTCTCGACAATGCCCATATTGCAGCCTCCTTATTTCCGCGCGGTAATCGCCGCGCAATTGATTTCAGTAATTAATTTTGTAAGATTGGTTTCCTTAATTGATTCTATTATAGCGATTCATCCTCCGTTTGTCAACATGACAATTTTGCTAAATAATTTTGCAAAATTTGGTGTAATTTGCTGTATTTACATCTTGCCGGCATTTTTGGTATATTAAGAAGGTAGAACAGGCTGTTTCAGATATAAATACACTTTATATAACCGGGGGGTTTCCCATGCCGCAGCGCATCACGCCGGGACAGATCAAAAAGAACAACCGGCAGCAGATATACAATTACATATATGATAATGAGCGGGTCTCCCAGCAGGACATGGCCTACGCGGTGCGGCTGAGCCGGCCGACGGTGACGGCGAACCTGGCGGCGCTGGAGGAGGACGGGCTGATCGCGAAGGTCGGCACCCAGGATTCCGACCAGATCGGCCGCAAGGCCATCGCCTATTCCATCGTGTCTGATTTTCGCATCGCAGTGGGCGTGGAGATACTGCGCAAGCAGGCGAAGCTGATCGCGGTGGACCTCTATGGCAAAAAGATAGACCGTCGCGTTGAAAACATGCCCTATGCCAACGAGACGGCCTACTATGAGGCGCTGTGCGAGATCATCAACGAGTTCATCGACAGCCTGCCCCAGCCCAACGACCGGGTGCTGGGCATCGGCATATCCCTGCAGGGGCTGGCCTCGCCGGATGGGCGCTCCATCGTCTACGGCAAGATACTGGGCTGCACGGACGTGAGGATCGACGTATTTGAAAAGAGCCTCCCCTACCCCTGCCGCTTCATCCACGACCCCAAGGGCGCGGCGCTGAGCGAGCTTTGGGCCTCGCCGGAGCTGACCGACGCGGTGTATATCTCCCTGAGCCGCCACCTGGGCGGGGCGCTGATCTCCCACCGCCAGGTCATGCCCGGCAAGCACGGCCACAACGCGGTCTTTGAGCACATGCAGGCGGTGCCCAACGGGACAGTCTGCTATTGCGGCCAGCGGGGCTGCTGGGACACGGTCTGCTCCATGCGCGCCTTGATGGGCAATCAGGACGTGGACAGCTTCTTCGCCGCCGCCCGCACCGACCACACCCCCGAGGCCGCCCGCTGGCAGGTCTATCTGAAAAACCTCTCCCGCCTCATCGGCAACCTCCACCTGATGCACGACGTGGACATCATCCTCGGCGGCCACCTCGCCGCCTACTTCAACGACGCTGACATCCGCCTCATGTACGATGAGATCCGCCGCAACTGCCCCTTCGACGAGGCCGACGATTTCATCCGCATCAGCAAAATGCCCTCCCACAACATCACCATCGGCATCGCCCTCCCCTACATCCGCCACTTCCTCGACGACATCGACGCTGAGAGGGGATAATCGAATTAAATGAATCTCCACAGACAGATATAAAAGCATCCCGCCTCCACACGGAAGCGGGATGCTCTTTTTACAGAATGATATAAAAAACAAAAGTCCTATATTTTCCACTCATTGGATCACTGATTCTCCTTCATGAGTGCTGCAAGCTGTCGTTCAAACAGCGGCAGATCCGTCACACAGGTATTGTAGACGTCCTCCTTGCGGAGCGTCTGATATTTGTGGGCGGTGATGTCCCTCATGCCGGAGATGGCCCGCCAGGGTATTTCGGGATGGGCGACCTTCAATTCCGGGGTGAGGTTCTTGACCAGTTCGCCGATGTTGATAAGTGTCATGGCGACGGCGCGGACCGTGCGCTCATCGCCGACAAAGGCGTCGGCGGTATACCCGTGAAGCAGCTCCCCCGCCACGGAAATTTCGGAAAGCAGTTTGTCGCAAATCTGCCTGTCCCTCGAAGTCACAGCACACGCACCACCTTCCGGGGCTTTATCATGCTGTCGGCGGGGAGCGGCCCGTGCAGCACGTCCACGGGCAGGCCCAGCGCGTCCTCCAGATCGTATTTCAGCGCGTTCAGCCGGATCAGCGAAACGCTGGGCGTTTCAAATTCCACCAGTAAATCCAGATCGCTCTGCGCCGTGGCCCGTCCCTCCGCATAGGAGCCGAAAATATCCACCGCCCGCAGGGCATACACCGGCTTCAACCCGTCCAAAACCCGCCGAATCGTCTCCACATCCGGCATGCGCTCACCCCCTCAATTTCAGTATAACACAGAACTCCGCCTGCCGCAATAAAAAAGCACCCCGCCTCCGTGATGGAAGCGGGGTGTTGTGGGTTTGAGAATTAGGCCAGCTCGGAGAAGAACTTGATGGTGCGGACCATCTGGCTCACGTAGCTGTTCTCATTGTCGTACCAGGACACGACCTGAACCTGGCTCTTGCCGCCCTCGAGCTTGCAGACCATGGTCTGGGTGGCATCGAAGAGGGAGCCGAAGCGCATGCCGACGACGTCGGAGGAGACGATCTGATCCTCGGTGTAGCCGAAGGACTCGGTGGCCTCGCTCTTCATCTGGGCATTGATCTCGTCAGCGGTGGGCTGGCCATTGATCACGGCGTTCAGGATGGTGGTGGAGCCGGTGGGGGTGGGCACGCGCTGGGCGGCGCCGATGAGCTTGCCGTTCAGCTCGGGGATGACCAGGCCGATGGCCTTGGCAGCGCCGGTGCTGTTGGGCACGATGTTGATGGCGGCGGCGCGGGAGCGACGGAGGTCACCCTTGCGCTGCGGGCCGTCCAGGATCATCTGGTCGCCGGTGTAGGCGTGGATGGTGCACATGATGCCGCTCTCGATGGCCCAGCCGTCGTTCAGAGCCTTGGCCATGGGGGCGAGGCAGTTGGTGGTGCAGGAAGCGGCGGAGATGATGGTATCTTCGGGCTTCAGGGTGGTGTGGTTCACGTTGTAAACGATGGTGGGCAGGTCATTGCCGGCGGGCGCGGAGATGACGACCTTGCGGGCGCCAGCGTCGATATGCGCCTGAGCCTTGGCCTTGGAGGTGTAGAAGCCGGTGCACTCCAGCACCACGTCCACCTTCAGCTCGCCCCAGGGGCAATCCTTGGCGTCCTTCTCGGCATAGATGCGGATCTCATGGCCGTCCACGATGATGGAATTCTCGGTGGCTTCGACCTTGTGATCGTTGGCGTAGTTGCCCTGGGTGGAGTCATACTTCAGCAGATGGGCCAGCATCTTGGGGGTGGTCAGGTCGTTGATGGCGACGATCTCATAGCCCTCAGCGCCGAACATCTGACGGAAAGCCAGGCGGCCGATGCGGCCGAAACCATTAATAGCAACTTTAACAGCCATTGGAATCTACCTCCTAAATATAGTTCGTTTTCAGCCGGGGGCCCTATGCCCTCCGCCTATAACTACATCCTTATTTTACCCCATTGCAGGCCATATGAAAAGCCCTTTCGTGTAAAATATCACACAATATTAATAAATTGTGGGGCGATTATATACGGTGGATGATTTTGAATTGAAAATGGAAAATTGAAAATTGGGACTGCCGGAGGACGGACTCCCTCAGTCACGCTGCGCGTGACAGCTCCCTCTGGGAGGGAGCCTTTTGGGGAACGCCGGGTTCTTTAGGCTCCCTCTTAGAGGGAGCTGTCACCGAAGGTGACTGAGGGAGTCGTTTCACCCGCTCCGCTATTCATTGTCAATTTTCAATTGTCAATTATCAATTCTACAGCGCGATGTCCTGATAGAACGACTTCCCATCCAGCTTCTCATTGCACCCCAGGGCCTCCAGCGCGGTGGCGGAGAGGTCGGCGAAGGTGGGGCGCTCGCCAAGGTCCACGCCCTCCTGGAGCCCGAGGCCCCAGACCAGGAGCGGCACGCGCTCGCGGGTGTGGTCGGTGTGCCTGGTGTAGGCGGGGTCACAGCCGTGGTCGGCGGTGATCATCAGCATGCCGTCCTCGCCCAGGAGCTTCATGATCTCGGGGAGGCGCCTGTCGAAGTGCTCCAGGCACCTGGCGTAGCCCTCGACGTCTCGGCGGTGGCCGTAGAGCATGTCGGTGTCCACCAGGTTGACGAACATCAGGCCCTTCCAGCGGTCCTTCTTCAGATATTCGATGGTAGCGTCCACGCAGGCCTCGTTGCCGGCGGCGTGGTTGGACTGGGTGAGGCCCCGGTGGTTGAAGATATCCTCGATCTTGCCCACGCCGAGGGTGTCATAGCCCGCGTCCTTCAGCGCGTCCAGCATGGTGCGGCCGATGGGGTCCACGGAGAAGTCCCGGCGGTTGGCGGTGCGGACGAATTCGCCCACGTTGCCCTCGAAGGGACGGGCGATGACCCGGCCCACGTTGTGCTCGCCCTTCAGCAGGCGGCGGGCGATGCGGCAGACGTGCCACAGCTCCATGGGCGGCAGCACGGCCTCGTGGGCGGCGATCTGGAACACGCTGTCGGCGGAGGTGTAGATGATCAGCTTGCCGGTGCGCAGGTGCTCCGCGCCCAGCTCCTTGATGATCTCCGTGCCCGAAGCCACCTTGTTGCCGATGGTGCCCATGCCGGTCTCCTTCTCAAAGGCCTCGATGACCTCCGGGGGAAAGCCGTTGGGATAGGTGGGGAAGGGATCGTGGAGCGTCAGGCCCGCGATCTCCCAGTGGCCGGTGGTGGTATCCTTGCCGGCGGAAGCCTCCAGCATCGTGCCGTAGCAGCCGATGGGGTCGTCGGCGTCCTCGGGCTGCATACCGACTATTTTCAAAAGACCCAAGTCCGTCAGGTTCGGCAGATCGGGGTTCGCCTGTGTCAGCACATGCCGAAGGGTGTCCGCGCCCTCGTCACCGTATTTGGCCGCGTCGTGCTGCCAGCCGGCGCCGCAGCCGTCCAACACGATCACGACCACCCGCTTCATCTTCTTCATGGTTCAACCCTCCCGTCTCAGTATGTCCGCCAGGTGCGCGATCATTTCGCCGCAGGTGGGCCGTCCGCGCCTCGCGTCTATGGTATCGCCAAAGATTGACTGTTGTTCCTCCATTTTGCCGCCCCGCCAGGCCGCCTCGATGACGTGCCGCAGGGCACGCTCCGCCTGCTTGCCGGTCATGCCGAAGGGCTCCCCGGCGGCGGAGCAGATATTTCTGATGTTCTCCCGGTCGCGCCATGTGAGCGCCACGGCCCTCGTCAGCACGTCCCGCCCCTTATGACAGGGCACACCCAGCCGGTCCAACAGACCTTCAAGCCGCGCGGAACGGGCCGGTGTCAGGGGACGTTCCCGCTTTCGAAGCGCCTCCGCCGCGTCGGCGAGTCCTTCGACCGCCGTCAGCATCGCCGCGCCGTATTCCGCCAGCCGCGACGCCTCCGGAAGCCGCAACCCCTCCGGGGATAAGATCAGCACGTCCGGATAGCTGGACAGCGGCAGCGCGGTGATCTGCCGCGCCAGCCCGACGCCGTCCCCGCCCGGCAGCGTCGCCGTGGTCAGCACCAGCGCGAAGCGGCGCTTCGTCACCGCGGCCAGCGCCGAGGGCAGGTCGTTCGCCGTGTCCACGGGAGAATAGCCGCATGACCTCAGCAGCTCGTCGAGCGCCGCCGCCCGTCCCTCGAGACAGGCCAGCAGGGCGCGGCCATGCTCAGTTTGCATGGGCTAATCACCCCATCTCTTTTACATTCTACACATGATATTAAAATTCCTGCAAATCAGACCAACATTATAATTTTTTCTATTAAGTTAACCCGCTTTTCAGGGATTTATCCTGACCATGACGGGAATCTTCCCGCCTTAGTCATTTTTGCAACATCGTTGTGTGGTATAATATATGAATCAGAATTGTAATTATACCTTTGGGGCGATAAATTGGAATTTGTCGGGGTAAGATGGTAAGCCACCTCATCCGCCCTCACGGGCACTTGACAAGGGCCTGCCGGCCCCATCTCACTGAAAACAGTCCACAGGACTGTTTTCCGGGCGTTCGATG
>CACZXF010000030.1:4875-12992 GCA_902785105.1 uncultured Eubacteriales bacterium | reverse complement strand
GCCAAAGGCCAGACTGCCACGGCTCAAATCGAAGATTTGAGGCGCGGCACCGAAGCGCCGGATGAGGTGGACTACGAACGACATCCCGATAAATCCCCGCTTATCTCCACAACCGACTCTATATCAGCGTGGTGTCGAATTTGATTTACTTATCGATTGCCCTTGTGCTGGCCCTTGCGGGGGTGGGCGTGCTGGGCTGGCGGCTCATGATGGCGGTACAGGCTCTGAAAGCCGCGGAGCGGGACCGCGAGGAGCTCCAGCAGGACCGGGCCATCCGCGAAAACCTGGAGAACATACTGGAAAAGCGAAACGCCGAGGTCAAGCGCCTCCGCGGCCGCCTGCGTCAGCAGGAGGCGGAGCTGGACGGCCTGGAGCAGCAGGTTTCTGACATGAACATCAACCTCTTCCACGAAAGCGGCCTGCGCATCCTCCGGGAGAAGGAGGAAGGCGCGCGGCGCATGAAGATGGACCTGATGGAAAAGCAGCTCGACGAGGCCAACAAAAAGCTCAAGGAGCAGAAAGCCCAGGCCCAGGCCGACGAGGCCCGCATGACCGCCATCATCGCCGAACAGCAGCAGACCATCGAAAAGCTCAACGCCAAGCTCAACAAGCTCTCCGGCCCCAATTCCCGCCGCGCCCGCAAGGCCCAGGACGGCCTGCCCAATCAGATGACGCTGAATGATCTGATTGGAGAGGAGTAGCGGTTATAGATTTTGCTGGATAAACGGGGATTTGTAGGGCGGACGGCTTCCAATCTGTCACCAGCCCCAATCCAAACTTCCCTCGCGCACCTTCATGCCATTGTAAAAAAATGAGAAATATGGTATGATAGAGGCGCGAGGGATTTGTTTATCCCGGAATGATTCAAAGGAGCTGACAACATGAAGATGTACTCGGTATACGACGCGGAATTCAAGCCCTATGGCAAGGTACTGGAGGGCTACGACTGTTCGGAGCTGCTGGACGCCATGATGAAGATCGACCTGCCCGCCGAGGGCACGGCCTACGAGCCCGGCATCGCTTCCCTTGAAGCCTGCGCCATCTACGATGAGTTCTCCGTCCGCGGCTTCGGCGGTATGCCCATCCAGCTCGGCATGTGCTGGGGGCACAATGTGAAGCTGAACTGTCTGGAATACCACCGCGACAGCGAAATCAACGTGGGCACCCATGATTTCGTCCTCCTGCTGGCGAAGCAGGGCGAGATCGTGGACGGCGTGCTGGACACCTCTCTCGTCAAGGCTTTCCGCGTCCCCGCCGGCGTCCCCGTGGAGGTCTACGCCACGTCCCTCCACTACGCCCCCTGCCAGACCGACGAAGCCAACGGCTTCCGCACCGCCGTCGTCCTCCCCAAAGGCACCAACACCGCCAAGCCCGACTTCGCCCCCAAGGGCGAGGAGGACAAGTGGATGACCGCCCGCAACAAGTGGCTCCTCGCCCACCCCGATTCCTCCGAAGCCAAGTCCGGCGCCCACATCGGATTGAAGGGCGAGAACCTGTCCATCTGATTGGCGAACCATGCTCTGACAACGGCCAAACCCTGTAGGGGCGCCGTTTCGGCGCCCGCCCCTACAGTGATGTTCCGTAAATTGACCTCCGTCTCTTGTACAATTAACACAGTCCTACTATAATAGTCAGCAGTAGATAAGGCTTCGCCCCGCGCGGGTCGAAGCCCTTTTCATGATTACAGGAGGCACGAACATGAAGGTCAGAAATCTCGTTTCCAAGCGGTTCAAGGAGACCCCGGCGGACTGCGTCATCGCTTCCCAGGCGCTGATGATGCGGGGCGGCTACATCAAGCCCGTGGGCAACGGCATATTCACGCTGTTCCCCATCACGAAGCGCATCACCTCGAAGATCGAAAACATCATCCGCCAGGAGATGAACCGCATCGACGGCCAGGAGGTGCTGTTCCCGGTGACCATGCCCGCCGACCTGTGGCGCAAGTCCGGGCGGTTCGATTCCATCGGCTCGGAGCTGCTGCGCTTCAAGGATCGCTCCGGCGCGGACATGGTGCTGGGCATGACCCACGAGGAGGCGTCCGTGCAGTTCATGACCGACGTGGCCGACTCCTACACCCAGTACCCCTTCATGATCTATCAGATCCAGACCAAGTTCCGCGACGAGCCCCGCTGCCGGGGCGGCCTGATCCGCGTGCGCGAGTTCACCATGAAGGACGCCTACTCCTTCCACACCTCCCAGGAGGACCTGGAGCAGTACTACATGCGCTGCTATGACGCCTACAACCGCATCTACGCCCGCTGCGGCGTGCCCGAGGTGGTGGCGGTGGCCTCTGACAGCGGTATGATGGGCGGCAAGGTCAGCCACGAATACATGCTGTTGACCGACGTGGGTGAGGACACCATCGTGCTCTGCCGGGACTGCGACTACCGCGCCAACATGGAGGCGGCCCCCTGCCTGCTGAACAACGAGCCCGGCGAGATCGCGGAGCTGAAAAAGGTGGACACCCCCAACTGCAAGACCATCGACGAGCTGTGCGCCTTCCTGAACATCAAGCCCTGGCAGACCTGCAAGGCGGTGATGTACCAGCGCAACGCGGACGACAGCTTCGTGATCGTGTTCATCCGCGGCGACCTGGACGTGAACGAGACCAAGCTCCGCAACTTCCTGAAGGCCGAGGTTCATCCCGCCGTCGTCACCGAGGACAGCGGTATCCACGCCGGGTTCACCGGCCCCATCGGCCTGCCCGAGGGCGTCACCGTGGTGTATGACAACTCCCTGAAGGGCATCGAGTGGTTCGCCACCGGGGCCTGCGAGGATGACAGGCACTACATCGGCTTCAACATCGCCCGCGATGTCGGCGCCGTGGACTATGTGGACGTGGCCAAGGCCATCGACGGCGGCATCTGCCCCGTCTGCGGCAAGCCCCACATCTACACCTCCCGCGGCATCGAGGTGGGCAATATCTTCCAGCTCGGCACCAAGTACACCGAGACCATGGACATGACCTATGTGGACCAGGACGGCTCCCTCAAGCACCCCATCATGGGCTGCTACGGCATCGGCGTCGGACGCCTGGCCGCCTCCGTCTGCGAGGCCCATCGGGACGACTACGGCCCCATCTGGCCCATCTCCATCGCCCCCTGGCACGTCCAGATCTGCTCCCTCCGCGCCGACCAGCCCGAGGTGGCCGAGCAGAGCCAGAAGCTCTATGACGCCCTCACCGCCCGGGGCATCGAGGTCCTCTGGGACGACCGCCCCGTCTCCGCCGGCGTCATGTTCTCCGATGCCGACCTCTTCGGCGTCCCCCTCCGCGTGGTCATCAGCCCCAAGGGCCTCAAAAACGGCACCATCGAAATCGCCAGCCGCGATAAGTCCATGAAGGAGATCAAGCCCCTGGACGAGGCCGAGGATTTCATCTATAACTATGTGGTGGATGAGCTGGCTAAGCTGGAGTGCAGGCTGTAAACTGAATTTAAGAATAAGCAAAGCGCCTTTCTTTACTGGCGCTTTGTTTATTATGTACCTGCTTTTCAAAAGAGGGACAGAATATGAATCTACATTTTGATACAGGGCTGGTTGAAGGATATAGCAGCAATTCGCAAAGGGCGCGTATACTGACCGAAAGCTGGGTTGGTTCAAATATGTATTGTCCTGTTTGTGGAAATCCAGAGCTTTCGCATTTTTCAAATAATATGAAAGTGGCGGACTTCTATTGCCCTTCATGCAGTGAGCAATACGAGCTGAAAAGCAAGAACGGCAAACTCGGTCACAAAATAGCTGATGGCGCTTATGATACTTTTGTTCAACGGATCACAGAGAACACAAGCCCTGATTTCCTGTTTATGAGTTACGATACTCTGGACATGATGGTTCACCAGTTGTATTTCGTTCCAAAATTCTTCTTCCTGCCCTCCATTGCAGAAAAACGGAAACCTCTTGGAGAAAACGCCAGAAGAGCTGGCTGGGTTGGATGCAATATACTGTATGACCAGATACCCATGCAGGGACGCATTGCGATAATAAAGGATGCCATAGAGGTTGACGCAAATGTCGTAAAAAAGAATGTCAAACGTGCTTTTGATATGCGCGTTGATAATCTCGATTCACGGGGCTGGATGTTCGATGTGCTTCATTGCGTTAATGGCATCGAAGCTGCGGAGTTTACTTTGTCGCAGATGTACCAGTTCACAGAGATATTGGAGGCAAAATATCCATCCAATCACAATGTGCAGGCTAAAATCCGCCAACAGCTTCAAGTGCTGAGGGATCATGGCATTATCGAATTTTTAGGGAAGGGCAGATACAGAAAAATAGGAGTCTAATTGTATTACAGAATCGGACACCCCTGCGAACTGCTTTTCGCAGGGGTGTTTAATGATTATTGTAGCGCCTTCCGCGTGGCGGCGATGGTTTCGCGGACGCGGGCGGGGGCGGGGGCGCCGGGGATGTTGCGCTGGGAGACGCAGGTGAGGAGGTCTATGGCGGGGTAGACGTCGTTGTCGAATACCGGGGAGAACTGGCGGTACTCATCGAGGGTGAGGATCTCGAGGGTCTTGTTCTGCTCGATGCAGTAGCGGACCAGCTTGCCGGTGACGGCGTAGGCATCGCGGAAGGGGACGCCCTTGCGGACCATGTAATCGGCGCAGTCGGTGGCGTTGATGAAGCCGGCGGCGGCGGCCTTTTTCATGTTGTCCGGGTGGAAGGTGGCGGTGCGGAGCATGGGGTCGAGGACGGAGAGGCTCAGGTCGGCGGTGTCGATGGCGTCGAAGAGGGCTTCCTTGTCCTCCTGCATGTCCTTGTTGTAGGCCAGGGGCAGGGCCTTCATGGCGGTGAGCAGGGTCATCAGGTCGCCGTAGACCCGGCCCGTCTTGCCGCGCACCAGCTCGGTGATGTCCGGGTTCTTCTTCTGGGGCATGATGCTGGAGCCGGTGGAGAAGTTGTCCGCCAGGGTGACGAACTTGAATTCCCAGCTGCACCAGAGGCAGATCTCCTCGGAAAAGCGGGAGAGGTGGGTCATCAGGATGGAAAGGTCGGCCAGCAGTTCCAGGGCGAAATCCCGGTCGGACACGCCGTCCAGGCTGTTCATGGAGATGCCGTTGAAGCCCAGCAGCTCCGCCACATAGGGACGGTCCAGCGGGTAGGTGGTGCCCGCCAGCGCGCCGGAGCCAAGGGGAAGGATCAGGGTGCGGCGCTTGCAGTCAGCAAGGCGGTCGATGTCCCGGAGGAGCATCTGGGCGTAGGCCATCAGGTAGTGGCCGAGGGTGACGGGCTGGGCCCGCTGGAGATGGGTGTAGCCGGGCATGACGGTTTCGACGTGCTGCTCGGCCACGTCGCAGAGGGCGTTGGCCAGGTCCTTCGCCAGCCCGGTCAGATGGTCGATGCGCTCCGCCAGGTACATGCGGATGTCCAGCGCCACTTGGTCGTTGCGGCTGCGGGCGGTGTGCAGCTTCTTGCCGGCCGTGCCGATGCGCTGCGTCAGCGTGGCCTCCACGAAGGTGTGGATGTCCTCGCAGGTCATGTCGATCTCCAAGGTGCCGCTGTCGATGTCGGAAAGTATGCCCTTCAGGCCTTCGACGATCTGCGCCGATTCCTCCGGGGTGATGACCCCAACCTTCCCCAGCATGGTGGCGTGGGCGATGGAGCCCTGGATGTCCTGTTTATACATGCGGCTGTCGAAGCCGATAGAATTGTTGATGGCGCTCAGGCGCTCGTCCACGTCGCCGCCGGTGCGGCCTGCCCATAATTTCATAGCAATTGCTCCTTTGTCTGTAACGGTTGAAGGGCGGGCGGCGAAACGCCGCCCCTACAGGTGTACTGCTTATATTGTCCTTATCGCCACATGCAGCGCGTCTCCATCGCCCTTGTTTATGGCCCTGCGGATGGCCTTGGTGACGCCGATGATGTAGCAGACGCTGCCGTCCGGGTTTTTCACGCCCATGTTGACGATGCTGCCGTCGTAGGGGACGCCGTCGAACTCGGCGTGGACACGGAGGCGGCCTTTGCCAAATGCCTGTTTAATATCCCAGGGGAAGGGCACCCAGGCGCCGCCGTCGGGCTCCACATGGAGGGCGGCGTCATATTCATAGGTTGAGTTCATAGGTATATTCCACACGGGTTTCATCGCTGGCGCGGTTCTTGCGGGTGCCGGTGGTATCGGTCAGCTTCATGCCCAGTTTGTGCATGACGGACTGGCTGGCTGCGTTTTCCGCGTCGCAGTGGGCGATGAAGTGGTTGGCTTTGAAACGTTTCACGGCATAGTCGATCACGGCGCGGGCGGCCTCGGTAGCGTAGCCGTGGCCGTGATGATCGGGATGCAGCACCCAGCCCAGCTCGGCGATGTCCGGGCCGTTGAGAAAGTCCACGCCCACCTCGCCGATATGAACTCCATCCAGCAGTATGGCGAACTCACAGTAGACGGGATTCGGCTTTTGCCACTCCGCCTCGAAGTATTCCAGATATTTCCGGGTCTCGTCGAGGTCGGACAGGGGCATGAACATCATCAGCCGCGTGTTCTCCGGGTCCGAGGCATAGGCAAATGTAGAATCCAAAAATCCTGTATCGATCGGTGTCAATGCCAGCCGTTCAGTCAAAATTTGCTCCATATCATTCTATACAATGACCGGCCTGCCCTGTATAGGACAGCCGGTCAATATTTATCAGCTCGGGGAAATCGCTCAGTCGGTCAGACCGGACTTTTCCTTCATCTTGGCGTAAACCTGCGTGGGCAGGCCGTAGAGGGTGATGAAGCCGTCGGCCCAGGTCTGGTCGTAGACCTCGTCCTCGTCGAAGGTGACGATCTCGGGGTCATACAGGGAGTAGGGGCTGGTCATGCCCGCGCCGATGATATTGCCCTTGTAGAGCTTGAGCTTCACGGTACCGGTGACGGTCTTCTGGGTCTCGGTGACGAAGGCGCTCATGGCCTTGCGCAGGGGGGAGAACCACTGGCCGTTGTACACCAGGTCGGCGAACTCCAGGCCCAGCTTCTGCTTATAGTGCTGGGTGGCCTTATCGAGGGTGATCTGCTCCAGCTTCTCGTGGGCGGCGTAGAGGATGGTTCCGCCGGGGGTCTCGTAGACGCCGCGGCACTTCATGCCCACCAGCCGGTTCTCCACGATGTCGATGATGCCGATGCCGTGCTTGCCGCCCAGCTCGTTGAGCTTCCAGACCAAGTCCACGCTGTTCATCTTCTCGCCGTTCAGCGCCACGGGCACGCCCTTTTCAAAGTCGATGGAGATGTACTCGCCCTCTTCCGGGGCCTCCTCGGGAGTCACGCCCATCTCCATGTTGCCGGCATACTTGGGCTCCTGGGCGGGGTCCTCCAGCTCCAGGCCCTCGTGGGACAGGTGCCACATGTTCTTGTCCTTGGAATAGTTGGTCTCCCGGCTGATCTTCAGCGGCACGTTGTGGGCCTCGGCGTAGTCGATCTCCTCATCGCGGCCCTTGATGTCCCACAGCCGCCAGGGGGCGATCACCGGCATGTCCGGCGCAAAGGCCTTGATGGCCAGCTCGAAGCGCACCTGGTCGTTGCCCTTGCCGGTGCAGCCGTGGGCGATGGCGTCTGCGCCTTCCTTCTTGGCGATCTCCACCAGCCGCTTGGCGATGATGGGCCGCGCGAAGGCCGTGCCCAGCAGATAGACGTTTTCATATTTCGCGCCCGCCTGCATGGAGGGGATGACCACCTCGTCGATGAACTCCTGGTTCAGGTCCTCCACATACAGCTTGCTGGCGCCGGTCTTGTGCGCCTTCTCCTCCAGGCCGTCCAGCTCACCCACCTGACCCACGTTCGCCGAGACCGCGATGACCTCGCAGCCCGGATAGTTTTCCTTCAGCCAGGGGATGATGATGGAGGTGTCCAGCCCGCCCGAATAGGCCAACACGATCTTTTTGAATTCCTTATTGACGATCTTCTTCATGTCATTTCGCTCCTTGGTCGCCGCCCGCCGGCGTCGTTTTCATTCGATGGCTCTATTATATCCCAAATTTATGCAGTGTCAAGGCGAAATATACGTTATATACGTTAATTATTGGGGATTATATACATTAATTATGTATGAATATGCAAATGCTTGTATTCCTAAATAAAAACATGCAGAAGCCTGTAGGGGCGGCGTTTCGCCGCCCGCCCTGCGTGTTGTGCTGTATCGCACCGGGCGGGC
>CACZXF010000030.1:0-4857 GCA_902785105.1 uncultured Eubacteriales bacterium | reverse complement strand
ACACCACCCTGGCCGGGCGGCGAAACGCCGCCCCTACAAGGATGTTTTCGTTCTATTTCCGCTCAATCAGCGCCGTGGCGATATTGATGCCCTGGTCGGAGCAGCGTTCCAAATCGGTGCACATATCGGTGAATATGACGCCGCCCAGGGGGTCGCAGGTGTCGCCCATGAGGCGCTCGACGTGGTTCTGGATGTATTCGGCCTGCATGTCGTCCACGCGCTGTTCAAGGTCCTCGGCGTCCGGGAGCAGTTCGAAGCGCTCCTCGTTGAAAACCTTCATGGAGACGTCGATGGTCTCCAGCACGGCGTCGCCCATGGTCCGCAGCTCGCCCATGGCCACCTCGGAGATGACGGCCTTCTGGTCGCGCATCCTGTCGGCAAACTCCATGATGTTCTCGGCGTGGTCGCCGATGCGCTCAAAGTTGGAGACGACCAGTATGAACTTGGAGAGGTAGAAGAAATCCCGCTCCGGCAATTGCATCGAACGAAGCTGCACCAGCTTGTCCTCAATGGCGTGGTTCAGATAGTCGATGGTCTCCTCCGTGTCAACGATCTTCTTGTGCAGCTCTTCGTTGGTGGGGTCAAAGAAGAACTTCAGCGCGTCGGCCAGGTTGTCCCGGGCCAGCACACCCATGCGGACGACCTCCAGCTTCGCCTGACGCATGGCGATGACCGGCGCGTTCAGTTCCGCGTTGTTCAGATACATGAGCTTCCGGGATTCCAGCGCGCGCTTCTCGGATTCCTCCAGCGGCAGCGTCTTCTGCGCCAGCGCTACGATGAAATCGGAGAAGGGCAGCAGCACCGCCACGGCGAACAGCGCGAATATGGTGTGCGTGTTGGCGATCTGACGGCCCACGTCGCCGGGGGAGAGGTTCTGTATCGCCGTCAGCGCGCCGGGGAAGATGTTGATGACCAGTATCAGCAGCGCCGCCCGCAGCAGGTTGAAATAGAGGTTCAAGAGCGCCGTCCGCTTGCCGTTGCGGTCCGTGGTCAGCGAGGCCAGCAGGTTGGGCGTCACCGAGCCGATGGCCGCGCCGATGACCAGATACACGCACTGGTGATAGTTCAGCAGCCCTTCCACCGCGAAAGCCTGGAAGATGACGATGGAGGACGACGAGCTTTGCAACAGCGCCGTGAACGCGATGCCGAACAGCACCGCCGCCGCGGGATGATCCAGCGCCGCCAGCAGGCCGATGAAGTTCGGGTCGTCGGACAGGGAGCCGATGGCCGTCTTGATCATGCCGATGCCCACGAACAACATGCCGAAGCCCAGTATCACGCTGCCGATGTGCTTCACCACCGGCTTCTTGATGAACAGCGCCACCACCGCGCCCATGAACAGTATCAGCGGCGCGAAGGCCGTCAGGTTGAAGGCGGTGATCTGCGCCGTGATGGTCGTGCCGATGTTCGCGCCCATGATGACGCCGATGGCCTGGGTCAGGTTCATCAGCCCCGAATTGACGAAGCCGATGACCATCATGTCCGTGGCCGAGGAGCTCTGGATCAGCATTGTGATGAGTATGCCGATGAGCACCGCCATCACCTTGTTGCCCGTCACCTTCTCCAAGATCGTCCTGAGTCGGTCGCCCGCCGCGCTCTTCAATCCCGTGGACATGATCGTCATGCCGTACAGAAACAGCCCTACGCCGCCCAGCATCGACAGCGCTTCCCAGATGGTCATACCTGCGTTCCTCCAATAATCCATAATTATTTGCTTCTAAGATACGCTTATAGTATATGGAACAGGAGGTTATTTGTCAATGGACAACATACTCAAAAAGCAAATAAATTAAGCGAACTGCACGCATAACAGTTCGCTATATTGGATACATTATCCAAACATACATAAATATAATAGTTGCTTTGATATAAATAATATATGCTTATTTCAGGAACGCTTTCAGGGCGGCATACTCCCTTTCGGCGGTGGCATACCCCACATCGTGGAGATGGCGCAGCTTTTCGGGGTCCTTTTCCACACGGCCCACGCCGGGGGCGACGTCCGGACGGATGACGAACAGCCGGCCCGCCTCCTGCTCCCAACCTATGAAATCGAGGGTCTCATTGTACATGATGTGCCGCCGGGCGACGGCCTCCACCAGCGCCGGGTAGCAGGCGTACTTCACCTTCATCAGCGGCAGGGCCTTGTTCGGCTCCTTCCGGTAGCCGGGGGCCTGGGTCAATACCAGCACGTTTTTGTCGCAGCCGTCGGCGATGGCCCTGCGGATGGGGATGGAATCGGTCACGCCGCCGTCGAGGTATTTCCGACCCTTATATGCCACCATGTTGGAGATCAGCGGCAGGGAGGCCGTGGCCTGTATGGCGGCGATGTCGTCGAACATGTCGTGAATCTGAACGTATTCGGGCTTCCCCGTCTCCACATCCGTCAGCACGGCGGTGAACCTGGCCCCGCTCTTCAAGAAGGTCTCGTTGTCCAGCGGGTCCAGCTTCCGGGGCACCAGGTCGTAGTTCAGTTCCGCGCCGAACAGGTCCCCGGTTTTCAAAAGCGACTGCATGGAGCAGAACCGCGGGTCGTGGATGTAGTCCACCCACACCCTCAGCCCCCGCCCCGGCTGATGACAGAGATAGCTGCACGCCTGACAGGCCCCCGCCGAGACGCCATACACATTTTCAAAATACAGCCCCTTCGCCATCCAGAAATCCAGCACCCCCGCGGTAAACGCCCCGCGCATACCGCCGCCCTCAAGAATCAGCCCGAACATGGAATACCTCCGTTGATGATGTTGTTACTGCGCGATAAACGGGGATTTGTTGGGGTGTTTGTACGAAGCCACCTCATCCGCCCTCACGGGCACTTGACAAGGGCCTGCCGGCCCCATCTCACGGGCAGGGAAACGCGGGCCCAAAAGCCTTCCCCTTGAGGGGAAGGTGGCGCGAAGCGCCGGATGAGGTGAACCCCCGTCACCCCTACAAATTCCAATTTGTCCCTCCCCAGTATACCACACCCTCCCCGCCCCCTGCAAGAAAAAAGCCCCGCGGCGAGGCGGGGCGATAGAGCGCGGGCTTACTGCAAGCGCTCGGGGTAATATTTCACGTTGGCCTGGTCCAGCAGGTTATCGACGTGTTCCTCGTAGTAGGCGTCCTGGCGGGTCTTGAGGGCCTCGGCGCGCATGGCGTCGGCCACATCGGCCAGCGGGACCTCGCCGGGGGTGACGTTGCGCAGGTACTCCACGAGATGCAGTCCGTTCACGCTGCGCAGGGGCGCGGAAACCTGGCCGGGGGTCTCGAGGATCATGGCCCCCTGCACGAACTCGGTGGAGAAGAGATAGCTGTGGTCGCTGATGTAGTAGCCCTGGCTGCGCAGAGGCTCGGCGGCCATGGCCGCGTCCTCGCCGTACTGCTCCAGCAGGTCGCTAAAGCGCGCGCCGTTCTTCAGCTTTTCCACGATCTCCGCGGCCTTCTGCTCCAGCGGGGCGAAGAGGGGAGCCAGCTCGGCGTCGATAGCGTTGATCCGGTCGGCGTCCTCCAGCGGGTCCAGCGGCTCCAACTGGTCGAACAGCGCCGCGGCCTTTTCGGCATCTTCCTCGGTCTCGAAGGGCAGCAGCAGGTTCCGCACGGCGCGGTAGCCCTCGGGGTTATAGAGTATGGTCTGGCCGTCGATGTGGGCGTACTCGTATTCCTCGGGATACTGGGTGAAGCTCTCCTTCTGCTCGGCCAGCCGCTCGTCGTAGTGGGCCTGGACCTCCTCGTCGGTGACGGTGATGTCCTTGCAGACGTAATCGCGATACTTTTTCGCGGGCAGCTCGCCGCGCAGCCGGGCGGCGATGGACTCCACGGTGACGTGGGCGTCCTCGCGCATGTACTGCTCGGCGTCGGCGTCGATCTGCTCGGGCGTCTTGCCGGTCTTGTCCACGAAGGCGGTGTAATAGGCGATCTGGCTCTTGTATTCCGCCTGGGCCTGGGCCTGTATGGCCTGCTCCTCTTCGTCGGTGAGCTTGTCCAGCCCCAGCTCCGCGGCCCTGGTCTCCACCAGCTTTTTGGCCGTCAGCTCGGTCAGCACGCTCTGCAGCACGCTGTCGGAGACCTCGTCGGCGCTGTAGCCGGAGAAGATCTGGGTGGTGAGCTGATCGTTGAACTCGGGGATCACCTCGGTGGACATGAGCTGGCCGCCGTCGAACTCGGCCACCACCACGGGGTCGCCGCTCTCACTGAGCGTGCCGTTGAGCAAGGTCTCATTTTCGCTCCAGACGGTGTCCTCCTCCGCCAGCGCCACCGCCGCGCCGGCCAGGTCCATGGCGGGATTGATGGAGGCGGCGGTGTCGTCAAAGGCCCAGTCCTCGCCGCCCTCGCCGTCCATGGGATAGCCGGACATGATGAGGGTATTCTCCAGCTCAATGATGCGCTCATTGGCCCTTTGCAGGCGGTCGTCCACGGGACTGGTCCGCCGGGCGATCACAAAGCCCGCAAACCCGCCCATCACGAGGCTGATCACCAGCAGCACCACCACCAGCGCCGTCGGCACCCCGCCGCGCCGCCTGTGCTTCCTGGTCTGCTTCGCGCCGTTGGTCATAATTTTATCCTCCAAATATCCATCCCCGCGCCGGGCGCGGAGGCTTTTTGTACTTTTACAGTATAACACGATTCTCCGCCTCCCGCGCGGGATGTCGCCGTTTTCGCATAAAAAAGAGCTTCGGGTGTCATGATTGGCGGGATAGACAGGAATTTGTTAGGAAAACGCACTATCCCTGTAGGGGCGCCGTTTCGGCGCCCGCCCCCTGCGAGACGGCACGTTCTATCGGGCGGGCGGCGCAACTGTATAGAGTAATAACATAGTATACAAATTGTGCAAGCACATGGTATACAGTCAAGGAGTATAATCAAGGCAAAAAGCGAAGG
>CACZXF010000029.1 GCA_902785105.1 uncultured Eubacteriales bacterium | reverse complement strand
GAACTGGCCTCTGTGAACATTGTTGGTGATAATTTCCATCCTAATTGGAACTACACCATCTTACCTCAAACGACTTAATAATTTATGCACAGCTCCTTAGACAGGACGAAAAATCCACTCCGAATCTGTATATGTTTTAGATTGAGAGAACAGTATAAAACAGGGGCTGTTGCAGTCATGATCTTCTGCAACAGCCCCTTTGGTTTTATCAGGGGTCGATCAGGCGAAGTTCTCCGCGTGATAGACGGGGTTGGACTCAGCGATCCAGGCGTTGACCTGATCGTCGTAGGTGTTCTGGATCTTCTCCTCCAGGGCGGCGGCCTCCACCTTGTCGTGGATCTCCTCCAGGGCGACCTCGCCGGGGGTGATGTCGGACATATAGTAGATGATGTGGATGCCCCTGTCGCCGCGGACGGGCTCGCTGATCTGGCCCACCTCGGCGATGGACATGGCGCCCTCGGTGAAGGCGGGATCCCAATACTCGGATTCCTTGGCGACGGCATAGCCCATGGTGGCGGTGGGCTCGTTGGTCATGCCGGGGTCCTCGTTGTACTTTGCGATCAGCTCTTCAAAGGAAGTGCCGGCGTTGAAGGCGTCCACGACCTCCTGGGCCTTGGGCATCAGCTCGCTGTAGAGGGCCTCGATGGAAGCGCCGATGGTGCCGATGTCGGTCTGGATCTCCTCGCGGGTGCGGGGCGGCTGCTCGGTGGCCTCGGGCTCGTCGGTCTCCGGGGCCTCGGGAGCTTCGGTGGCCTCAGCGTCGTCGGTCTTGTTCTCGGCCTCGTCCAGGGCGGCCAGCTCGTCGTTCAGGCCGTCCAGGGCCTCGTGGAGTTCGTTGTACTGCTGGGTCTGCTCGTCGGTGAACTTGATCAGCACGTGCTTCACGGCGCGGTAGCCCTCGGGATTCCAGACGACCAAATCCGCGCCCGTACGGGCGGAATTGTAGGTGTAATCGTCGGCGAAGTTCTCCTTCTGCTCCTCGATCAGCGCCTGATATTTGGCCTGCACGTCCTCCTCGGTGACGGCCACGTCCTTGGTGACGTAGTCGTGGAGCTGCTCGGTGGCGTAGTTGTCCAGCCGCTCCTGGAGCATGGACTCCTGGCTGATGCCGGCGGCGTTCAGGCCGTCCACGGTGGCCTGATGGTTCTCCTCGTCGGAGGCGCCCTCCTGGGCGAAGTAGCTGGCGTAATAGGTGACGTAATTCTCAAAATCCTCGGCGGCCTTGGCGGTCAGGTCGGCCACGGTGGCCTCGTCGGGCTCGCCGAAGCCCAACTCCTTCGCCTTGGCCTCCAGCACGCCCTCCTGCACCATGCTCTCCAGGATGCTCTGCTTGATCTCGCCGGCGTACTGGTCGATGGGAATGCCGTACTGGGCATACATCTGCGCGGCCTCCTGATAGACCTTCTGGGCGTCCTCCAGCCAGATGATGCCGCCCTCGCCGTATTCGGCCACGATCTGCTTCTCATAGAAGGGCTTATACTGCTCCACCTGGGCCTCCAGCTCCGCGATGCGGGCGTTGGCCGCGTCGAGCTGGGCCTGAATGTCCGCCGGCTCCGCCAGCGCGCCCGCGCCCAGCGCCAGCGCCGCCGCAAGACCCAGACTGATCTTCCGCTTCAATTCCATGTCCTTTTCCTCCAATCGTTTATAAGGAACGGCCCTGCCGCCCCGATGATTCCCGTAGATTATAGCACACGCTTATTAAATCGGCAACCGGGCGGGGGCAAATGTTCAATAATCATTTACAATTGGGACAAGGGAAGATAGGAAAGGGGCGTTTAAGCCGCGAGGTAAATTGGAGCTTATTTGAGAATGGAGAATGATTGGTTAGCACGCAAACACAGACACTTTTCATTTTCCATTGTCCATTCTCCATTTTCCATTATCTCGACAAATCCCTGTTTACTCTGCCGCCTCTTACATCTTCATTTGACACTTTTTCTCCGCCCTGATATAATAAGCCCAAAGGAGGAGGAAAAATGGAATCACTGTTCAAGCTAAAAGAAAACAAAACCACAGTGCGCACGGAGCTGATCGCGGGGCTGACGACGTTTATGACGATGGCCTACATCGTGGCGCTGAACCCGAATCTGCTGACGGGCTTCGGCGCGGAGGGCAAGGCGCTGTGGAACGGCGTCTTTCTGGCGACCTGCATCGCCTCGGCCATCGGCACGCTGTGCATGGGCTTTTTGGCCAACAAGCCCTTCGTCATGGCCCCCGGCATGGGATTAAACAGCTTCTTCGCGGTGGTGGTGTCCAACATCGCGGCGATGACCGGCTTCACCTATCTGCAATCCTTCCAGTCCGCGCTGGTCATCATATTCGTGGAGGGCGTCGTGTTCGTGGTGCTGTCCGCGCTGAACGTGCGCGAGAAGATCGTCGCGGCCATCCCGCTGGGCATCCGGCTGGGCATCGGCCCGTCCATCGGTCTGATGCTGATGAACATCGGCTTCGGCTCCAACGTGGGCATCTACTCCGAGACCGGCGGCCCCTTCTACGCCATGCGGGACTTCTTCGGCGCGCTGACCGCGTCCTTCGGCAAGACCCAGATGGGCACCGGCCACGCGATGATGGTGCTGTCGGTGGTCACGATGTTCGTGGGCCTGTTCATCATCGTGGCGCTGGATCACCGCAATGTGAAGGGCTCGGTGCTCTACGGGATGCTGGCCGCGTCCATACTCTACTGGGCGGGCGAGGCCATCTTCCTGCACGCCAATCCCTTTGAGAGTCTCAAGACCGCGTCCTTCGTGCCCCCCTTCGCGGACCTGGCCGAGACCACGCTGTTCAAGCTGAACTTCGCGGGCTTTGCACAGATCGGCTGGTTCACGATGATCACACTGGTGGTCACCTTCTGCATCATCGACATGTTTGACACCATCGGCACCCTGGTGGGCACCGCCTCCCGGGCCAACATGCTGGACGAGAACGGCTCCATGCCCCAGATGCGTCAGGCGCTGCTGTCCGACGCCGTGGGCACCATCGCCGGCGCGCTGACCGGCACCTCCACCGTCACCACCTTCGTGGAATCCGCCTCCGGCGTGGAGGCCGGCGGACGCACCGGCCTGACCGCCGTCACCGCGGCCATACTCTTCCTGCTGTGCATGTTCATCGCGCCCATCGCCGCCATCATCCCCGCGGCGGCCACGTCCTCCGCGCTGATCTACGTGGGCATACTGATGCTCAGCAACCTCAAGAAGATCGACTTCGAGGACATCACCCAGATCCTCCCCGTCGCCATCATGCTGCTGGCCATGCCCATCTCCGGCTCCATCGGCCACGGCATCGGCCTGGCCCTCATCACCTACACCGTGATCGAGTGCTGCACCGGCCGGGCCAGGGAGGTCTCCGCGCTGACTTATGTGCTCTCCGCGCTGTTCCTGGTCAAGTTCTTCCTGGCGATCTGATGGATAAACAAAGGGCTGCCCCGGCACGGATTTGTGAATTGGAATTTGTTGGACAATTCATAATTCATAATGCGTAATTCGTAATTATGAGAATGCTGACACGATAGGTATTTTCCAATTACGCATTATGAATTACGCATTACCCCGATAAATCCCTGTCTATCCACGAATCATGCTACCTTCCCAATTGTTAGGATTGGCAAACCTTATATCTTTATGATATACTTTTTATATATTGGAAAATAACGCCCACGGGGAGGAGTACGGTTATGAAGCCTATTTTCGATACGGACGTACAGGAGCTGAAATACAAGGTATTGAAGGAAGTGGCAGCGCTGGCGCTGGAGGACGAGCTGACGCCTCAGAACACGATGTCGATCGCGGAGAAGATCATCCCGGATGACGCGAAGCCCACCATGCGGTGCTGCATCTACAAGGAGCGCGCCATCATCAACCAGCGCGTGAAGCTGGCGCTGGGCGGCAATCCGCGCAACCCCAACGTGGTGGAGGTATTGCCCATCGCCTGCGACGAGTGTCCCGTGGACGGCATCACCGTCACCCAGGCCTGCCGCGGCTGCATCGCCCACCACTGCATGAACGCGTGTCCCAAGAACGCCATCACCATCGTGAACCGCCATGCTACCATCGACAAGACCAAGTGCGTGGAGTGCGGCCGCTGCGCCCAGGCGTGCAGCTACGGCGCGATTTTGAAGCTGGAGCGTCCTTGCATCAAGGCCTGCAAGACCAAGGCTATCTCCATCGACCCGGACACCCAGAAGGCCGCCATCAAGCTGTCCAAGTGCGTCTCCTGCGGCGCCTGCGTGTACCAGTGTCCCTTCGGCGCGATCTCGGACAAGTCCTATCTCACCAAGGCCATACAGATCGTCAAGGAGTCCTTTGACAACAAGGTCTATCACACCTACGCCGTGGTGGCTCCGTCCATCGGCGCGCAGTACGCCAACATCACCACCGACCAGGTGATGGAGGGCCTGCTGAAGCTGGGCTTCTACCGCGTGGAGGAGGCCGCCTGGGGCGCGGACGCCGTGGCCTACAACGAGGCCAAGGAGCTGGTGGAGGAGGGCTTCCTGACGTCCTCCTGCTGTCCCGCCTTCGTGAGCCTGACCCAGAAGAATTATCCCACCGTGGCGGTACACACCTCCCACAACCCCTCGCCCATGGCGATGATGGCCCAGGCCATCCGCAAAAAGGACCCCACCGCCGAGATCGTGTTCATCGGGCCCTGCATCGCCAAGAAGTTTGAGACCCTCTACACCGAGGCGAAGAACGTGGTCAACTGCGCCATCACCTTCCTGGAGATGCAGGCGTGGTTCGACGCGGCGGGCGTGGACCTGAGCGCGCTCAAGGGCGTCCAGCTCACCAAGTCGTCCTCCTATGGCCGCGGGTTCGCCCGCTGCGGCGGCCTGGGCGACGCCGTGGCCGAGGCCATCAAGGAGATGGGCAACACCGAGTTCGAGCTCCGCGCCCTCACCTGCAACGGCCTGGCCGAGTGCAACGCCGCGCTGCTGAGAGCCTCCAAGGGCCTGCTCAAGGAGAACTTCATCGAGGGCATGGCCTGCGACGGCGGCTGCATCGGCGGCCCCGCCTGCCTGAGCCACAGCCAGAAGAACAAGCTCCAGTTCGCCAAGTACGAAAAGCTGGACAAGGAAAAGACCATCGTCGATGCCATCGGCCAGTTCGATTCGCCGGACAACTGATGGTGCATGGGATTGGGGGGATGACTCCCTCAGTCAGCTTCGCTGACAGCTCCCTCTGAGAGGGAGCCTTAGAGTGTCCCGCCAAAAGGCTCCCTCTTTGAGGGAGCTGGCACGCGAAGCGTGACTGAGGGAGTCGTCACCCCGACAGCTTCCAATTGAACAAACCGACACCCCATTATCCATCCCCCTGAACTAACGCCCCCACCGCGCATGAAATACCTGCGCGGCGGGGGCGTTTCTTATTAGTCCTCTGTGCTGTGGCTTCTGAGCCAGCGGCGCAGGAGGCAGAGGGCGAATACCGCGCCGCAGGCTTCGCCCACGGGGAGGGCGGCGGCGAGGCCGGTTTCGCCGAAGAGCCTGTCGAGAATGAACATCATGGGGATGTAGAACACCAGCTCCCGGACGAAGGCGTGGAGCATGGTGCCCCGGCCGTTGCCCATGGCCTGCATACAGTAGGAGGTGTGGTAGTTGATGAACTGCACCGGGGAGGCGAGGCTGCGGATGCGCAGGAACAGCGTGGCGTAGCCCACGGTGGCGAGTGCGGCGGCCACGTCGCCGGCGGAGGTGGACAGGAAGGCCCGGGCGGCCTGGGCGGCGAAGAGCTGGAAGAGGGCCATGCAGGCGAAGGATACGATGAGGCCGGTCTTGCGTGCGGTGCTGATGACCGCCTTCATGCGCTTGTGGTCGCCGGAGGTGAAGTTGTAGGCCACGATGGGCAGCATGCCCTGGCAGATGCCGATGTTGATGGCGTTGGGCACGCGCTCCACCTTCATGACGATGCCCATGCCCGCCAGTACCAGGTCGTTGTGGGCGGCGGCGATGATGTTGACGCAGATGTTGGCCACGTCGAACAGCCCCGTCAGTATGGCCGAGGGCACGCCCACGGACAGCAGCAGGCGAATGTTCTCCCCGCCCACGGCTTTGGCGTCGGCGGGACGGAAGCTCAAGGGAGCGTCCTTGGTGGCCCGGGCGTAGGCGCACAATAAGTAGGCGCAGGCGATGACGTTGGACAGCGCGGTGGCGATGGCCGCGCCGGTGACCTCCTGGCCCTTCGGGAGCAGCACGAACATGAAGAGGGGGTCGAGGGCGCAGTTCAATATGCCGCCCATGCTCAGGCCCATACTGGCCTGGGAGGAAAAGCCCGCGTTGCGCAGCAGGTGGGCCAGGGTCAGCGAGAGTATGCTGGGCAGACTGCCCAGGACGGTGACGATCAGAGCGTACTGCCGCGCGAACCCCAGCGTGGCCTCGGACGCGCCCAGGAATTTCAGTATGGGGTCGAGGAACAGGCCGATCAACAGGGAATAGACCAGCGCGATGGCGATCGCGCCGTACATGCCGAAGGCGCTGACCCGGCGGGCCTTGTCCGGCTGCCCCGCGCCCATCAGCCGCGCCACCAGACTGCCGCCGCCGATGCCGAAGAGGTTCGAAAGGGCCACGTTCATCATCACCATGGTCAGCGTGATGGTGGTCGCCGCCATCATGTAGCTGTTGCCCGTGCGCCCGATGAAAAAGGCGTCCACCATGTTGTAGATCAGGTTGATCATCTGGCTGATGATGGTCGGGATCGCCATGGTCAAAAGCGCCTGCCGCACCGGCGTTTTGGCGAAAAGCTCCTGCTTGCTGATGTTCTGCTTCATGTGTATCTTCCCTGTCTGATGGTATATAGGTCTGCCGGTAAATTGAAGTTTATCGGGGAGACGGTCGATTTGAGCCGTGGCAGTCTGGCCTTTGGCCAGACCAACTTTGCCAAAGGCAAAGTTGCCTCCGCGCCACCTTCCCCTCAAGGGGAAGGCTTTTGGTTACCCGGTGGCTCAACCCCTTGCCTTCCCCTTGAGGGGAAGGTGCCCGTGAGGGCGGATGAGGTGGCCTCGAACAAACTCTCCGACAAATCCCTGTTTATCGTTCTACACTATCACTAATCAATTGTATCATTCACAGGTTAATTATTATTTGACAATACGGAAGTTTACAAATATATGCTATACTTCTTCCACCATTGAGCAAGGAAGTTTTGAAGCGATGCGAGGACTTGGAACGATCGTGAACGCGCTGGCGATCATCGCCGGCGGGGTGATCGGGATATTCTGCAAGGGGCTGTTAAAGGAGCGCATGCGGGAGACGGTGGTCAAGGCCACGGGCTTTGCCACCATCTTTTTAGGGGCTTCGTCCACCTTTGCGCGGATGCTGACGGTGGCTGACGGCGGGCGGACGCTGACGGCGGGCGGCTCCATGACGGTGATACTCTCGCTGGTGATCGGCGCGGTGTTGGGCGAACTCATCGACATCGATGCCAAGTTCGAGGACTTCGGCGCGTGGCTCCGCCACAGGACCGGCAGCGACGGCGACAGCCAGTTCATCAACGGCTTCGTCACCGCGTCCCTCACCGTGTCCATCGGGGCCATGGCCATCATGGGGGCCATACAGGACGGCATCTACGGCGATCACGCCACGCTGTTCGCCAAGGCAGTGCTGGACTTCGTCATCGTGCTGATCATGGCGGCATCGATGGGGAAGGGTTGCGTGTTCTCCTTCATCCCCGTGGCCGTATTGCAGGGCGTCATCACGCTGCTGGCCTCGGCGCTGTCCGGACTGATGACCCCGCCGGTGCTGGACAATCTTTCGATGGTGGGCAACATACTGATCTGCTGCGTGGGTGTCAATCTGGTCTGGCCAAAGACCATCCGCGTCGCCAACCTCCTCCCTGCCGTGATCGTCGCCTGTGTCGCGGCGATGTTTTAGAAGCTATGAATCCATTTTCAATATTGATGTTCTGCTTTTCCGCCGCGCTGCTGCTGTATGCGGGGCTGTTGGCGCTGACCCGGGATATTGATCTGATTCCCCGGACGGACGCGGTGAAGATCGACGACAAGCGCGCCTATGCCGCAGCCTTCGCGAAGGTGCTTGTCGTGGTGGCGCTGGCCCCGATGAGCGGCGGGTTTTACGGGCTGTTCAACGTGGGGCTCGGCGCGGCATCGCTGCTGGTGAGCTTTCCGGTCTGCATATGGATCGGGGTGTGGGTTTTCAAGAGGTCCGGTCAGTGAAAAAAGGGCTGCCGTTCATTCCAATCGCAATCGTGGAATGAACGGCAGCGTTTTTTAATGGAACAGTATGTTGTACAGCTTCCCCTCGCCGCTCTTGCGGACGATGCAGAAGGTGTACTCGGTGGGGTAGGTGTAGTCGTTTTCGCGCTTGGAGGTGAGGATGTAGTCGAAGGAGACGTGGCAGACCAGGCACTCATCTGACAGAACGATGAAATCCGAGACCTCCATGTTCTCGAAGGATTCCTCCTTGTGGGAGGGTGCCCAGCCGTTGTTGAACTTCTTGATGATCTCCTCGGCCGGGGAATTGGACATGACCCCGCTCAGGGCGTTGTTGCGGGAGGTGTCCTGGGTAGTGTACTTGGCGATGCGCTGAGCCATCTTGATGATGGTCTCGCTGTACTGCGCCTTGGCGGCCGCATCCTCCTGGAGGCCGCAGACCCAGACGTTCTGGCTCTCCTCCACCGGGGTCAGCGGCGTGCCGTCGGCGGCGGCCACGCTGATCTGGGGCGCGCCCTCCTCCGAATAGAAGCCGTATTCCGTCAGCGTCGGCGCGGTGAGGCCCTTGGGCAGGAAGTTGTCCGGCAGGGTCGGCAGGCCCGTGCGGGTCACGTCCTCCGCCGTCAGCGTCTTTCCGTTCACGGTGACGATGTACTCCGGCAGCGCCTGTATGCGGCAGGGGGCCTGATTCGGGTCGGCGGGGGTGACCGTCGATTCCAGCACCACGTTGGTGGTCACCGTGCCCAATTGCCACAGTGTGTTGCCGTGGGCCGTGGTTTGGCCGCTGGGCACCAGCGTGAAGGTGGCGAACTTCGTGCCGTCCAGCGTGACGTTGTATTTCAACTCATTTTTGTCCGAGGAGAACGCGGAAACACAGTCCACCGTCCGCCCTGCCGCGAGCTGGGACAGGCTGTCCACGTAGAACGCCCGGTCCCCGCCCGAAAGCGCCTGGGCGGCGGTGTCCAGCTCGTAAATTCGGTTGTAGTCGCCGGCGGTGAATATCTGCGTCACCTCGTCGGCCACGTGGACGGGCTGGGACGCCTCATAGTCCGCCGCGAAGCCGTCCAGCCAGTGCCAGCCGAAGAAAATGGCGATCAGCGCCAGCGCCACAATGGGAAAGTATATCCTGTAAAACCAGCTTCCCCACGCCTTCACGAATTTCCCCGGCAACGTCGCCAGCCAGCCCGGTATTTTGGCCAGCTTGCCCGGAATGTCCGCGATCCAGTCCACGATCTTGCCGAGCCACGGCGGCAGGTCGTCCTCCGGCGGGGCGGGCTTCTTTACTGGTTTTTTCACGGGTTTTTTCCCGGATGCGGGTTTCTTCCCCGGCGCGGGCCGCTTTGCGCCTGACGCGGGCTTTGCCGCAGCCTTTGTACGGGGCGCGGGCTTGCGGGGCGTTTCAATGTCGGGAATGTCCACCGGTCCGGCCTGGTGCTTTTGTTTATCTTCCATAGGTTCTGTGAGCCTCCACAGATTGTAATGGTTCACCCATCGGGGAGCGGGCGCCGAAACGGCGCCCCTACAGGGATAGTTTGGATTCGTTATGTTGTGCGCCTATTTCACGACAAACCCCGTGGGCATCTTCCGGGAGCCGGTGAGTATGACGCCCTTGTTGAGGTATTCGCCGTCGTAATACATCAGCGACGAGGAGCCGCCGTCCAGGTTGATGGCGTTGACCGCGCCGTATTCCAGCATGACGCTGATGAGGTCGGCGTAGGTCGCGCCGAGGCTGGAGGCCTGCCGGCCGTCGATGACCAGCATCAGCACCGCGCCGTCGGCCCGCTGGCCGATGGCGGTGCGGGGGTTGAGGCCCGAGGAGGAGCCCTTGACGCGGGCCGCCTCGCCGTTGACCACCAGCGCGGGGCCGAAGGCCAGGGCGTCGCGGATGCCCTTGTCCAGCGCCTGCTTGGAGGTCATCTTGCCGATGATCATCACGTTGTCCTGGTTGAAGCCCACCACAACGTCGTGGTCGGAGGAGCCGGACTTGTTCAGCACCTCGCCCCCGGCGATGACCAGCCCCGTGGGCATGCCGCCGTTGCCGACGCCGCCGCTGTCCGAGAAGCCGCCGCCGTTGATGGCCGCCACGGCCCCGTAGCGCTCCGCAATCTCATAGAGCTCGAGGCCCGGCTGGGAATTGAAGTTTTCCCGGCACACGCCGGTGATCACGCGGGAGGGGTCCTGCACCACCATCATCCAGCCGTTGTAGGTCGCGCCCTCCACGTCGAATATCTCGATGCCATCTTCCGAAACCAGCAGGTTCGTGGGCTTCGGCGTGGCCTGGAGCACCGCCTCGCTGCCCGGCTCCGGGGTGGGACCGGCGATGACGATCATCGAGGTGTCCGTCTCGCTGCCCGAGCTGTCCACGGAGTTGCGGGCCACGATGGCCTCCATCTCGTCGTTGTTGTAGTAGATGCGCGGCACGAATTTCAGGGCGCTGGTCTCCAGCATCGAGACCGTTAAAAGGTCGCCCAGGGACTGGCTCGGCCCCTTGAAGGCCACGTGCCCCGCGCCCAGCGCGCCCACCAGTATCAGGACCAGCAGCGTCGCCACCGACAGGCCCACCCGCTTCAGAATGGTCTTGACCGTCAGCTTCGGCTTCTTCGCCGCCTTGCGCCGCTTTTTGCCCTTTTTGACGGGCTTTTTTGCTTTAACGGTCTTGCCGGATGAAGTCGATTTCTTCTTCACCTTTTTCGGCTGTTCCTCTTCCGCCGGCTTCTTCTTTTTCTTCTTCGCCTTTTCCTGCGTCATCGCGCCCGTTCTCCCATTTTTATACCAATATCGTCCAAATTAATTCAATTTATTATAGCAATAAAACCTGACATGGTTGTTGCAGGTTTGTTAATGTATTGCGGAATGCGATGGGAATGTGGTATAATGAGGCAGTTTATTTCGATAATATGGAGGAAATGCCCTATGAGTGATTTGAATATCGTCTGCCTGGACCTGGAGGGTGTGCTGGTGCCGGAGATCTGGATCGCCTTTTCGGAGGCCAGCGGCATCCCGGAGCTGCGGCGCACCACCCGCGACGAGCCGGATTATGACAAGCTGATGAAGTGGCGGCTGGGCATACTGCGGGAGCACGGCCTGGGTCTCAAGGACATACAGGCCACCATCGCCAAAATCGACCCGCTGCCCGGCGCGAGGGAATTTCTGGACGAGCTGCGCGCCACCACCCAGGCGGTGATACTCTCCGACACCTTCACCCAGTTCGCAAAGCCCCTGATGGAGAAGCTGGGCTGGCCGACGCTGCTGTGCAACGCGCTGGAGGTGGCCCCGGACGGCATGATCGCCGGGTACAAGATCCGCGTGGAGCAGTCCAAGCTTTCCACCGTCAAGGCCCTCCAGTCCGTGGGCTTCGATACCATCGCCTGCGGCGACAGCTACAACGACCTCGGCATGATCCGCCAGAGCAAGGCCGGCTTCCTCTTCCGCTCCACCGAGCAGATCAAAAAGGACAACCCCGATCTGCCCGCCTTTGAGGAATTTGACGATTTGCTGAACGCCATCAAAGGGGCGCTGTGACGGCGAAAAACAGGGATTTGTCGGGGTGTTTGTTCGAGGCCACCTCATCCGCCCCTTCGGGGCACTCTGAAAACAGTCCACTGGACTGTTTTCCGGGCGCTCGATGCTCCTCAAGGGGAAGGCTTTTGGTTACCCGGTAGCCCAGCCCCTGCCTTCCCCTTGAGGTGAAGGTGCCCGTGAGGGCGGATGAGGTGGACTTCCGCTCACCCCGACAAATTCCAATTTATCATAGTAAAAAGGCATCGAAACCGGTCCTTGCTTCGCCGGTTTCGATGCTTTTTCACGCTACGGACGCCCGCCGCCGGGTCCCGGTCCGCCGCCGTCAGGGCGCGAATCGCCGCCACCGCGCGGGCCGGAGTCCCGTTCATTGGAGCTCCGGTCACCGGCATGGTCTGACTCCCTTTCGGGGGCGCTGTGTTCCTCTCGGGAGGACTCGGAGGGCGCGTCGTCGTCCCGCGCCGCGGCAGGCTCCGAGGGGGCGCTGTCGCTTTCGCGGGCCGAAGGGGCGTTTCCTTCGGAGGGCGCGTCGTTTTCACCGGCGAAATAGGCGGTTATGCCGGTGGGATAGGGCTTGTCTGGTTCGCTATCTTCGGCGGGCTTTTCGGCGGGTTCGGTCAGCGGCTTCGATACATCCTCGCTCTTTTCACTCGGTTCGTGGTCGGGCTGTGCCGCGGGCTGCTTATCCTCCGGGGTATCCCGCTGTTCGCTGGGCGCCTTGTCCGCCTGCGGCTCCGGCGCGGCAGCTTCGTCGGGTTTCGACGTCTGTGGCTCCGGGGCCTCGCGCTCGAAGATTTCCCGCACGGGCATGTCCTTGTATTCCTCGGGCTTGCTCTCGTCGCCGTAGGTCCTCCAGGCGTTGTAGCGTCCGGGGGTCATGCCGTTTTCCCCAGCGGCCTTCGCGGTGGCCCGGTCAGTGGGTTCAACGCGGTATTCCAGCGTGGGGTCGCTCTCCTTCGCGCGGGTCATGGCGGCGTCCACCTGCTCGGTCAGGGCGTCGCGGCGGCGCTCGTCGTCGGCGGAGACGCTGGCCAGCACGTAGTCCTCGGCCTCGCTGTCCATGTAGCCCTTCTCCTCCAGTACGGACATGGTCCGCTCCACGGCGTCGCCGATGGGCGCGAATTTCAGGCTGTCGCCGCCCAGCGCCTCCACGATGCCCGCGCCGTCCTCGCCCACCGCTTTTATGGACAACACCCGGTTGCGCCGGTTCAGCGTGTAGACGATGGGGGAGGGACTGACGTCCAGGCTGACCTCGGCATAGGCGATATAGTTGTCGTTGATCCAGAGCCCGGCGCTCCCGCCCAGCAGCAGCGCCGCCACCAGTATGGCCGCCACCCATTGCAGCGCCGACGGGCGGGAGGGGGCCGCATAGTCGATCTCCTCGCCCACCTCGTAGCGCCCGCGCACCACGCGCACCGTGCCGTCCATCATCAGGATCGCGGCTTCCCGGCCCCTGACTTCCATTACTAACGCTTTCATGGTTTTTGTACCTCGTTTTAGTGGTGATGAATGATAAGGGACAAAGGGTGCCCGCTCTCCCTGTAGGGGCGGCGTTTCGCCGCCCGCCCGATAGAGCGGGCAGTCTCACAGGGGCGGGCGCCGAAACGGCGCCCCTACAAGGTTGGTTTGACTCCTCGATAAACTTCAATTAACCCCTCTGTCACAGATGCTTCAATTCTCACGATACCTCTTGATATATTGCAGATATTCCGACAACTGCGGGAAATCCCCGTCTAAAATCTCCGTGGCGGCGATGATGTAGCGCCGGTGGCGGTCCACGATCTTGCGGGAGAGGTCGCAGGCGTCGCAGAGCTGAGTGGTGGGCAGACTGTGGCGCTGCCGCATCTTGAATATGCGCTCCACCAGGGCCAGCATCCAGTTCACCGCTCTCGCACAGAAGCCCTTGGTCTTGGTGGTCTTGGGGGATGCCTCCGCCACGTCGAAGAAGGTGAAGCCGTACTCCCTCAATATATCGGTGATGGCGGCGATTTCATCCTTCACATCCCGGCCGGACTGCTCGCTCTCCTGGACGATGGCCTGCTGCACCTGGGCCATCACGCCGGTGGGGACGTCGTCGTCCCAGTTCATGGCGCTGCCCACGGACACCTCCCGGCGGCGGCGCGACACCCGGTCGAAGTGGTCCAGCAGGCGGCGGCGGATCACCATCGTGGCGAAGGCGTCGAAGCCTCCGGCCTCTGGGTTGAAATTCCGGATTGCTTCCACAAAGGCCACCAGCGCGATCTCGTATTCGTCGTCGCTCTCCGTGATGAAGCGCCGACACGTGCGCGAGGCGCAGCGAATGATGAAGCGCCTGTTTTCGGCCACAAAGCGATTGAGACTCTCCTCGTCACGGGCCGCCTCCGCCGCCGCCTGATCCCTGTCACGCCAAAGCTCCAACGCTCACCGCTCCTCTGTAATCAGATTTATAAGCGTATTATAACTTATTTTTTGCATGACGGCAACCCATTTTTACATGTGCTCAGGACAAACGCATGAATTACGATTGCATTACAAAACGGTGAACACTCATGCCCGTAGGGGCGGCGTTGCGCCGCCCGTCAGACAGAACGATGCGCAACGTACAAGGGCGGGCGGCGAAACGCCGCCCCTACAAGGTTGGTTGTTTCTGCTTTGTCATACATTTGTTACTCATGCGTTTGTCCTGCCATGCGCTCCCTGCCTCTGTACTATTTAATTCGGTTGGATCGGCAAAAACAATGGGGTGGTTTTCAAATTGTTCTCCTACAAACTCATTCAACCCATAACAAGTAATTCGTTGTCGCTGACCGGGTTTGTATGGTAAAATACTTCCGACGCGCCGGGGGTCCGCCTCCGCGCCCACATCCGATAAAGGAGATGGCACACATGCAGAACATCATCGCCAGGGACCTGCTCTCCATCAAGGCCGTGTTTCTCCGCCCGGAGGAGCCCTTCACCTGGGCCAGCGGCATCAAGTCCCCGATCTACTGCGACAACCGGCTGACGCTGACCGCGCCGAAGGTCCGGGACGACATCGAAAACGGCCTCGCGGCACTGATCCGGGAGCACTTTCCCACCGTCGAGGTGCTGATGGGCACCGCCACGGCGGGCATCGCCCACGCGGCCATCACCGGCCATCTGATGAACCTGCCCATGGGCTATGTGCGCTCCGGCGCGAAGGACCACGGCCGGCAGAACCAGATCGAGGGCAAATTGGAGAAGGGGCAGAAGGTCGTGGTGGTGGAGGACCTGATCTCCACCGGCGGCAGCGTCATCGACGCCGTGAACGCCCTGCGGGAGGCCGGCGCGGAGGTGCTGGGCATCGTGTCCATCTTCACCTATGGCATGCAGAAGGGCCTGGACCGGCTGGCGGCGGCGGGGGTCGTGAATTACTCGCTGACCAACTTCGACGCCGTGGTCCGCGTGGCCGCGGAGGAGGGTTACATCGCCAGGGAAGATGTGGACCGCCTCATCGCCTTCCGCAATAACCCCTCGGACGAGAGCTGGATCGGAGGGAAAAAATAAATGAAGCGCAGCGTCATCGACATTCTTGATCTGACCCCGGCGGAGCTGGAGGAGCTTCTGGCCACCGCACTGGACATCATCGACAACCCTGAGAAGTACGCCCACGCCTGCGCGGGCAAGAAGCTGGCGACATTGTTCTTCGAGCCCTCCACCCGCACCCGCCTGAGCTTCGAGGCCGCCATGCACGAGCTGGGCGGCGCGGTGCTGTCCGTCACCGACGCGGCGTCCTCCTCCGCCTCCAAGGGCGAGAGCGTTTCCGACACCGCCAAGGTGGTGAGCTGCTATGCGGACATCATCGCCATGCGTCATCCCAAGGAGGGCGCGGCGCTGGTGGCGGCGCGGGCGGCGTCCATCCCCGTCATCAACGCGGGCGACGGCGGCCACTGCCATCCCACCCAGACCCTGGCCGACCTGCTGACCATCCGCCGCCAGAAGGGCGCGTTCTCCGGCCTGACTATCGGCCTCTGCGGCGATTTGAAGTTTGGCCGCACCGTCCACAGCCTCATCAACGCCATGGCGCGCTATGAGAACAACCGCTTCGTGCTCATCTCCCCGGATGAACTGAAGCTGCCCAGCTACGTCAAGAAGGACGTGCTGGCCGAGCGGGGCATCCCCTACGAGCAGACCACCAGCCTGGAGGACGCCATGCCCCAGCTGGACGTGCTGTACATGACCCGCGTCCAGAAGGAGCGCTTCTTCAACGAGGAGGACTACCTGCGCCTGAAGGACAGCTACATCCTGGATATGGCGAAGCTGAAAAACGCCAAGGACGACCTGTGCATCATGCACCCGCTGCCCCGGGTCAATGAGATCGCCGTTGAGGTGGACGACGATCCCCGCGCCTGCTACTTCAAGCAGGTGCTCAACGGCAAGTACATGCGCATGGCGCTGATCTTAAAGCTCTTGAAGGAGGCCGCGCAATGAATATAGACGCCATCCAGAACGGCATCGTCATCGACCACATCACCGCCGGCAGGGCCATGCGCATCTATGACCTGCTGGGGCTGGACGCGCTGGACGTGTCCGTGGCCATCATCAAGAACGCCGTCAGCCACAAGACCGGGGACAAGAAGGACATCATCAAGATCGACTCCACCATGCCCGTCAACTTCGACGTGCTGGGCTTCGTGGACCCCGGCGTCACCGTCAACATCATCCGCGACGGCCAGCTGGTGGAAAAACGCCGCATCGAAATGCCCCAGCGGCTGACCAACGTCATCCGCTGCAAAAACCCCCGCTGCATCACCTCCACCGAGCGCGCCATCGACCACGTATTCAAGCTCACCGACCCGAAGAACAAGGTCTATCGCTGCATCTACTGCGAAACCAAGGCTTAAAAACCTTCCTTGGCAACTATTCAGTCCTGTCGATAAATGGGGATTTGTCGGGGAGTTACCCACGCTCCTGTAGGGGCGGCGTTGCGCCGCCCGCCGGGTAGTACGATGCGTTTCGTTGGAGGCGGGCGCCGAAACGGCGCCCCTACAGGGTTGGTTTGTTTACCTGATAAATTCCAATTTATCGAGTGGACCGAATAGTTACCCTCCTTGAACGTGGCAATAATAGAGACGCTTCGGAGGGCTTTGGAAGCCCGGCGTCCATGCGCGGCAGCGATAGCCCGTGGAGGTTTCCCCACAAAATCATGTCGCCACAATTTGTCTACAGAAAGTCATAATTTAATCCTTGCTTTGTACTTGGAACCATTCTATCATTATGATAGGATGGTTCTATTAATATGGAGAACTGTGTAAGGGCCCGGGAGGGTTTGCGGGCCGGTTATTTTTTGAAATTGAACGAACGGAGGCCAGGCCATGTTTTGTTCCAAATGCGGCAAGACCCTGACGATGGAGGACCAGCAATGCCCGCATTGCGGCAATCCCGTGGGGGAAAGCCGGTTTGAGGGAACGCCCTACACCTCGGCGCAGGCGCGGATACTGCCCAACGCTCCGGTGAAACAGGCGACGGCAAACTATACACGCACTACCTACACCACCATGACCGAAAACCAGCAGCAGGCCGGGGCGGTGGATTCCCGCACCACCTACCGCCCGGTTTACGAGGGCGCTTCCGCCCCGGAGGAGGTACGCCGCGACATGCGGGCCGCGGTCAACGGCACGGAGGACAAGGCGCCCGAGCCCCTGGAACGGCGCATTGAGGACCTCTCCGACGAGGCGAAGGACACGCTGAACGCCGTGGAGGACGAGCTGAAGATGGAGGATCTGGACACCTCCCAGCTCCACAGCCGCCCCATCGAGTCCATGGGCCGCGCCGGCATCAGCGCGGGCGTGGAGGATTACATTCAAAAACTGGAGGCCAACCAGACCCGCAAGGCCAACCGTCGCCGCCGGGGCCAGGAGGTCCCCCCCGTGGAGGAGGACGCTTACGTCACCCCCGAGGACCAGCCGGTCTATGAAGAGGACTACGGTCAGGACGGCTACCCCGACGACGAACAGGGCGAGGTCTTTGACGACATCGGCGAGGAAGAATTCGACGAGATGCGCTACGGCCGCACGCTGGGCCTGAAGGACATTTTGAAGGTCGCGGCCATCATGGTCGTGCTGGCGGCGGCCATCGTGGGCGGCGTGCTGTGGTTCCGGCACATCCGGGACAACGTGTCCTCGGCTCGCATCGAGGGCGTCACCGAGTCGCTGTATAATGACGGCATCGCGCTCATCAAGAGCCACACCGAGCAGGACTACATCTCCGAGCTTGCGAACATCTACGCCACCAGCGGCTCCCTGAGCCTGGCCAACCGCGCCACCAACGATTCCGCCGCCATCGACGCGCTGCTGCCCGCCGAGCCCGCGGGGAACGATTCGCTGTTCATCTCAGCGCTGCAAACCATACAGAAGAACATCGGCAATGCCGTGCTGATGGACGCCACCCAGGCCGCCGCCGGCAACGACAGCGCCGAGGCCTCCCAGACCCGGTGGAGCATCGTCAACAACGCCATCGCCGAGCTGGAGAGCGCCACCACCGCCGCCGAGCTGACCGCCATACTCCACGGCGAGCAGGTCACGGTGGTGACAGAGCCCACCCCGTCGCCGACTCCCGAGGCCAAGGTCTATGAGACCCTCGCCAAGGGCGCCAAGAGCGACGCCGTCATGGACCTCCAGAACCGGCTGTATGAGCTGGGCTATCTGAACGACGACCGCGACGGCAACTTCGGCGGCAAGACCCAGACCGCCGTGAAGCTGTTCCAGGCCGCCGTGGGCCTCGAGGCCACCGGCATCGCCGACAACGAGACCCAGACCCGCCTCTACGCCGACGACGCGCCCCGCACCGGCACCGCCGTCACCCCCGCCCCCGCCAATGACATGACCGACGATACCGCCGTCGAGGGCGACGCCGGCGCGGTGGACTTCGACGATGAAGTCGTGGACACCGGCATCGAGCTGGGCAGCGGCGAGGAAGACCTGGCATAAAAGAATAACACTCATACAAAATGGGAAATTGAGCTGCCCCGTAAAGCATCCGCAGAGGCAAATCAATTTCCCATTAAAATTGCCGCAGACAAATACCAATTCGACGATATAATCACAAAAGAGGTGTCCCCATGAAGCTCCCCATCGTCGCGCTGATCTATGATTTTGACAAGACGCTCTCCCCTCGTGACCAGGAGGAATACTCCTTCATGCCGGGCATCGGCGTGGAGCCGGCGGACTTCTGGGGCCTGTGCGGGGAATTTGCCCGTCAGCACCAGATGGACGGCATACTGACCTACATGTATCTGATGCAGAAGATGGCGAAGGGACGGCTTGAGCTGACCCGGGAGGCCATGCAGAAGCTGGGCGAGGCGGTGGAGTTCTTCCCCGGCGTGGAGAGCTGGTTTGAACGGGTGAACCGCATCGGGCGGGAGAACGGCGTGGCGGTGGAGCACTATATCATCTCATCCGGTTTGACGGAGATCATTCGCGGCTCCGCCATCGGCCACGAGTTCAAGGCCATATTCGCCGCGTCCTTCTGCTACGATGAGTCCGACCACCCCGTGTGGCCGTCCAGCGCGGTGAACTATACCAGTAAAACCCAGTATCTATTCCGCATCAACAAGGGCATACTGGATGTGACCAACGATAAAGACTTGAACGCCTTTACCCCGGCCTACAAGCGGCGCATCCCCTTCTCCAATATGATCTACGTGGGCGACGGCCTGACGGACGTGCCCTGCATGAAGATGACGAAGCAGAAGGGCGGCTATTCCATCGCCGTCCACCCGCCGGGACAGACCGAGCTGGCCGACGACATGCTGCTCCAGGGTCGGGCTGACTTCTCCGTGGAGGCCGATTACACCGAGGACAGCGAGATCGAGCAGGTGGTCACGCTGCTCATGCGCCGCATCAAGGCCTCCCACGAGCTCACCCTCCGCCACGCCGAACAGGTCCAGCGCGCCCATGCCCGCCGCGGCAACGACGTCCCCCTGGATATCCCCATGCGCGGCGGGCTGGAGGACGAGGACAGCATTGAGTAAAAAAGGATGAAGCCCGGCGGGATGGCAGGGGCTTCATTCTTTTGTCTGGAAAAAAGAAAGTTTATTGAGGCGCCAAACCAACCCTGTAGGGGCGCCGTTTCGGCGCCCGCCCTTCTTGTAAGACGACGCATTCTACCCGGCGGGCGGCGCAACGCCGCCCCTACAGGAGAGCGGGGAATTCCCCCACAAATCCCTGTTTATCATCACAACGAATTATGGAGATCATGAGCGATGAAAAAGTATACCGGCGCGATATTTGACATGGACGGCGTGCTGTTTGACACGGAGCGGGTCTATCAGCAGACCTGGCAGGAGATCGCGGAGGACTACGGCGTCACCCTGGCGGAGGGCTTCACCGAGGCCATCTCCGGCACCAACGGACGGGTGATGGTCGAGGTTTTGGAACGGTTTTACCATGTCCCCGACGGTGCGGTCATCATGAACCGCTGCAAGCAGGGGGTCCACGACAAGCTGACCCGGGAGGTGCCCCTGAAGCCGGGGGCACAGGAGATCCTCGAATATCTGAAGGGCGCGGGTCTGCGGATCGCCGTGGCCAGCAGCAGCACACGGGCGCAGATCGAATCCAATCTGAAACTCTCCGGGCTTGGGCAGTACTTCGACCGCGTGGTCAGCGGCGAGGAGGTCACCGCCGGAAAGCCCGACCCCGCCATCTTCCTGCGGGCGGCGGAGGTGTTGGGGTGCGCCCCGGACCAGTGCTTCGTATTCGAGGACAGCAAGAGCGGCGTCCGTGCCGGTCACGCCGCGGGCTGCGATACCATCATGGTCCCTGACCTCATCCCGCCCTCCCCGGACATCGTTCCGCTGTGCTTCCGCTCAAGGGGAAGGCAGGGGCTGGGCTACCGGGTAACCAAAAGCCTTCCCCTTGAGGGGAAGGTGCCCCGAAGGGGCGGATGAGGTGGCCTCGAACAAACTCCCCGACAAATCCCCATTTAACTACTTGATCACCGCCCTGCTCACCCCATTGGCAGACTTGGTGACCTCAATGCGCCGGTCGATGCCCTCCTTGACGTCCTCCACGTGGGAGATGACGCCGATGAGGCGGTGGCCGGAGGCGGCGGTGTCGTTGAGCTCGTCCATCACCAGGCCGAGGAAGCTCTCGCTGAGGGAGCCGAAGCCCTCGTCCACGAACATGGCGTCCAGCCGCACCGCCGAGGCCGCGCTGGCCTGTATGGCGTCGGACATGCCCAGCGCCAGGGCCAGGGAGGCCAGGAAGCCCTCGCCGCCCGAAAGCGTGCCCACGGCGCGGGTGGTGCCGTTGTAGTGGTCGATGACGTCCAGGTCCAGACCGGTCTGGGCACGCTTGCCGGCGTCCTTCACATCGCGGCGCACCAGATCGTATTGCTGCTGGGACATGTGGTAGAGCCGCCGGTTGGCGTAGCGGATGATCCGGTCAAAATAGGCGGTCTGCACGTAGGTCTCCAGGGACAGCTTCGTGCCGTAGCCGCCGCCGCTGGCCGTATCCGCGATGTCGTTCATCATCCGGTATTCCTTGTCCAAACGGCGCGCCAGCTCCGCCTGCTTTGCCAGCTCTTTCCGCTGGGCCTCGTTGTTCTTTTTGCGGAAGCTCACGGCCTCCTTGCGCTTCATGGCCGCTTCATAGTCCTTCTGCTTTTGGACGAACGCCGCCTGGGCGGACTCGGGGTCCGCGGGAGGCGCGTCCTTCAGAGTCTCGGCCAGGGGCGTGATCTGTCCCTCGGTTTTGGCGATGGCCTGACTCAGCCGGTTCACTTCGTTTCGTGTGTCCTCGATGGCAGCATCGAGGGCCTTTTTTTGCGCTTCCTTCTGCCGGATGGCGCGCTCGCAGTCGGCCCTGGCGGGGTAGGGGAGTTCCGCCCTCAGAGCGTCCAATGACTTGACGCAGTTTTCCAGATTGGCGGTCAGACCGGAGATGGCCTCCTTTTTGGCCTGCATGATCTCCGCCTGCTTGGCGAGGGAATCCTGGAGCCGCTGGCCCTCGCCCTCGATGGCGGCGAGGCGGTCGATGTCCTTTTTGGCTTGCTCCAAATCACGGCGCAGCGACCTTTGCAGGCGGGCGTTCTCCGAGAGGGCGTCGCTGAGGTCCAGGGGCGTCCAGTCGGCGGGCATGATGGCCGCTGCCTTTTCCACCTCCTGGGCGGCGGTGGCGTGGGCACTCTCGGCGGCGGAGAGATCGCTGCCCGCCTGGTGCTTCGCTTCGGCGGCGGCGTCCCGCGCCTTTTCCGCCTTGGGGACCTCGATATCCTGCAAGCGCCTGCGGCGGTCGTCGGCCTCCTTCGCCGCTTTGATCTGGGCGGTGTTTTCCCGGCGGGCGGCGGCGTTTTCAGCCTGGCGGCGGCGAATGCTGTTTTCCCAGTCCCCTTCGGGCAGACGGTCTTTGAGCTGGGCCTCGTAGCCCTCCCGCTCCACCCGGCGGGCCTCGCAGACACGGGCCTGGGCGTTGGCCGCGTTCCCGGCGGCTTCGGCGGCATCCTTGGCGGAGTCCACGGCCTCCGCGGTCACGGCGTCCGCCGTCAGCTTCGACGGGCTGGGATGGTGGACGCTGCCGCAGACCGGGCAGGGCGTGCCCTCGATGAGGTCCCCGGCCAGTATGCCCGCGATGTTGGCGTTGTAGCGCCGCTGGAGCTGTTTGGCCGCGTCGCTCTGCCGGTCGGCGGCTTCCTGGAGCGCGAGGTATTTTTGCCGCTCCCTGTCGTGAGCTTTCCCGGCTTTGACGTATTTGTCATACAGGCCGCTGAGGTCCCTGAGGTCCTTCTCCTCCTGGGCCAGCCGCTTGCCCGCCTCGGTCCGCTCGGAGAGCGCAAGGGCCGTGTTGCCCAGACCGTCCAGCTCGGCCCGCGTCCTTGCAAGCGCCTCGGCGGCGGCCTGTTCGGCTTTTTCGGCGGTCTCCGACACGCTTCGGGCGTCTTCGAGGGCTTTAGCAGTCCTGTCGCGGGCCTTCACGCGGTCATCCAGCTCGTTGAGCCTGTCGCCGCGGGCCTTTGCCTCATTCAGCTTTTCCGAAGTCTGCTGGCGGCGGTCCGGGGCGTCCTTCAGGCGTTCGCGCTCCCCGGCCAGACGGGTCTGCTTTTCCTGCAGGGCTTCGGTCTCCCGCTGGGCGGCGTCGCGGGCGGCGGCGGCGGTCCGGAGGTCCCCTTCGATGGCCCGCTGATTCGCCGTCTGCCGGTCCAGCTCCGCGTATTTGGGGAGCAGGTTGGTTTCCGTGGTGATGGCGGCGGAGAGCTTTTCTTTTTCCGGGGCACGGGCCTCCGCCGCGTCCCGGTTCGCTTTGGCGGCGGTCAGCGCCTCTGACTGCTGCGCCAGCGTGGCGCGGAGCGCTTTCAGACTGTGTTCGTCCTCGGCCTGCTGTCTGGCCGCGTCCCGCGCGGTGCGGGCGTCGTCGCGGGCCTTCTCCGACGTCTTCAAAAGCGCGTCGGCGGCGCTGTATTCCGCCGCGTCCGCCTCCGCGAGCTGACCGGCCAGCGCCGCTGCGCCGTCGAGGTCCAGCACCTTGGCGGCGGTCTTCTGATACCGGGACAATTCCCCGGCCAGCGGGCTGTCGGCGTCGGCCTTTATGTTGTTCAGCGCAAAGGACGCCTGATCGCGGCTGTGGCACAGCTCGGCGTACTTATCCTTTCTGTTCTGTTCGAGCCGCTGGGTCAGCGCCTTGAAACGCTCCGTCCGGAAGATATTGCGGAAGATCTCCCGGCGGGTGTTGGTGTCGGCGGTGAGCAGCTTGCGGAACTCGCCCTGGGCAATCATGACGATCTGGCAGAACTGGTCCCTGGTCACGCCGAGGATGTCCTTCTCTATCTTATCCGATATTTCCTTGACTTTGGTATAGCGCTTCCCGTCGGGCATGGTCAGCACCTGCTTAGAGGGCGTCTCGCTCTTGTTGCCAGGGATCATCCGGGCGGGGGTGCGCTCGATGTGATAGATATTGCCGTCGCTGATGAAATCCAGCTCCACCTTTGTGGGCAGGTCGTCGGCGGCGCCCACGGCGCGGAGGCTCCGGCCATCGCTGCGGTCCTCGCCGCTGCCGCTGCCGTAGAGGGCGTAGACGATGGCGTCAAACAGCGTGGTCTTGCCCGCGCCGGTCTCACCGGTGATGGCATAAATGCCCGTCTCGCCCAGGGCGTCCATGTTCAATTCCTGCGTTTCGGCATAGGGGCCGAAGGCTTGCAGCTTCAATTGGATCGGTCTCATGCGTCATTGCCCTCCATTTCCCGGATGACTGCTTCAACGTAGGCCCGTGCCTCGTCGCTCATGTCCATGCCGTGGGTCAGGCGGTAGAGGTCCATCACCAGCTCCAGGTCGGACCTATCGTCCACGCCCTCCCGGCCCTCTAAGGTCAGGCTGTCGCCGGCGCGGGTGCGGCTGTTGTCGTAGTCCAGAGCCAGCAGATGCCTGTATTTCTCCCGCAGTTTGGCGGCGGCGTGGTCCTGGTCCTCCTCGTCGGTCAGGGTGATGAAATAGAAATCCTCCTTCGTGCCGGGGGCAGGGCCCTGCTCCAGCAGGTCCTGGAAGAGGCCGCGGGCCAGCCGCAGCTCCCGCAGGGGCTTTAGGGGGAGGAACTTCGCCTGTACGGGCGCGCCCTTTGGCCCGAGGGTCACGACGTCGAGGGTCTTGTCCGCGTTTGCTTCCTTCTTGGAATACTTGAGCGGCGTGCCGCAGTAGCGCATGGAGCCGTCCTCCCGGCCGATGGCCTGGGCGCGGTGGATGTGGCCCAGGGCGACGTAATCGAAGGGGGCGTAGTGGGCCGGGTTTACGTTGTCCAGCGTGCCGACGAACCGCTGCTCCTTCTCGTCGAAGCTGCTGCCGAGGATGCACTGGTGGGAGAGTATCACATTGCGCCGGGAGGGGTCCACGTCCATCCCGCCGATGACCAGCCGCACGGCGTCGTCGGCGCCGGCGATGTCCGCCTCCGGGAAGAATTGATGGGCTTCCTCGGGCTGTATGAAGGGCATCAGGAAGAAGTCCACCGGGCCGTATTCGTCCGTCATCGTGACTTTGGAGATGTGCCCGTCATACACCGGGGAGACGTGGACGCCGCAGGCACTGAGCAGGCCGCCCATGTAGGCCACACGGTCCGGGGAATCGTGGTTGCCGCTGATGATGAACACCGCGCAGCCGAGGGAAGAAAGTTCCCGCACGAAATCGCTGAACAGCGCCATGGCCTCCGCCGGGGGATTGCTCCGGTCGTAGACGTCCCCCGCGATCAGCACCGCGTCCGGCTGCTCCGCCGTCGCGATGCTTATGATTTGTTTCAATATATACGCCTGGTCCTCCAGCATCGACACCTCGATCAGACGCTTGCCGAGGTGCAGGTCGGAAAGGTGGATGAGCTTCATGGGGGTGCCCCTCCATTCTGGTGTTTGTTTGCCACTGATTGTATCATGAAATGGCCTGGAATGCAACAGGAATGTAAAAAAATGATTGGTGAGGCGTTACAGCTCAGCGTCCTCGGTAAATTGGAATTTATCGAGCTGACAAACTACCCCTTGTAGGGGCGCCGTTTCGGCGCCTGCCTCTAACGAAACGCATCGTCCTGCCCGGCGGGCGGCGCAACGCCGCCCCTACAGGAGAGCGGGCAACTCCCCGATAAATCCCTGTTTATTGGGGACGCTGAGTAGTAGCGGTGAGGCGCTGTACTGATAATGGAAAATGGACAATGGAGAATGGAAAATGAAAAGTGCTTGAGGGCAAGCTGATCATTGTCCATTATCCATTGTCCATTTTCAATTTTTTCTTGCCTATCGCGCCTGTCTCACGCCTCCACCGTTCCCCTTATGTAGTGATCATGGAACAGTCCCTTGGTGAAGCGGAGGAAGAGGGCGATGGCGACGATGCAGCAGACGGTGTCGGCGATGGGGGTGGCCCAGACGATGCCGTAGACGGGGATGAGCCTGAGCAATATGAACATCAGGGGGATGTCCAGTATGCCCTTTCTGAGGATGGCCAGCACGAAGGACTTGCGGCTCTCGCCGGTGGCCTGGAAGAATGAGATAAAGGCGTAGGCGCAGGCGGAGAAGGGCCCGCCGAGGCAGAGGATTCGCAGGAAGGCCGCGCCGTAGTCCAGAGAAGGGGACTCATGCTGTATGAACACGCCGATGAAGGTGCGGCTGAACAGCAGGCAGGCGGCCATGCAGGCCGTCGCCAGACCCACGGAGATACTCGTGGACAGCAGCACGGCGGAGCGCATGCGCCGGTAGTCCTTGGCGGCGTAGTTGAAGGCGATCAGCGGCAGCACGCCCTGGGACATGCCGCGCACCATGCAGTGGGCCAGCATATTCACCTTCTTCGCCACGCCGATGCCCGCCTGAGCCATCATGCCGAAGGTGGCCATCAGGTTGTCCAGCACCGCGTAGGAGATGTTTTCGCACAGCGTCATCAGGCAGGCGGGCAGGCCGGTGAGCAGCACGTCACGGGGGATGTCGTATTGCAGGGCCTTGACGGTGGGCTTTAAGGACAGCACCGACTGGTCCCGGTTGACGTAGATCACCAGCAGGAAATAGAGCGTGGCGATGAGGTTGGACAGCATGGTCGCCAGCCCTGCGCCGATGACCTCCTGCCCCTTGGGCAGTATCACGAACATGAACAGCGGGTCCAGCGCGATGTTCAGCACGCCGCCCATGGCGATGCCGAAGCCCGCCTGCATGGACCGGCCCTCCGAGCGCACCAGGTGGCCCAGCAGCGCGTTCAGCGACGTCGCCACGCCGCCGATGATCACCGTCATCCACAGATAGCCGCAGGCGTTGTCGTGGACCAGCGGGTCCGCGCCGCCGAGAAGATCGACAAAGGGGTGCATGAAAACCAGCGCGCAGATGGAATACACAAGCGTCAGCCCGACACAGCCCCAGAACGCGAAGGACGCCGTGCGCTTCGCCTTCTTGATCTGCTCCGACCCCAGCGACCGCGCGATCACGCTGGCCCCGCCCACGCCGAACAGATTCGATATCGCCGAGAGGAACATGAACGCCGGCATACATACCGTCACCGAGGTCAGCATCGCGTCCGATTCCGTCATGCCGATGAAAAACGTGTCCGCCATGTTGTAGATCACCAGTATGATCTGGCTGATCACCGTCGGGATCGCCAGCGTCAGAACTGATTTCAATATCGGAGCCTCGCTGAATAACGCCTGCTCCCGCACACTGTCCCTCATCTCTCCGCTCCTCCCCGGCGCCGCTTTCGCGCACAACGTTTGATAATTACTTATTATAATCCCGTAAATAAATAAAGTCAAATTATAAAGCATTTAATGCCTATAATTTGACCTTATGACGGAGGAAGACTGTCAAGTAGATAATGGAAAATGGAAAATGCAGAATGCTTGCGTTTGAGGACGTACTATTCATTCTCCATTCTCAATAAAACCATCTATTAGTCCCACGGCCTCCCCAAAGGGATCGCCGGTCATGTCGAGCCAGTGGATGGTCTTGTCGCGGCGGAACCAGGTCATCTGGCGCTTGGCGAACTGCTTGATGGCGGTGGCGAGGAGGTCCACCATGTCCTCATAGAGGGGGATATCGCCAGTGAGATAGCGGCTGATGAAGCGGTATTCCAGGCCCAGCTTGTAGAGAAATTCGGTGCTGACCCCGGCGTCCATCAGGCCCTTGACCTCGTCCACCATGCCTGCCTCGAGGCGACGCTCCAGGCGCTCGTCGATGCGCTGTCGGAGAGTCTCCCGGTCCCAGGTGACGCCCAGCTTCAGACATTCGTAGCGGGGCTGATTGTGGGGGACGTGGTCGTCCCCGGCGTGGAGCTTTTCCAGCACCCGCATGACGCGGTTGCGGTTGTTGCGCTCGATGTCGATGTCGGGGATGGCTTTGATGAGCATGTCGTAGAGATCCGGGGTGGTGAAGGTTTCCAGATAGGCCCGGTATTCCAGATCCGGCGCGGCGTCGCTCATGACGTAGCCGTCCGTTACCGAAGCCACATACAGCCCCGTCCCGCCCACGAGGAAGGGGAGGCGGCCCCGGCCGATGACCCCGTCGATGGCCTCGTAGGCCATGCGCTGGAAATCGTGCATGGAGAAGAAGGTCCCCGGATCGCAGACGTCGATCAGGTGATGGGGCACGCCCCGCATCTCCTCCGGGGTGATCTTCCCGCTGCCCAAATCCAGCCCCCGGAACACCTGCCGCGAGTCCGCCGAAATTATCTCGCCCCCGTAATGCTCCGCCAGACGGACGCCCAGCCCGCTCTTCCCCGAGGCGTTGGTGCCCTCAATTACAATCAGCTTCGGCATTTGTGACATGCGGCGCCCGCCTCTAACGAAACGCATCGTCCTGCCCGGCGGGCGGCGCAACGCCGCCCCTACAGGAGAGCGGGCAACTCCCCGACAAATCCCTGTTTATCGCTCCGACACCTCCGCGTAAAACTCCCGGCCGTCTGGGGTACGCATATAGGCGCGGGTGAGGGCTTCATTGGTCAGCAGGACACAGCCGGGGCGGTCGGCGCCCATGGGGACGCGGTAGAGGAGCTGCTCCTGGGGGAGGTAGAGGAGGGCGGCTTCATCATCGCTCTGGAGCCAGAGGTCTTTGGCGTTTTCGCCTTCAGTGGCGGGGATATAGCCCATGGTGAAGGCGCGCCAGAGGTGGCCCACATGGCGGCGGCCGGAGAAGCACTGCTTTTTGGCCTCCTTGCGCCTGTCCTCGGGGACGAAGGCGTTGAACCACTTTTTGGGGAACTGGTCGGCCTGCTTGAGGTCGAGGCGTTCGCCGGGTATTTTCAATGCTGCCGCGGTTTTCAGACGCTCCAGCATGGCCCGGTCGTCGTCGGTCAGCGGAGCGGATTCCAGCAGCTCCGGGCGGCGGGTCAGCGTGATTTGAAGGGACTGCTCCCGACGCCAGGCCACGATGTCGGCGTGGTTGCCGCCCAGCAGCACCTCGGGGACCTGCTGCCCCCGGAAGTCGGCGGGGCGGGTGTACTGGGGATATTCCAACAGGCCGGTGGTGAAGCTCTCGTCCTCGGAGGATTCGTCGCTGCCCAGCACGCCGGGGGCCAGCCGCGCCACGGCGTCGATGACCACCAGCGCGCCCAGCTCGCCGCCGGTCAGCACGTAGTCGCCGATGGACAATTCCTCGTCGATCACGCTGTCCAGCGCCCGCTGGTCCACGCCCTCATAGTGGCCGCACAGTAAAACAAGCTCGCCCTCTTTCGCAAGCTCTTCCACTATTTTCTGGTTCAGCGTCCGTCCCCTCGGAGAGAGGTAGACCCGCCGCCCGTGGAAGTCCCGCGTGTTGGCCTCGATGGCGTCCACAATGGGCTGAGCGGCCATCACCATGCCCGCGCCGCCGCCGAAGGGGTAGTCGTCGGTGGAGCGGTGCCTGTCCAGGGTGTAGTCCCGGATGTTGATGAGATCCACCTCCAGCAGGCCGTTTTTGATGGCCCGGCCCAGTATGGACTGGGAAAGCATGGGGCGAAGCATGTCCGGGAACAGTGTAAAGACTTTAATCCTCATCGAACACGGCCACCTCGTCCAGTCGCTTGCCGCTCAGGCGCATTTCCCCCGCCTGCAAATCTACGGCCAGCACCACGCTCTTCAGCGCGGGGACCAGCACCTCGCCCAGCGGGCCCTTGAACACATAGACGTCGTTGCCGCCGGGCTGCATCACGTCGGTCAGCTCGCCCAGGTCCCGGCCGTCGTCCACCTTGCCCCGCAGGCCGTAGAGGTCGGCCAGAAAGGTGGTGTCCTCGTCCAGCTCCACGGCATGGGCGCGGTCGATGTAGAGCAGCGTGCCCCGGAGCTTTTCGGCAGCGTCCCGGTCGTTGATGCCCTCCGCGTTCATGAACACCGCGTCCGGGGCCAGTCGGTTCACGGTGATGTTCAGCGGCTCGTATTTTTCACCCTTCTTTATATAGACGGTCTCCAGTCCGTCGAAGCGCTCCGGGTCGCAGGTGCAGGGCCGCACCTTCAGCTCCCCCCGCACCCCTTGGGGCTTGGTGATCTCGCCGATCATCAGGTATTCAGAAAGCATTGTCCATTCCTCCGATGCGTTATACCCCATCATTATACATGGAATGGAGGGAAAATGCAAATATAAACGCGCTGCTGGTTGACAGTGAACGAATAATTCTGCTATCATCTTTTCAGCGGGCCGAAGAGACAGCGGTTGTTCCCCGCATATTGTCGTTGTTATGAATATTGAATATAAAGTGTTGGAGGTCTTTCCCATGAACGAAATGAAAAAAGCGGTCATCAGCGTGCTGGGCACGGACAAGAAGGGCATCATCGCGCAGGTGAGCCGTATCCTCTATGAAAACGACGCGAACATACTGGACATCTCCCAGACCATCGTGTCCGGGCTGTTTTCGATGATTTTGATCGCGGACATCGGCTCGGAGGGTTGCTCCTTTGACAACCTCAAGACGGAGCTGGACGCCCTGGGGGACCGCATCGGCGTGCAGATCCGTATGCAGCGCAGCGAGATCTTTGAAGCGATGCACCAGATTTAAGGAGGGCTCACCATGCACATGATCAACACCTCCGAAATCCTGGAGACCCTTCAGATGATCGACCACCAGAAACTGGATGTGCGCACCATCACCATGGGCATATCCCTGTTTTCCTGCGTGACCGACGACGAAAAGAAGCTCTGCGACAACATCTACGACCTCATCACCCGCCGGGCGGAGAACCTGGTGGAGGTGGGCCGGGAGATCGAGCGGGAGATCGGCGTGCCCATCGTGAACAAGCGCATCTCCGTGACCCCGGCGGCGCTGGTGACGGGGGCCATCAAAAACCCCGTGAAGGTGGCCCAGGCCCTGGACAGGGCCGCCAAGACCACGGGCGTGGACTTCATCGGCGGCTATTCGGCGCTGGTGCACAAGGCCATGACCGAGGCGGACAAGCGGCTCATCGAATCCATCCCGGAGGCGCTGTCCACCACGGACTTCCTCTGCTCCTCCATCAATGTGGGCTCCACGAGGGCGGGCATCAACATGGACGCCGTCAAGCTGATGGGCGACGTGGTGAAGCAGACCGCCGCCGCCACGGCGGAGAACGGCGGGCTGGGCTGCGCGAAGTTAGTGGTATTCTGCAATGCTGTGGAGGACAACCCCTTCATGGCCGGCGCGTTCCACGGCCCCGGCGAGGGCGATTGCGCGGTGAGCGTGGGCGTCTCCGGCCCCGGCGTGGTGAAGGTGGCGCTGGAGCAGGTGAAGGGCCGTCCCTTCGACGAGGTGGCCGAGACCATCAAGCGCACCGCCTTCCACATCACCCGCGTGGGCCAGCTCGTGGCCCGCGAGGCCAGCCGCCGCCTGGACGTGCCCTTCGGCATCGTCGATCTGTCCCTGGCACCGACCCCCGCCGTGGGCGACTCCGTGGCCCAGATATTGGAGGAAATGGGTCTTGAGATCTGCGGCACCCACGGCACCACCGCCGCGCTGGCGCTGCTGAACGATGCGGTGAAGAAGGGCGGTGTCATGGCGTCCTCCCACGTGGGAGGGCTCTCTGGCGCGTTCATCCCCGTCTCCGAGGACATCGGCATGATCCACGCCGCCGAGCGCGGGGCACTGTCCCTGGAAAAGCTGGAGGCCATGACCTGCGTCTGCTCTGTGGGGCTGGACATGATCGCCATCCCCGGCGACACCCCCGCGGAGACCATCGCCGCCATCATCGCCGACGAGGCCGCCATCGGCATGGTCAACAACAAGACCACCGCCGTCCGCGTCATCCCCGCCCCCGGCAAGAAGGTGGGCGATTCCGTGGAGTTCGGCGGGCTGCTGGGCTATGCCCCCATCATCCCCGTGCGCGAATACTCCGCCGCAGATTTCATCCACCGCGGCGGCAGGATTCCCGCGCCGCTGCATTCACTCAGGAACTGATAAATGAAGGAGCCGGGCGACTGCCCGGCTCCTTTCATGAATCCCTGTAATGTCCGCCGCATTGCAGCAGTTCAAGCTCTTGCCCCACGATTCTGTAGACGATTCGATTGGCTTCGTCGATGCGGCGGGACCACCAGCCGGAGAGGTCGCCCTTCAGAGGCTCCGGCTTGCCGATGCCGCAGTAGGGGTCGCGCTCGATGTCCCGTATGAGTGCGTTCACCCGTTTGAGCATGGCGCGGCTCTCCCTCTGCCAGTAAAGATAATCCTCCCACGCCTGGTCATGCCATATCTTAATCATCGTCAGCCTCGATCAGTTCATGCTCCTTGATATTTCGCTGGGCATCCATGTCCGCGGCGGCGGCGCGCAGGCGGGCCTGGTTCTGGGGGCTGTAGAAGGGGTCGACGCGAATTTCAAAGGGAATCCGATTTTCCCGGATGGCGGTCTTGACAAACAGCGTGATCGCCGAGGACATGGTCAGCCCCATCTCCTCAAACAATGCCTCCGCCTGCCGCTTCACGCCCTCGTCCATTCGGATGGTCACATTGGTCATGGCACACACCTCCCGGGGACAATATAGCACTTATTAAGTGCATTGTCAACATAAAATGTGTGCACTTTGAACTGCTATGAGGGATTGTCAACAGCCTCGGCGGTTGCTTCCTCTGTCGCGGTATCTTCCACCGTCTCGATCGCGGGTTCGGCGGTATAGGCGTTGCTCAGCGGCTGGGCGGTGATGGGGTCGGTCTGGCCGGGGATGTAGACGGGGGGATTGCAGCGGCCGCAGGGCTTGAAGCCCAGGTGATAGGCTTCATAGACCGTCAGTCGCTGGGAGCTGGCGAAGGCGAATTTACATTCGTATTCGTGGTAGCAATCGGCGTCGTCGGCGGCGTAGACGTAATGGACGTTGTTTTCCACCTCGTCCACGATGATGGAGCCGGTGTGGTCCCTCGTGTAGCCGGTGACGATCAGTGCCGGGAGGGCGGGGCCGTAGACCTCCACCTCCGGCTTGTCCGCCACCATCTGTATGCCCGTCTCAAACTTCGCGGTCTGCGGGGTGGGCACGATGAAGATCGCCGCCAGTATCGCCGCCATGAAGGCCGTTATGCCGATCTTCACGGCCCGCGGCCAGGTGCAGGTGGAGCGCCACATCTTCGTCAGGCCCACCGGCGGGCACCACAGCCACAGCGCGGTCTTGAGGTTTTCAGAACGAATTCCCGCGGGGACCTTCCGGGCCTTCTTCGCCTTCTTTGATGGCCGGTTCTTCACCGCGTAGCCCGTCCTGGCTCCCTTGGAGGGCATGGCATTGGACGCGGCCCGCCGCGCCGCTGACTGCGCGCGCGGCCTGGGCGATGTATTTTCTTTCATAATATCACTTCCCGAATACTTGCGGATTCTCGCTTTTCGCGGACGACGCTTTGAATAGTCGCCCTCTGTGATGCGTATATTATACATCATATCCGAAGAAATGTAAACAGGAAAAAGACAAAAATTTCAGAATTATGACAGAAAAATGAGAAATGCAACAAAATTTAAGTATTTTGACAATAAATTGGCATTGAAGGGGAGAATGCGAAGATTATGCGAATAGAAAGTTTTCCGTTTTTATAGCGCCTCCGGTTCCGGTGTGAAACTATATTAAGTTAAAATAACCGTTGCATTTTTCGCTCCCAGCTATTATAATAGGATGAGAAATGGGGATGAATGAATGTTCAACATCGGCTTTGGGGAAATATTGATAGTGTTGGTGGTGGCGTTTGTCATCGTCGGGCCGGACGATCTCCCCAGAGTCGCGCGCTGGCTGGGGCGGAGCCTCCGCAAGCTGCGGCTGCTGATGCGGGACATCAAGCGCGAGACGGGCTGGGACGAGATCGAAAAGGAAGTCAAGGGCGTCAGCCGGGAGGTCAAGCAGACCATCCGCGAGGTGGACATCTCCGCCGACCTGAAGGAGGCCGCCGAATCCGTGAAGCAGGAGGTCAAGGGCGTCTCGGACGATCTGGAGAAGGACATCAAGTCCTTTGATAAAGAGATGAAGTCTGAGATCAAAGCCATGGACGCCGAGCTCCGTGAGGCCGCCGACGAGGGACAATCGACCGCAGAAATCAAGGAGGATCAACAAAATGAGACTGGGAACCACTGAAATCATACTCATCATCGTGTTGGCGCTGGTGCTGTTTGGCGGCAGCAAGATCGCGGGCCTGGGCGGCGCGCTGGGCAAGAGCATCAAGGACTTCAAGACCGCTGTCAAGGAGGACGAGCCCAAAGAGGCCCCGAAGGATGAAGGCAAGTGACATGGCGCAGGACGAGGCGCTCCAAAATGAAGCCGCTGAGGAGGAGGCCCTCTCTTTAAGGGACCATCTGATGGCCCTGCGGAAGGTCATCATCACCTGTGTGATCGCGGTGGGCGTGGGCTTTCTGATCGCCTTTTACTTTCTGATCGACCCACTGCTGGACTGGATCACCGCGCCCATCGTGGAGCGCGGCGTCCAGGTGATCTACACCGCCGTCAGCGAGGCGCTGACCACCAAGCTCAAGGTGGCGGTGGTCACGGGGGTGGTGCTGGCCTTCCCGGTCATCATATGGCAAGTATGGGAATTCATCAAGCCGGCGCTCTATCCCCATGAGCAGCGCTCCTTCAGAAGGTTCTTCTTCTTCGCGCTGCTGCTGTTCATGGTGGGCATCGTGTTCTGCTATGGCGCGGTGTTCTTCCTGGCCATCGACTTCTTCATGGTCTCCGGCGAGGGACTCGCCACGCCCATGCTGTCGCTGGACAAGTACATCAACTTCCTGTTCGGCTTCCTGCTGCCCTTCGGCGTGGCCTTCATGCTGCCGGTGTTTCTCTATATCACCACGAAGATGGGGCTCACCACCCCGGAGATGCTGGCCAGCAAGCGGAAGTTCGTCATACTCGGCATATTCGTCGTGGCCGCCATACTCACCCCGCCCGATGTGGTCTCCCAGGTGCTTCTGGGACTGCCGATGCTCGCCCTCTATGAGGTCGGCATCCTCGTTTCCCGCACCGTCAAGCGGAGCAGCCGGGAGGAGGCCGCGGTATAATGATAAGCACCATGGCTGTGAGCGGGCATGGTGCTTTTGTTGGCGATTGTGGGAGATGGAAGTTTGTCGGGGTGGCAAACTATCCCTGTAGGGGCGCCGTTTCGGCGCCCGCTCCCTGCGAGACGTCGCGCTCTGCCGGACGGGCGGCGCAACGCCGCCCCTACAGGAGAGCAGGTAAATCCCCGATAAATCCCTGTTTATTGAAAGGACATAATTGATATTTTCATTAAATAACGCGGCGCGAAGCCGTCTGAGGGAGGCATAATCATGAACATCATCGGACTCGACCTGGGCACCACCACGCTGTCCGCCGCGGTGCTGGACGGCGATACGGGCGCGGTGCTGGAGACGCTCAACATCCCCAACGGCTCGAACCTGCCGCCCCGGCAGCCCTTTGAGCGGATACAGGACGCGGACCGCATCGCGGAGCGCGCGCTGGGCCTGGTGGCGTCGCTCAAAGAAAAGTACGACGTTTCGGCCATCGGGATCGACGGGCAGATGCACGGTATGGTCTATGTGGACGCAGAGGGCCGCGCCGTCAGCCCGCTCTACAACTGGCAGGACCAGCGGGGCATGGAGCCGCTGAACGACACCACCTATGCCGGGGAGCTTTCCCGCCGCACCGGTCATCACGTGCCTACCGGCTACGGCATGGCGACCCACTTCTGGAACATGCTGAATGATAATGTGCCGAAGGACGCCGCGAAGCTCTGCACGGTGTACGACTATGTGGGGATGAAGCTCACCGGGCGGAAGACGCCGCTTCTGCACATCTCCACCGCCGCCAGCCTCGGGCTTGCGGACCTTGAGAAGAACGACTGGGACATGTCGGCCATGGCGGCGGCGGACATCGACCCGGCGATGCTGCCGGAGGTCACCGGGGACTGCGCCCTGCTGGGACGCGACCTGGACGGCATCCCCGTCGCCTGCGGTCTCGGCGACAACCAGGCCAGCTTCATCGGTGCGATGCGCGAGATGGCGGGCGGCGTGCTGGTGAACATGGGCACCGGCGGGCAGGTCTCCATGCTGACTCCTGCCCGGTCTGCCGAGGGTGAACTTGAGATCCGGCCCTTGGGCGGGGGACAGGCCATCGTGGTGGGCTCCCTGCTGTGCGGCGGGCGCGGCTACGCGCTGCTGGAAAAGTTCCTGCGCTCCTGCGCGAAGCTGGCCGGGGCGGGGGATGCGCCGCTCTTCGAGGCCATGAACCGCGCCGCGCTGGAATTCCTGGAGGATGACGACCTGCCCGTGGTAGACACCCGGTTCAACGGCACCCGCGCCATGCCTGAGCTACGCGGCTCCATTTCCGCCATCGGCACTGAGAACTTCGACGCGGGCCGTCTCGTCGCCGGCACCGTCACCGGCATGGCCCGGGAGGCGCGCAGCCTCTACGACGCCATGCTCGACGGCGGCGCGTCCCCCGCTACCCACATGGTCGGCTCAGGCAACGGCATCCGCAAGAACCCCGCCCTCCGCCGTGCCTTTGAGAAGGTGTTCGGCATGAAAATGCAGATCCCCGCCTACGGTGAGGAGGCCGCCTGCGGCGCCGCCCTCTTCGCCATGGCCGCCGCGGGGCTGAAGCCCTCCGTCGAGGCTGCGCCGCCCGCCGGGTAGGACGATGCGTTTCGTTGGGGGCGGGCGCCGAAACGGCGCCCCTACAAGGTTGGTTTGACTCCCCGACAAATTCCAATTTACTGCCCCCATCCCCCTCCCGGAATGATTTTACAGTTGTCCGCACATAATATGGACAAAGCCTGTGAATCATTCGGGAGGTTTTTTATGCGCAAAAGGACTGAAAAGCGGGCGGACGGCTCGGCGAAGGCCGGGGACAGTCGGCCCGCAGGATATATCAAAACGGCAAAGCTGACCCTGCCTCGCGGGGATAGGCGGGGGCTTGAAAAGGCGCTTATGGCGGCGCGGCGGCTGAACGACAGCGGCGTCGAGGCGGGGGAGGCATTGCGTCGTCTGTGCGCCGAGGCCCGCGTCATCGAGGCCTGCGCCGAACAGGCCGCGCGGGAGGGCGGCGTCCGTCTGTCCGCGGAGGGGAGGCGTCCCCGCTTATCGGCTCATATGGAAGGACTGCTGGGCGCGGGGGAGGTCCAACTGACGGAAAGGACGCTAATTGAGGGGCTGAAAAACGTCGGCTACACCCAGCGGGAGCTGTGGGCCGTGCCAGAGGCGCTGCGGGTCGCCATCGTCCGGGGTTTTCTGCGGGTGGCGCGGTCCATCGTCCGGGCGGCGGAGGATTGCGCGGCGGCGGAGGCCTGGGCGGCGCGTCCCCGGCGGCTGTCCAATGTCAGCCCCATCTTTTTGGAACATGCGCTGATGCTGTGCGGCGAGGCGGGGATGACCCGACCGAGAAAGCTTTTGGAAGCCTACATGGACGGCGCGGGGCTGTCCCCGGAGCGGGTCGTCCGTCAGGCCCACGACGCACTGGCCCACGACTGTCTGCGGCTGGACAATCTGTCCCACGCCCGGCGGCTGGTGGACGGACTGGACTGGCAGACAACCTTCGAGTCGCTCTCCGCGGTGGAGGCCGCGCTGCGTCGGGACCCCTCCGGGGTTTATGCCCGGATGGACGCCGCCTCCCGTCAGGCGGTGCGGGAGCAGGTGGAGCGCTTCGCCATAGAAACGGGCCTTTCAGAACTGGCCGTCGCCCGCCGGGCCGTGTCCGCCGCGCGGGAAATGGAGGGGGACGAGCGCCGCGGCACCGTCTGCTGGTGGCTCTACGACGGCGCGGGGCGGCGGGCGCTGCTGGAAAGGCTGGGCTGTCCCCATGTTCGTCTGCCCCAAATCGTCCCCGACCCGCGGGGCTGGCGGACGGTGGCGGCGCTGACGCTGTGCGCCCTTGCGCTGAGTGTATTGTTGATAAAGTGGATTGACGCGCCCTGGCTCGCCCCGGCCTGCGTGCTGGTGGGCTGGGCGGCGGGGACTGCTCTGGTGGGGCGGGTGTTTCCATGGTTCATCAGACCGGCACGGCTTTTGAAGCTGAAATTTGAACGGCTGCCGGAGGACTGGCGGACGCTGATCGTCACGCCCGTGCTGCTGACCGACGCCGCCCGCGCCGAAGCCGCCTGCGACAATTTAGAGGCCCTGGGGTGCATGGAGGACGACCCCAACCTGTGCTGCCTGCTGCTGGGCGACTTCGCCGACGCCGATTCGGCCCACATGCCCGGAGACGAGGCCATACTGTCCGCCGCCGCCGCCCGTATCGCGGAGATGAACGCGCGGACGGGGCGGGAGAAGTATTACTATCTGCACCGCCCCCGGACCCTGCTGAAGCGGGACGACCGCTGGATGGGTCGGGACCGCAAGCGCGGGGCCATCGAGGACCTGAACCGCCTGCTGACGGGCGGCGAATCGGCCTTTCTCACGGACGGCGCCGCATTGCGGAATCGCTTTGCCTGCGTGGTGACGCTGGACGCCGACACCCGTATGCTCCCCGGCACCGCGCATCTGCTGGCCGGGGCGCTGGCCCATCCGCTGAATCAGCATTATGCCGTACTTCAGCCGAGGATGGAGACGGCCCCTTCGGCCTGCGTCAATCGCTTTGCAATGCTCTTTTCCGGGGCGGGCGGGGTGGACAGCTATCCCACCTCGGTGTCGTCCCTCTGGATGGATTTGACGGGGACCGGCGTCTATGGCGGCAAGGGCGCTTACAATGTGCAGCGTTTTCACGACGCGCTGGACGGGGCGCTGCCCAGGGGGCGGGTGCTGTCCCACGACCTCATCGAAGGGGCGCTGGCCGGGGCGGGCTTTTTAGGGGACGTGGCGCTCTATGACGGCTGTCCCGCCACCTTCGACGGCTGGCTCAGACGCCTCCACCGCTGGACCCGGGGCGACTGGCAGCTCCTGCCCCTGATATTCTCCCGAAAGGGACTGACGCTGGCGGACCGTTACCGCATGTTTGACAACCTGGCCCGGAGCCTGCTGGCCCCGGCGCAGCTCATTCTATTGCTCTATGCCGCCTGGACGGCGAACCCCGACGCACTGCTGGCGGGGCTTGTTTCGGTGTATATGAATGCCATCCTTCACCCGCTGAACCCAACGATGTGGGAACGCGCCAATGTTGAATTGATGACGTTGCCCCGCGCGGCTGGCTGTATGCTGGACGCCGCGCTCCGTGCGCTCTGGCGGCGATTTGTCTCCGGGAAAAGGCTATTGGAATGGGTGCCCTCGGCGGACGCAGAGCATTGCGGGAATGATGGGCGCTGGCACTGGCTGGCCGTGCTGCTGCCGCTGCCGGGAGTGATCGCGCCGGGCGGCTGGTTACCGGCGTTGGCGCTGGCGGCGCTGTTCTGGCTGGGCGGGGACAGAATCCATGCTTTGGAGGAGATGCCGGTCACAGATGCCCGCCCTTTGACCAAAGGACAGAGGGACATGCTTTTGACGCTGGCCCGCGATACCTGGCGCTTCTTCGCCGAAATGGACACGGACCTGCCCCCGGACAATATCCAACTCGACCCGCCCGCCGTCCCGGCGCGGCGCACGTCGCCCACCAACATCGGGCTATATCTGTTGAGCTGCGTTTCGGCGCGGGCGCTGGGTATCATCGACCAAAAGGAGTGCCTGGATCGTGTGGGACGCGCCTTGGATGCCTGCGAACACATGGAGCACTGGCGGGGCCATCTCTTCAACTGGGTGGACATTGACACGTTGAAGCCCCTGGCGCCCCGCTATGTATCCGCGGTGGACAGCGGCAATCTGACTGCCTGTGCCTTGGCCTGCGCGGGGATGATCGGGAACGAGGTGCTCTCCCATCGTCTGCGGGCATTGGCGGAGGGCATGGATTTCACAGCATTGTATGATGAGAAGAAGCAGCTTTTCCGCATCGGCGTAGACGTGGACAACAATGCTTTAAGCGAATCCCATTATGACTTGCTGGCCTCCGAGGCGCGGATACTGAGCTATACGGCCATACTGCTGAAGCAGGTCCCCGTGAAGCACTGGCGGCGGCTGGGCCGGGCCTGCGTGGCGGCGGGCGGCGGGGCGGCGCTGGTGTCCTGGAGCGGCACGATGTTTGAATATATGATGCCGGAACTGCTGATGAAGGCCCCGGCGCTGTCGCTGCTGGGGGAGAGCGTCCGGGCGGCGGTGCGGGCGCAGATGGCCGTGGGCACGCCCTGGGGCATATCGGAATCCGGCTATCACGCCTTCGACCAGCGGATGAACTATCAATACCGGGCCTTCGGGGTGGAGGCGCTGTCCCTGGGCGGCGGTTCGGGCGGGGTCGTCGCGCCCTATGCCTCGGCGCTGGCGCTGGCGGCGGAACCCTATTGCGCGGCGGAGAATATGGAGCGCATGGCGGCGCTGGGCTGGCGCGGGGAGCGCGGCTTCTATGAGGCTGCCGATTTCCTCCATGCAGGGGCCGACGGCAGGCTCGCCCTGGTGAAAAGCCACATGGCCCACCATCAGGGCATGACCCTCTGCGCCATCTGCAACGCCCTGACCGGCGACGCGCTGTCCCGCGGCTTCATGGATGACCCGCGGGCAAGGGCGATCTCACTGCTTTTGGAGGAACGCCCCGCGACGCTGTCCCGGCGGCGTCCGCCGAAAAAGCCTGCTCGGACGGCGAAGCCCGCGCCGCAATTTTCGGGAAGAAGCGCGGGACAGATGGAAATTCACCTGCTGGCGGGGCGTGAGGCGCGGGCTTTTGTCACCCCGGACGGCGCGGTCCACTATCACCGGAAGGGCTTCGATGCTACGCGGTTTGGCGATGATCTTTGCCATAGGCCCGATGCCGCGAAGCTGTATCTTTTGATGAAAGGCGTGCCTGTCCCCATCGAATGGAAGGCATTTTTCAGTCCGGGAAATGCGGTGTATGAAGGGGATTCCATCACCATGACCGTGAGCCTTTCCCCGGAGGACGACACCCTCTACCGGCTGGTGGAGCTGCGCAACGACGGCGACGTCACGGTGACGGCGGAGGTGCTGGACGTGCTGCCCGTGGCGCTGTGCCGCCCGGAGGACTGGCGGGCACACGCCGCGTTTCAGCGTTTATTTGTGGAATCCAAAAGACTGGGGAATGATGGGCTGATATTCACCCGGCGTCCCCGCAATCCCGGCGAGGCGTGTCCCGTCCTGATTCACCGCGCCGCGGGCTTTGATACGCTGGAATTTGAGACGGATTATGACAGGCTGAACCGGTCGGGCTTTGTACTTTCAGGCAGTCTCGGCGCGGTGCTGGACCCGGTCAGCGCTCTAAAGGCGACGGTGCGCCTGCGCCCCGGCGAGATGCGGCGGCTGTGCTTCGCCATGAAGCTGGCGGAGGAGGGTGAGGCGCGGACGCTGCCCCTCCGTCCGGAGCGCGCCGCCCGCCTGGCGGGGAGCCGGACGGCGGCGATGCTGGGCTTTTTGGGCCTGACCCCGGCGCAGTATCACCGCTTTGACCGGCTGGCGGCGCGGCTGGTCGATCCCCATCTCAACGGGGAGATGGTCGTCTCCCCCTGTGAACCGACGCTTCGCGAGGCGCTCTGGGCGCTGGGGATCTCCGGGGACCGGCCCATCGTCAGCCTGTGGTTCACCGACCCCGCCCACGCTGACGACGCGAAGTTGCTGCTGAACGCCTGCGCGTTCTATGCCGCCATGGGGCTGGAGGTCGATCTGGCGCTGGCGGACGCCGGCCCCGGCGGCTACGACCAGCCCGGACGGAGGCGGTTGGCGGAGCTGATCGACGCCTCGCCCCTGCGGGGAAGGGAGAATGTGCGGCTGCTGTCGGGCCTGACGGAGGAACAGCGGGACACCCTGCGCCGCGCCTCGGCCATTGCGCTGGAATCCGGCTCGGGATTTGCCGCGGGGCTCAGAGATCTCGGGGCGATGCCTTGCACACCTGAGGAGACGCCGATGGAAGCCGGGCCTTCACGGCTGGCAAAAATACGATTGGACGGCTTCAACGGCTGGGGCGGCTTTGCGGAGGAAGGGAGCTATATAATAGAAGTAAAGCCCGACGATCCCACGCCCGCCCCCTGGTGCAACATACTTGCCCATGAGAACATGGGACTCATGCTGACCGAGCGGGGCGGCGGGTTTATGTGGCACGGCAACAGCCGGTCGGGCCGTCTGACGGAATACCGGGGCGACGCGCCATGGCTGAACCTCCGCCTGCGCCGCACCCAGACCGGCGAATCATTGCCGCTGCTGCCGAAGGATGCGCTTCAGGATTTCCGCGTGAAATACACGCCGGATGAGGCTGTATACACTTTCGATAATGACTTGGCGGCCTGCGAGACGTGCTTTCGGCTGGACGGGGACAGTGTCATTATAGATATTTCCCTGGACAACCGCCGACTGAAGGGGCCGGGGTGGACGATCTGCCTGGACATCCGCTGGCTGATGGGTACCGACGCGCGGGACGCCGCCCGGCTTCGGACCTGGCGTACGGAGGGCGGCTGCTTCGCCTCAGGCGTCATGCCGGGGGTGGGCTTTATGACCTGCGACCGGGCCGATGCCATGTATGGCGAGGGGCTGTGCATGGCGGTTTCCAATGGCATGAATCAAATGCGCTTCGCCGTCGGCTGGGCGGAGGACGCGGAGATGGCGCTGCAAAGGGTGCGGGAATTTCAGGAGGGGTATGTTCCCCAAATTTATATGGAGAACAACGATGCCCTGATCGTGGACACGCCCGACCCCGCGCTGAACCGCATGTTGAACGGCTGGCTGCTCCATCAGGTGCGGGCGTCACGATTTTACGGCAGGACGGGCTTCTACCAGCCCGGCGGGGCCTACGGCTTCCGCGACCAGCTCCAGGACGCGCTGGCGCTGCTGCCGATAGAGCCAGCGGTGGTCAGAAAACACATACTCCTGTGCGCCGCCCGTCAGTTTGTCGCGGGGGATGTATTGCACTGGTGGCACATGCCCTTTGAAGGCGTACGCACGCGGATTTCGGACGACCGGCTGTTTCTGCCATATGTCACCGCCGCCTATGTCAGGCGAACGGAGGACGCTGGGATATTAGAGGAAGTGATACCCTATCTGGAGGATGTACAAATCCCCGACGGGAAGGAGGATATCTATTGCGCCATGAAGCCCGGTCCCGAGCGGGGCACGCTCCACGACCACTGTATGCGGGCCTTCCGCACCGCTGATACCGGCGAACACGGGCTTGCCTTGATGGGCGCGGGAGACTGGAACGACGGCATGAACCGTGTCGGCGCGAAGGGGAAGGGAGAGAGTATATGGCTGTCAGAATTCATCGCCGCCTGCGACGACGCCTACGCGGATATATGTGGAAATGAGGCTGACGCCGAATGGCTTCGAGGTCTGGCCCGCAGGCATCGCGGAGCCGTGGAGCTCTACGGCTGGGACGGCGGCTGGTATCGTCGCGCCTATATGGACGACGGCACGCCGCTGGGCAGTGCCGAGGGGGAGGTTTGTCAAATCGACCTCATCGCGCAGGCCTGGGCCGTGCTGGCGGGGCTGTCGAAGGACCGCTGCCGCACCGCCATGGAGGCCGCTTGGTCGCTGCTGGTGGATGAAGAACAGGGCATCATCAAGCTGTTAGCCCCTCCTTTCACAAATGATGGCATCGACCCCGGCTATATCCGGGGCTATCCTGAGGGCGTCCGGGAAAACGGGGCGCAGTATACCCACGGGGCCTGCTGGCTGCTGTTGGCGCTGATCGAGATGGGCGACGCCGAACAGGCTCACGCAGTCCTGCGGATGCTGCTGCCGTCCAATCACGCGGATACCCATGAAAAGGCACGCCGCTATCGGGTGGAGCCATACGTCACCGCCGCCGATATCTATACTTTGCCCGGATACGGGGGCCGGGGCGGCTGGACCTGGTACACCGGCTCCGCCGCGTGGCTGTATGTCGCCGCCCTGCGTCTGCTGGGCTTTGAGCGAAGGGGCGACCGGGTGCGGCTGAACGCGCTGCTGGGGGAGTGGGACGAGGCGTCCGTCACCCTGCGGCACGGTGCGAGCGTCTACCGGCTGATATGCCGTCGGGACGCGACAGGCATTTCTCTGGACGCAAAACCAACCGGTGAAAAATTCATCACATTGATGGATGATGGACAGGCACACGAGGCGGTTTTTCCAGGCAGAATCCCATAAAAAGTGTCAACAGGGACGGTTCTCAATGCACGATAAACGCATGAATTACAAATGTACGACTGAATGAAATCGAATAACCTTGTAGGGGCGGCGCAACGCCGCCCCTACGGGCATGGGTGTTCCCCGTTTTGTAATACAATCGCAATTCGTGCGTTTGTCCTGTTCTCAATGACACAAAAAAGTGTCAAAGAGAACCGTCCCTGTTGACACACTGAAAATTTGACCAAATTTGCAGTTAGGATATTAAAATAATATAACACCCATGGCAAGAGTCTGTTTTTTGTTGACAGCCGGTTAAGTGGGTGATATAATAATTTATGCACCCGACACAATTTATTTATGCTCATTTTTGCTATCCTGTGGATACTTCTGTGTTTGTATGCCGCTAATGGCGGCTTTGGGAAAAGATATACGTTTTAGGAGGCGACTGAACATGAGTTTTGACATGAATGCTTTCCGTCTGGACGGCAAGGTGGCGTGGATCACCGGCGCGGCCTATGGCATCGGATTCGCGATGGCGGAGGCTTTCGCGGCGGCGGGGGCGAAGATCGCCTTCAATTGCCGGGACGAAAAGCATCTCACCCAGGCCCTTTCGGACTACGCGGCCAAGGGCATCGACGCGAAGGGCTACATCGGCGACGTGACCGACGAGGCCCAGGTGGCGGAGATGGTGAAGAAGATCGAGGCCGATCTGGGCACCATCGACATCCTGGTGAACAACGCTGGCATCATCCGTCGCGTGCCCATGTGTGAAATGCCCGCCGAGGAGTACCGCAAGGTCATCGACATCGACCTGGTGGCCCCCTTCATCTGCGCCAAGGCGGTCATTCCCGGCATGATTGCAAAGGGCCACGGCAAGATCATCAATATCTGCTCCATGATGAGCGAGCTGGGCCGCGAGACCGTATCCGCCTACGCGGCGGCGAAGGGCGGCCTTAAAATGCTGACCCGGAACATCTGCTCCGAGTTCGGCGAGCAGAACATACAGTGCAACGGCATCGGCCCCGGCTACATCGCCACCCCCCAGACCGCGCCGCTGCGCCAGCGTCAGCCCGACGGCTCCCGCCATCCCTTCGATCAGTTCATCGTCGCCAAGACCCCCGCGGCCCGCTGGGGCGAGGCCGAGGATCTGATGGGCCCCGCCGTGTTCCTGGCCTCCGACGCCTCCAACTTCGTCAACGGCCACATCCTCTATGTGGATGGCGGCATACTGGCCTATATCGGCAAGCAGCCGTGATAATCATTGAAATGGGGAAGAATGTCGTCCCTGTCGCATCGCTGCCCTTGGGGGTGAGCGCTTGAATCCGCAGAGAACGGTCGGACAATATCGCGCTCTTGATTTGGGTCTGTTCGCCGTGATGCTCATGGTATTTGAATCCCTGACGGTGATCGCGGCGCGGCGGTGGTTCCCGAATGAGCCGTATACCGTCTCCGTGGTGCCCGCCGTGACGGCCATCGTGCTGATGCGATGGGGTCCCTGGGCGGCCATCCACGCGGCCCTGGGCGGGGCGGTGTTCTGCTTCATGTCCGGGGCAAAGCCCATGCACTACGCCGTTTACATAGTGGGAAATTTAGCGTCGCTGGCGGCGCTGGGTCTCATGAAGGTCTGGACGGCGGAGGGCATACGGGAGAGCGCGTCGAAGTCGTTGCTGTTTGCCCTGGTGGTCACGCTGCTGATGCAGGCGGGGCGAGCGGTCATCTCGCTGCTCTTCGGCGCGGGGCTTTCCGGCGCGCTGGGGTTCTTCACCACCGACGCCATCACCGCGCTGTTTACCCTGGTGGTCATCTGGATCGCCCGGCGGCTGGACGGCATTTTTGAAAACCAAAAGCACTACCTGCGCCGCATCCACGCGCAGGAGGAAGAGGATTACGGGATGCGGGGAGACTGAGGAGTCTTTCAGACGCTTCGATATATTGGAAGTTGTCGGGGAGAAATGTCAAATGGGCAATGGGAAATGGGAAATTGAGTTAGCTCCTGATGCCCGAAAAATCAGGGCGTTAGCGACACTATTCATTTCCCATTTGGCATTTCCCATTTGAAATTCATCCCGATGAATCCATGCTTATCGCGGCCCCCTGTACTCCGTGATATAGAAAAGAGGAGGATTTTGATGAGAGATAAGGGAGCGGATTTTCTGATTTATGATCAGGCCAGCGGCACTTATCGAGAGAGCCCGGAGCAGATGGTCCGCGACGACGTGGAGAAGCACTACTGGCTGCACGTCGGGCGCACGATCGTCAAGGACTGGCGTCTCTACGTGATGCTGCTGCCCACCATCCTGGTCTTCCTGTTCTGGCGCTACATGCCCATGTACGAATTGCTGGGCGCGTTCAAGGTGGGCGACCAGGTCAAGTCGGTTTCCGAGCAGTATTTCGCCGGCTTCTCCTATTTCAAGACGCTGCTGGTCGGCGGCGGCACCGGCGGTCTGTCCGTCGAATTCTGGCGGGCGCTGCGCAATACCTTCCTGCTGAGCTTTTACGGCCTGTGCTTCGGCTTCCCGATGCCCATCATACTGGCGCTGTTCTTCAATGAAGTCCGCTCCAACATCGCCCGAAGCATCTATCAGGTGCTCACCTACCTGCCCAAGTTCATGTCCACCGTCGTCATGACCTCGCTGGTGATGATGCTGGTGAAGCAGGGCTCCCTGACCAGCGGCGCGGGCATCGTGTCCCGTTTCCTGGCGAGCCTGGGCCTCATCTCCAACGAGCTGGCGCAGTCGGGCCTTTTGAACAACCCCTCCTTCTTCCGCGGCATCTATCAGATCAGCGGCATCTGGGAGACGGCGGGCTATGACAGCATCGTGTTCTTCGCCGCCATCATCGCCATTTCGCCCACCAGCTACGAGGCCGCCCAGATCGACGGCGCGGGAAAGATGGCGCAGATGCGCTATGTGGTGCTGCCCAGCATACTCTCCACCATCGTCATCATGCTCATCATGCGCATAGGCTCCCTGCTGAACATCGGCTATGAGAAGGTGCTGCTGCTGTACAACACCAACACCTATGTCACCGCCGACGTGGTCTCCACCTTCGCCCAGCGCTACGGCCTGGCCGGGGCCCAGAAGGGCATCGCCTCCGCGGCAGAAATGATGAACAACGTGGTGGGCATGCTGCTGGTCATCGGCGCGAACACCGTGGCCCGCAAGGCCTCCAATGTGTCGCTCTACTAAGGGGGTTTTGAGAAGATGAAAAGAAAGCTTGAGATCTCCGAGCTGATATTCAAAATCGTCAGCTATACCTTCCTGACCATATTCGCGTTGTGCTGTCTCTATCCCTTCCTCTACGCCGTGTCGGCCTCCATCTCCGGCCAACACGCCGTGGATTACGGCGAGGTGATACTCTTCCCCAAGGACATCCAGTTCGACGCCTTCAGGAAGATGTTCAACGACAATATGTTCTGGAACTCCTATTCCAACACCCTGTTCCTGACGGTCTACGGCACCATCTGGGCGCTGGGCGTCTCCATCCTGGGCGCCTACGCGCTGTCCAAGAAGCGCCTGCTGTTCCGGAAAGCCTTCAACTTCTATCTGGTGTTCACCATGTGGTTCTCCGCCGGCATCGTGCCCCAGTACCTGAACTATCTGGCCACCAAGAAGGTCTTTAACTCCGTGGGCATCATGGACGACAAGTGGCTGGTCGTCATCGCCATGGGCATGGCGGCGATGAACATCATCCTCCTGCGCAACGCCTTCGAGAACGTCCCCTCCGAGATCGAGGAGGCCGCCATCGTGGACGGCGCGACGGAGTTCGGCGTGCTGAGCAAGGTGTTCATCCCGATGTCCAAGTCCACCATCGCCACCGTGGCGCTGTTCTTCGCCATCTCCCGCTGGAACGGCTACTTCTGGGCGCGGCAGATGATCTCCAACTCCCACGAGCATCCCCTCCAGGTCTTCATCCGACTGACCCTCGAGGATTACACCAACTCCGAGACCATGGCCGGCTGGAACGAGACCTACGCCTCGGATTCCGTCATCTACGCCCTGATCGTCTGCTCCATCGTCCCCATCCTCATCATCTATCCCTTCATCCAGAAGTACTTCGCCAAGGGCACCAATGCCGGCGGCGTGAAGGAATAAAGGACCGGAGTTCCCGCGCATTGCGCATGTTAATCAGAAGTACGACGAAATGACAAGGCACACCCTTGTAGGGGCGGCGTTTCGCCGCCCGCCCCGAACGACGAACCGATCCCACGGAGAGCGGGCGGCGAAACGCCGCCCCTACAGGGATAGTGCTTCATTATTTCGACCTTCGATTAAATGCAGGCGCTGACCGTGGCCTTCCAAAAAACAAGTTTCCTATTTGGCATGACCCAGAATCTATAAGGAGGAACCATTCATGAAGAAGTTTCTGTCGATCCTGCTCGCTTGCGTGATGCTGCTGTCCTGTGCCGCCATGGCGGAGGGCGCGACGCTGCGCATGGCCACCGGTTACAACAGCACCAAGACGGGCATCGCCTTTGACGCCGAGACGGCGGGCAGCGGCGTGACCCTGGCCGACGGCATCACCTACAACACCGGCGACCTCAAGCCCACCTGGGTGGAGGCCGGCAAGATCCTCGACATCAAATTTGAAGATAAGTACCAGGGCAACTCCGCTGGCAAGGAGTTCGAGTTCTGGAAGGACCGCCTGAACGAGATCGACATGATCTCCGGCACCGCCTCCGTGCTGTCCGAGTACGGCGAGGCCGGCAGCCTGGTGAACCTGGCCGAGTACATGGACCAGATGCCCTCCTTCAAGGCCTATCTGGACGCCAACCCCATCGTCCGGCTGTCCATCACCGGCAACACCTCCACCGGCGCGATCTACTTCAGCCCCTACTTCGATGGCGTGAACGACATCGAGCGCATGCCCCTGATGCGCGCGGACTGGGTGGCCAAGCTGCTGGACGGCGAGGGCGAGTTCACCGCCGACGCCTGCAATGACACCGCGGCTCCCGTGTATCAGCCCTACATGCCCACCAGCGGCACCGTCGAGATCGAGACCGTGACCCTGGACGGCACCGCCACCGAGATGGTCACCAAGAACTACGACGCGGCCGGCAACATCGTGGCCCTGATGAATGAGAAGGGCGCCATGAGCGGCGTCGAGGCCGTCAACATGCTCCGCACCTACATCGACACCTGCTACGGCGGCTACTATGGCACCCAGCGCTCCAACCTGTTCATCGGTCAGAACGCCGCGTGGGACGCTGACGAAATGGTCGCCCTGCTCCGCTGCGTGGTCGCCAATCCCCAGACCCTCAACGGCACCGATTCCGTCCAGGGCCTGTTCACCCGCGAGGAAGCCAACAACCAGCGCCGCGTGGATATGATCCGCCTGGCCGGCCACCTCTTCGGCGTGCGCGGCATGGAGTCCCGCCAGGATTACCTGTATGTGGGCACCGACAACGAGCTGCACGACGCCCGTCAGGAGACCCCCGCCTACGAGGCCATGGGCCGCATGCACGACATGGCTTCCGAGGGCCTGATCTCCAAGGCCTTCATCGATTCCTCCGAGGAAAACAGCGGCACCTATCTTGAGAACGACCTGGGCTTCATGAGCTACGACTACAACCAGACCCAGACCATCATGAACGCCACCAAGCTCCAGAACGACCAGGGCGAGAAGTACATGGCCGTCATGGTCCCCGTGGCCCGCTGGTACGACGGCACCGATGAGAACGGCGTCTACATGCGCTTCACCGAGTCCTGGCGCTCCGTCAAGACCGACGGCTGGGCCATCTCCAAGGCCGGCGTCGAGGGCGACGAGGCCAAGCTGAACGCCGCCCTGTCCCTCATCGACTTCGCCTTCTCCGATCGCGGCCAGATCCTGATGAGCTACGGCCCCGACGCCTTCATCAAGACCAAGGACGACGGCTCCTACGAGACCTTCATCTTCAACGGCAAGGAGATGCCCGTCATCGCCGACGCCACCTTCGCCGAGCTGTGGGAGAAGGCCAACGGCAACTACACCAACTACGCCCGCATGTACCTGGGCTCCACCCTGTCCTTCGCCAAGAGCCAGGCCTTCGAGTATCAGTGCACCAATGAGATCGGCAAGGAGGGCGCGGGCCACATCTCCGTCGCCATCGCCCTGGGCACCATCAAGCACCCCGAGCTGGCCATCACCGAGAACCCCTGGTACACCTCCGTGCCCACCGTTCTGCCCAACACCAAGGTCGAGAACGACGAGCTGAACACCTATACCGAGCTGACCACCAGCGGCAAGTTCAACCTGGCCAAGGACGGCGAGAACGTGTTCGTGGACATCATCGTCAAGGGCTTCACCCTGGACGGCATGACCAGCCCCGAGGAGGCCGCCCAGACCGTCGATACCAACTGGTTCGGCTTCGATTACCTCCTCCTGAAGAACGACGCCTGGACCCGTCTGCTGAGCTACTACAATAGCCTGTAATCGGACGGAAAAACAAACCATCAGGAACGCTGCGCTGCGCCACGCACGGCCCTTGTAGGGGCGCCGTTTCGGCGCCCGCCCCCCACGATGGCAAAGCGCAGTACGAAGCGGGCGGCGAAACGCCGCCCCTACAGGAAAGCATTGACTCTACCAACCTAACTAACCATTCGGCCATCCCTCCCCCCGCAAACCCCGGGGGAGGGGGCCATTGATCGGGGGAAGGTCGACATGTATAAGAAACAGATGACAATGCAGCGTATCGCGTGTTTTCTGTCGCTGGCGGCCAGCGCGCTGGTGTTCCTGTACGCGCTGGGGATCATGACGGACCTCTACGATATGCTGTATACGATGGTTCCGGATCCTGGAGACCCGAATTCGGTCAAGGTGGCCGGCGCCATGATCTACTATGATATGCAGGGCTTCAACCACACGCTGTTGAAGGCGGGCATCGGCCTGATCCTCGCGTCCTGCCTGCTTTTCATCACCAATACCCATGTCCGCAGGAAGTATTACATCGGCAACTATGCCGCTATCTGCATTAATGCGGTGGCGAACATCGGCGTGGCCCTCTGGGCTCACGGCCAGATCTCGGCCTACAAGGCCCAGTACCTCTCCACCGTGGATTTTGAACAACTGGAGCGCCGCCTGTCCAGGGCGGGCACCTTCACCAATTCGACCTTCTGGTTCGACGTCCATGTATTCGTGTTTGCCGTGGCCATCATCGCCGTGGCGCTGCTGATCGTGGGCGCGTGCTGGAAGCTGTCGCTGATGAAGAGCGAAAGGCGTCTGATCGAATCCGGAAAGGCGGTGTCGGCATCATGAATGAGCAGTCCGTCAAGCTCGACCGAATGCGCTTTACAAAGAACACCCAGTCGTCCCGGCTGGCATTGCTCGCCATCGTGTTCGACGTGTTCTACTTTGTCAGCATCTATAAGACCAACGTCGATTTCTATTACAACATCCTCATGGGCGCGTCCATACTCTATAACCTCGTGTTCATGCTGGCGGCGTTTCTGTCCTCCGAGGGTGTGAAGAACTATAAGCCGGGCTTCTCCTATGTGCTGGGCGTGCTGGGCGTCATTCAGATCGTCAGGATATTCATCCTGCCGGTGAAGGCCCACGCCACCACCGTCACCGTCGGCGGCACCGAAATTTTAGCCATGAGCAACGGCCAGTTCGTCCGCGTCGTCATCTATCTCGTCGCGTCCGCGGTGTGCCTGTGCGCGGCGGCGGTCATCAATATGCAGAAGAGCCGCGCGCTTTCCGCGCATATCGCCGGGCTGGAAGCCCAGAAGGCTTAAGGAGGGCGCACAATGGCAGAGCTGAGCTTACATCATATTGATAAAATCTATGACAACAATGTCCAGGCCGTCTACGACTTTAATATCGATATCAGGGACGGCGAGCTGATCGTGCTGGTCGGCCCCTCCGGCTGCGGCAAGTCCACCACCCTGCGCATGGTCGCGGGTCTGGAGGACATCTCCAACGGCAACCTGCTGCTGGATGGCCGTGACATCACCCGCGTGCCCGCCAAGGACCGCGACATGGCGATGGTGTTCCAGAACTACGCGCTGTACGGCCACATGACCATCTATGAAAACATGGCCTTCTCGCTGGTGCTGCGCAAGGAGGACCCCAACGTCATCCACAAAAAGGTGCTGGCCGCGGCGGACATCCTCGGCCTCACCACCCAGTTGAACAAGAAGCCCTCCCAGCTTTCCGGCGGCCAGCGGCAGCGCGTCGCCATGGGCCGCTCCATCGTCCGGAACCCCAAGGTGTTCCTGTTCGACGAGCCCCTCTCCAACCTGGACGCCAAGCTGCGCGGCGCGACCCGGCGCGAGATACTGCTGCTCCACAAGCGGCTGAATGCCACCATGATGTACGTCACCCACGACCAGACCGAGGCGCTGACCCTGGCGGACCGCATCGTCTGCATGTCCATGGGCCACGTCCAGCAGATCGGCACGCCGCTGGAGCTGTACGATTCCCCCAATAACACCTTCGTGGCCGGCTTCATCGGACTGCCGCCCATGAACTTCTTCGATGTCACCTTTGAAAACGGCTCCCTCCACGGCAAGGGCTTCGAGGTGCCGCTGAACGACGAGGAGAAGTCCATCCTTGCCAATTATAACCGGAAGGCCATCACGCTGGGCGTCCGCCCCGAGGACATTGTCGAGGGCAAGGACCTGACCGTCAAGGTGTTCTCCAATGAGAACCTGGGCATGAACACGCTGGTGCACGGCCACATGGGCGACAACATCCGCGTCACCGCCAAGCTGCGCGGCTGGGCCAACTATAAGAATGGTGATTCCGTGAAGCTGGACTTCAAGCGCAAGCACTTCTTCGACAAGGAAACCACCAATGCTATACGGAAGGGAGATCGGTGAGTTATGGCAAACCAGCCCAAGGGTTTCAGCGAGTTCATTCGCAAGCGCATCGTCGCGCTGAAGCGCAAGCCGCAGACCATCGCCCTGATCGCCTTCGCGTTGGCGTTTATCTACTATTCCCTCAACCTGACCAAGATCTCTGACACCACCGCCTACATTAACCTGCCCGGCATGGGCCTGGCGGGCTTCGCCACCATGCTGTTCTCCATACTGATGATGGTGGCCTTCACCAACGCCTTCCCGCATCGCAAGAAGGTGAACATCCCCATGCTGGCACTACTATTGGTGATGGTCGCCATCGTCATCTATGCGGGCATATTCTATCAGGGCCGCATCACCGAGGCGCTGACCCGCGAGGTCAACCCCATCACCGTCACCGACGACAAGACCTACATCAACGCCGCCATGGCGATGCTCTCCGTCCATCGGATCATACTCATCATCGGCGTGGCGCTGTTGGCTCTGCTGCCGGTGTACTCCAAGGCCCTCCGCAAGATCAACACCAATGTTGACATCGCCGAGAACCAGGGCATGGGCCAGATCGACATCAGCGGCGAGGACTGATTTCCCTAAATGGCGGCTGCTATTCAGCCTGGCTGATAAAAAGGGGCTTTGTCGTGGAGTTACCCGCTCCCCTGTAGGGGCGGCGTTGCGCCGCCCGCCCGACAGAACGTGCCGTCTCACAAGGGGGAGGGACGCCGAAACAGCGCCCCTACAGGGGTAGTTTGCCTCCCTGACAACTTCCATTTTTATAAATCAAAGGATGAACGGCAGCAAATGGCGCGCAAGAAACAGCCGTCTCAGAGCGACGAGCGCCGCTCGGCGGCGGATTACTACAAGCTGAACACCAAGGCCGTGGACGACCTCGTCACGGCGGACGTGTCCAATTCCCCGAAGGTCAGCGAGGCCGAGCTGCGCAAGTACCGCTCCGGCCCGAAGCTCAGGCTGGCGGACTGGGCCAAGGCCCTGCTCATCAAGACCTGGTTCAACGGGGCCACCTGCTTCTTCTTCCTGTGGGGCCTGGGGGTCTACCTCACCCACTGGCTGGATCAGCTCGTGGTGGTCGGGCTGGCGCTGGGCGTCATCACCGACCTGCTGACCAACAATGTCTACCGATTCTATGCCAAGACGCCGGGCGCCAATGACCGCTGGATGATGTTTCCGAAAAAGGGCTTCATCACCCTGCCCCTCAATATCCTCTACGCCTATCTGCTGCTGTTCCTCGTGGTGACGACGTATAACGTGCTGAACCTCGCGCTCCTGCAAATCACCGGGGCCACAGAGGGCACGCCGTTGGGCGTGGAGCCGGTGCTCTTCGGCGTTTTCACCACAGCGTGGGATACGCTGCTCATCAAAATCAAGCACACGGCGCATAGCGTCCTCGCCGACGCGAGGCGCAGCGCCGCCAAGGGAGAGTAGTTCCATCGTGTTTCAATCCATCTATGTCGGCGCGACGTCGGCCTGCTTTGAACTGACCAACAGCCTGCCCTTCTACGCCCCCGCGCCCTATACCGTGGCGCTGGACGGGGAGGCGGTGCTGGAGGGCCGCGAGAACGTGTTCTCCCTCTACGGCTTGAAGCCTGGTCGGGAATACACCGTGACCGTCCAGGACGAAAGCATCACCATCAAGACGAAATCCGAACCCTGCGCCGTCAGCGTGAAAGCCTTCGGCGCAAAGGGCGACGGCAGGACCATCGACACCGTTGCCATCCAGCGGGCCATCAACTGTCTGCCCGAGGGCGGTCGGCTGGTGTTCCCGGAGGGAACCTATCTCACCGGTCCCATCTTCTTGAAGAGCTACATGACCGTGGAGTTTCTCAAAGGCGCGGTCCTGCTGGGTCTGACGGACAAAGCTGCCTATCCTGTGGTGCCCGCCATCGTGGAGGACATCGACGGGGGAGAGGGGGTCCACTTTGCCAGCTTCGAGGGTCTGGCACGGGACAGTTACGCCTCGCTGATTACGGCGGAGTATGCGCGGGACATCGCCATCATCGGCCCCGGCCGGGTGGACGGCGACGCCCAGCATGGCACCTGGTGGCAGACCTTCAAGGACGACCCCGTGGCACGTCCCCGGCTGTTGTTCTTCAACCGCTGTGAGAACATCGTGGTCCACGGCATCGAGGCGGCCAACTCGGCCTCCTGGCAGTTCCATCCCTACTATAGCAAGGATGTCTCCTTCTACGATGTCTCCATCTCCGCGCCGAAGATCAGCCCCAACACCGATGCCCTCGACCCGGAGTGCTGCGACGGCGTGAACATCATCGGCTGCAAGTTCTCGGTGGGCGATGACTGCATCGCCATCAAGTCCGGCAAGATCGACCTGTTCCGCATGTGCCCCGCCACCGCCAGCCGCCACACCATCCGCAACTGCCTGATGGCCTTCGGCCACGGCGCGGTGACCCTGGGCAGCGAGATCTCCGGCGGCATACGGGAGCTTTCGGTGACACAGTGCCTGTTCAGGCAGACCGACCGCGGCCTGCGCATCAAGACCCGGCGCGGACGCGGCAAGGACTGCGTCATCGACGGCGTGGCCTTCGACAACATCCGCATGGAGGGCGTGCTGACGCCCATCGTCATCAACATGTGGTACCGCTGCGTGGACCCGGACGGGGATTCCGAATACGTCCAGGGCCGCGCCCCGCTGCCCGTGGACGACCGGACGCCCCGCTGCGGCAGTTTCCGCTTCTCCAATATGGACTGCGTGGACACCGAGGTCGCCGCCTGTTACTGCGACGGCCTGCCGGAACAGCCCATCGACGAAGTGACCTTTGAAAATGTCAAGGTCTCCTTCAAGCCGGACGCGAAGCCCGGCGTGCCGTCCATGTTCACCAACGCGCCGGAGGTCTGCAAGCTGGGCCTGTACTTCAACAATGTCCGGAAGGTGAACCTCATCAATGTGGAGGTTGAGGGCCAGGACGGCGAGAAGGCCATCACCCAGAATGTAGAAGAAATCCATACCAAATGAATCGGGGGACAGCGCCATGTATGAAGCCATTGACCAATATGTGCTCGGCCTGATTGAAAAATCCTCCCCCGAGCGCACCGCCTGGAACCTTGAAAAGACGAGGGACGGCAAAAAGACCGACTGGAACTACATCGACGGCTGCATGATCACCGCCCTGCTGGCGATGGCGGACATCTCCGGCGACGCCCGTTACTTCGACTTCGCCCGGAGCTTCATCGACGCCTTTGTGGCCGAGGACGGCAGCGTCCGCACCTTCAAGCCGGAAAAGCACACCCTGGACGACATCAACGAGGGCCGCGTGCTGTTTCCCCTCTACGATAAGACCGGGAACGAGCGCTACCGCTTGGGCGCGGAGACCATGAAACGCGCCCTGGACGAACAGCCCCGCACCTATGAGGGCAGCTTCTGGCACAAGCAGATCTACCCCAACCAGGTCTGGCTGGATGGCATCTACATGGCCCTGCCGTTCCTGGCGCTGTACGAGCAGCACTTCGGCGAGGGAGACTATGCCGACGTCATCAAACAGATACAAACCGTCTACCGGCACATGCGCGATGGAAAGACCGGCCTGTATTACCACGGCTACGATGCGAGCAAGACCATCTTCTGGGCCGACAAGGAAACCGGTCTCTCCCAGAACTTCTGGCTCCGCAGCATCGGCTGGTTCGCCGTGGCGCTGGCGGATTTGATGGAGATTCTCCCTGAGAAGGAAAGAGAAGCGTTGCAGCCCATCTTCCGCGACCTGATGGAGAGCGTCTGGCGGTTCCACGACCCGGAGTCGGCTATGTATTATCAGGTGCCGAACCTTCCCGGCAAAGAGGGCAACTACCTGGAGAGCAGCGGCAGCGCCATGCTGGCCTATGCCATGCTGAAGGGCGCAAGGCTGGGCGCACTGCCCGCCGAGTATGCCGACCACGGTCAGGCGACCTTTGACGGCATCATGAAAAAATACCTTTCCTTCGATGCGGACGGAACGCTGAACCTGGGCGGCATCTGTCTGGTGGCCGGCCTCGGCCCCGAGGACAACCGCCGCCGGGACGGCAGCTATGCCTATTACATCTCTGAGCCGGTGGTGCGCAACGACGCCAAGGGCGTCGCGCCCTTCGTGCTGTGCTATACGGAAATCAAGCGTCGGCAGAAATAATGATGGGAATGAATGTGCTGGGTTGACGGGGGTCCACCTCATCCGCCCCTTTGGGGCACCTTCCCCTCAAGGGGAAGGCTTTTGGAGACTGCGTTTCCCAGCCCCTGCCTTCCCCTTGAGGGGAAGGTGCCCGTGAGGGCGGATGAGGTGGCTTATCTGCTAAGCTTTGTTTGCCCCCGCCCCACATCGCATTGACATAATTTGAATGCTCAAGGAGGCAGAGTGTTATGGCGTATTTGACGCTAAAGAACATCAACAAGATTTACCCGAACGGCTATCACGCGGTACACAACTTCAATCTGGAAATTGAAAAGGGTGAATTTGTTGTATTCGTCGGGCCCTCGGGCTGTGGCAAGTCAACTACCTTGCGCATGATTGCCGGCCTTGAGGACATTTCCAACGGCGATTTCCTGATCAACGGCAAGCGGGCCAACGAGATGGGCCCCCGCGAGCGCGAGGTCGCCATGGTGTTCCAGAGCTACGCCCTCTATCCGCAGATGACGGTGTATGACAACATCGCCTTCGGCCTGACGCTCCAGGGCGTGGACGAGGAGGTCATCGAGAAGCGCGTGCAGAACACCGCCCGCATCCTCGGCCTGACGGACTATCTGGATCGTCTGCCCCGCGCCCTGTCCGGCGGCCAGCGGCAGCGCGTGGCCATCGGCCGCGCCATCATCCGCAAGGTGGGCATCTTCCTGATGGACGAGCCCCTCTCCAACCTGGACGCCAAGCAGCGCGTGACCATGCGCTATGAGATCGCCCAGATCCACCAGGAGACCGGCGCCACCACCATCTACGTCACCCATGACCAGACCGAGGCCATGACGCTGGCGGACCGCATCGTCGTGATGAAGGACGGCTACGTCCAGCAGATCGGCACGCCCTATGAGCTGTACTACAAGCCGGCCAACGTGTTCGTCGCGGGCTTCATCGGCGAACCGCCCATGAACTTCATCCGCGGCACCGTCAAGGGCGGGTGCATCCAAATGGGCGACAACGTGTTCGACCTTAAAAAGAAATACAAGGATGTCGGCAAATACGAGGGCAAGGACATCGTGTTCGGCTTCCGCCCCGAGGCCATCGCGCTGCAGAGCCAGCCCGACGCCTACGCGGTGAAGGCCAACGTGGAGCTGACGGAGATGCTGGGCGACAACACCAACGTCTACATCACCTCCGGCGACAAGCAGGCCATCCTCAAGGTGGATTCCCACGACACCCCCGAAACCGACGTCGATATCGACTTCTACATCCCCTATGAGGGCGTGTATCTGTTCAACGCGGAGAGCGAAAAAGTGATCATTTAAGAACAACCTTGTAGGGGCGGCGTTTCGCCGCCCGCTGGGCACGACGATACGCAACGCGCAGGGCGGGCGGCGAAACGCCGCCCCTACAGGGTTTGATCAGTGATTGACGATTCATTTCCTATTAAAACAAAAAAGCAGGAGGCGGTTACCATGGATTTGAAACTGAAGGACAAGAGCCTGTGCAAGTATGATGAGATTTCCCTGGGCGAGGTCATGCTGAGGCTGGACCCCGGCGAGACCCGCGTGCGCACCGCGAGGAGCTTCAACGTCTGGGAAGGCGGCGGCGAGTACAACGTGGCCCGCGGCCTGCGTCGCTGCTTCGGCATGAAGACCGCCGTGGTCACCGCGCTGGCGGATAACGACGTGGGCTATCTGGTGGAGGACCTGATCCTCCAGGGCGGCGTCGATCCCATGATCAAGTGGGCCCCTTATGACGGCATCGGCCGCAAGGTCCGCAACGGCCTGAACTTCACCGAGCGCGGCTATGGCGTCCGCGGCGCGCTGGGCATCTCCGACCGCGCCTACACCGCCATCTCCCAGCTCAAGCCCGGTGACATCGACTGGAACGACATCTTCGGCAACCAGGGCGCGCGCTGGTTCCACACCGGCGGTATCTTCGCGGCGCTGTCCGAGACCACTGCGGAGGTTACCATCGAGGCCATAAAGGCCGCCAAGGCCAACGGCACCATCGTCTCCTATGACCTGAACTATCGCCCCTCCCTGTGGCGCGACATCGGCGGCCAGGCCAAGTGCCAGGAGGTCAACAAGGAGATCGCCCCCTATATCGACGTCATCATCGGCAACGAAGAGGACTTCACCGCCTGCCTGGGCTTCGAGATCAAGGGCGCTGACAAGAATCTGAAGAAGCTGGACCCCGCCGGCTATGCCCTCATGATGAACGAGGCTGCCGCCACCTATCCCAACTTCAAGGTCATCGCCACCACCCTGCGCCAGGTGCGCACCGCCACCTGCAACGACTGGTCCGCCATCGCCTGGAGCGACGGCGTGGTCAAGAAGGCCAAGGACTACACCGCGCTGGACATCTATGATCGCGTGGGCGGCGGCGACAGCTTCGCCTCCGGCCTGATCTACGGCCTCATGACCACCGGCGACGTGGAGAAGGCCGTCAACTACGGCGCGGCCCACGGTGCTCTCGCCATGACCACCCCCGGCGACACCTCCATGGCCCGCCTGAAGGAAGTCGAAAACCTGATGGGCGACGGCTCCGCCCGCGTGCAGCGGTAATTCACTGGAAATGATATTTTCGCCCCCGGCATGAACAGCGGTTCGCGTCGGGGGCGTGGTGTTAGAAAGATAATGTTCGGCCTTGTCGTTTAAATAAATTCCTGTTTATTTATTTGGAGGATAATACAATATGAACATCGGCTTGCGATTGCATGACGCCGCGCCGGGGACTTTTGAGGAAAAGCTGGGCTTTGCCAGGGCCCAGGGGTTTTCGTGCATCCATTTGGCCTTATCAAAGGTATTGCCGGATTTCGCCATGTGCGATGCGCTGGAGCTGTTGACGGACGAGCTGGCGGCGCGGGTGAAGGCGGGGCTTGAAAAGGAAGGACTGGAATGCGTGGTGCTGGGCTGCTATCTCAAATTGGCGACCCAGGACAGTGAGGCGCTTGAAAAGACCCAGGAAATCTATCGTGCCCATTTGCGCTTTATGAACAAAATCGGCGCGGGCGTGGTGGGCACCGAGACGCCCGCCGCCCCTGATCTGAAGCTGGACATCCATTCGGAGGAGGCACTGCAACTCTTCATTCAGAATGTCACGCCGCTGGTGCGCTGCGCGGAGGAGGAGGGCGCGCTGCTGGCCATTGAGCCGGTGGCCTGCCACATCGTCAACACCCCGGAACGGGCGGAGCGGATGCTGGAAGCGCTGAAATCCGATAATGTGCGAATTATACTGGACGCCGTGAACCTGCTGACGCGGGACAATTATACGGAGGCGGACGCCGTTATAGAAGAGGCAATACAACGGCTGGGTGAGCGGGTCTGTGTGCTGCACATGAAGGATTATACCGTGAATCCTGAGGAATACATGACCAAGGCTTGCGCCTGTGGGACGGGCATGATGAATTACGAGAGGCTGCTTCGCTTCGCCAAGGGGAGAAATATACCCATGACGCTTGAAAACACAAAGCCGGACAACGCGGAGGCAGCGCGGCTGTTGCTGGAAGGGCTGGCGGGAGGATTGAAGGCATGAACTATGTGATCGCGCCGGTGGGCGGGGATTTCCCGTCCATACAGGCGGCTGTGGATGCCGCGCAGGCAGGAGACACGTTGAGCATCCAGGCGGGCGTCTATAAAGAGCGGTTGGTCATACACAAAAATGGCTTGCGCCTGATTGCGGAGGACGGCGCAGTGCTGACCAGCTCGGGCTGCGCGAAGGATCAGTACCCCGACGGGCGGGAGAAGGGCACCTTCCTCTCCGCCACGCTGCTGGTGCTGGGGGACGATGTAACCGTGGAGAACCTGGAGATCCGAAACGATGCCGGGGACGGCGCGGTCGTAGGTCAGGCCGTGGCGGTCTACGCGGCGGGGGACAGGGGCATCTGGCGGAATTGCAGGTTGATTGCCCATCAGGATACGCTGTTCTGCGGCCCAGTGATGCAAAAGGTGCTGGACGAGGTCGCGCCTCGGACGCTGGACACCGTGGAGCTGGTGGAATCCACCGGCAATTGTCCGCTGACTCATGGCAGACAGTATTTTGAAAACTGTTACATTCAGGGCGACGTGGACTACATCTTCGGCCCGTATCGCTGCTGGTTTGAGGGCTGCACGCTGTTCATGAACGCGCGGGGCGGCTGGTACACCGCGGCCAACACCCCGGAGGAGCAGCCCTGGGGCATGGTGTTCCACAAATGCCGCCTGACCGGCGAATGCGCCGAGGGCGAAGGCAAGCTGGGCCGCCCCTGGCGGCAGTACGCCCGGACGCTGTTCATGGAATGCGATATGGATGAACACGTCAGCCCCCAAGGCTTCCATGACTGGGAAAACTGGGACGGCATCCGCGAGATCACCGACCGCTGCGGCGAATGGCGCACCACCGGCCCCCGCGCGGACCAGTCCACAAGGCACCCCAACCAGAAGCGCCTCACCGATGAAGAGGCCGCGGAGGTGAGCGTTGAGAATGTTCTGAACGGGTGGAGACCGGAATGACCGTCCGGTAAATTGGAATTTGGCGCGCAGTGCGCGCGGCCAATAGCTGCCGCGTTTAGGTGACCGGTCCTGGGGGACCATAGGTCCGAGCCCCCCAGGACCTATGGTGCATTTCAAATATTATGTTAGCGGTGAGCGACGTTTTTGAGGTCAAAATTGAGGTCAAAAAGCACGACCTCAAAAACTGCGTAGTAGCCTTGTAACATAGACTTTTTGCCCTCGGATCTATGGGGCAAAAAGTCGTCGCCTCGAACGAGAAAATATAAGAAACGTAACGCAGGGCTTTGGGGGCTCGAATCTATGGCCCCCAAAGACCGGTGCCTATGCGCGGTAGCTATTGCCCGTGGGGGCTCCCCCACAAATTCCAATTTATCGAGGACACTGAGCTGCAACGCCTGTTTTTGGACTTGTTAGTAATCGCAACAAGGATTTTTGTCTTATAATAAGCGCAAGATGCGCGGCACGTGTTCGTTCTTGCTTACGAGATCATTTTGGACAGGAGGAATAAGAAATGGGTAAAAGTTGGATGAAATGGCTGTCGGCGCTGCTGACGGTGTGTCTGCTGCTTGGCGTGCCCGCGGCGATGATGGAGGCTGAGACCCCGGAGGGTATCGAGACGGAAGTGCTGGAGCTGCCGGTGGACGAGGTAGCCCTGGAGCTGGGCGGCGAACCCGCCGAGGCGGCGGAGAACGAGGACGACGGCGAACCGGCGGAGAATCAGGACGACAGTGAGCCGGCGGAGGAGGCTGAACTGATCCTCGGCGAGGAACTCACTGAGATCGAATCCGAGCCGCTGGATGCCGAGGAGGCCATCTACGGCGAGAGCATCCCCATCGACGCGGCCCACTTCCCCGACCCGGAATTCAGGAAGGTGCTGACGGATGCGGATGAGGATTACGACGCCGACCACGACGGCGTGCTGTCTCCTGCCGAGATACAGGCACTCACTTCCATTTATGTGGATTTTAATGAGAAGCTGTATTCCGTGGCGGGCATAGAATACTTTCCCAATCTTGAAAGTCTGAATTGCAACAATACACCCATACAATCGCTGGATGTCAGCCGCAATCCGAAGCTGGAATATCTGTATTGCGAGGGCTGTAAGCTGACCGCGCTGGATGTCAGCCGGAACAAGGGGCTCACACATCTGTACTGCGGGGAAAATTCGCTGACGACACTCGATCTCAGTAACAATCCCGAATTGAAGTATCTGTGGTGCTATGGGAACAGCATGACGGCGCTGGATGTCAGCAAATGTTCCCTGCTTCGCAATCTGGAATGCGGTCGCAACAACCTTCGGACGCTGGATCTTCGGAACAACGGCAAGCTGGAGTATCTGAACTGCATGGACAACGCGCTGACCGGCCTGGACCTCAGCGGGAACCCCGAGCTGGTCGATCTGGAATGCTCCAACAACGCGATCACGGCGCTGGATGTCCGGAGCGCGAACAATCTGAGAACGCTGGGATGCGCAAATAATGGCATGACCTCGCTGCTCATCGGCAGCAAGGACACGCTGGAGGAAATCAATTGCAGCACCAACCTTCTGAACGGCCTGGATGTCTCAAAATGCCCGGTACTGAAGCGGCTGTACTGCGATGGGAACAATCTGACCACGCTGGACTTGTCCGGCGTATCGCTGGCGCAGGTCGTCACGAACGCGCGCAAACAGGATGACGGCGGGGGAAGGCTGCGTTATGAGGCAGAAGGGTGGAACTATGACAGGTATACCCTCGTTGTCGAAGCCTCCACGCAGGTGATCACCGACGCCGCCGCCGGTGGTGTTCCCGTGGACGCGGCCCATTTCCCGGATGAAAAATTCCGGCAATATATACTGAACAACTTCGACCTGAGCGGCGACGGTTCTCTGTCCGCGAAGGAGATCGACAAGGTACGGGAGATCGATATCGAACCCTACAACGGTATCGACGTGGATAAGATCACCTCTCTGAAGGGCACCGAATACCTGACGGCGCTGGAAGCCTTCCATTTCTTTGCCAGTTACGATACGACAACGCCTGTGGCGCTGCCCGCAGATCTCGACCTCACGAAGAATACCCGGCTCATCGAGCTGCGCTTCGGGGACGTGAACCTGTCCGGCATGGATTTCAGCAAGTATCCCAACCTGAAGGATCTGGAGGTGAACAACGCCGGTCTGACGAGGCTGGACGTTAGCAAAAACACGGCGCTGGTCCATCTGTCCTGCCAGAACAACAGCCTGACGGCACTGGATCTGAGCAGGAATACGGTTCTGGAGGAACTGTATTGCGATGCCAATAAGCTCACGGCCCTGGATGTCAGCCGTAACGGGGCGCTCAGGGAATTGAGCTGTGGCAGGAACGGGTTTGCGTCGCTGGATGTCACCCACAATTCCCTGCTGGAGGAGATGAGCTGCGATAGGAACCCGATCAAAGCGCTGGACTTGAGCGGCAATCCCGCGATGAAATGGCTCAATATCAATGGTACGAAGATCGATCAACTGGACATCTCCCACCTGTCCGGCCTGAGAAGTGTGGAATGTGCAGCCACTCCCATGGAGACGCTGGACATCTCGGGCTGCCCGATCCTCGTCAATACCTACAAGTATATTACCCCCTTTAAGGAATACGATGATGAGCTCGGCGTCTATGTACTCAATTATATGAGGGGCGAAGGGGAGCCCACGGGTGAGCTGTACATCAACCGGGATCTCAAGCTCATCATCAACCGGAAGGAGCTGGTCATCAACGCGGAGAACTTCCCCGATGCCAACTTCCGGGGAATACTGCTGATGCAGGCCGATTTGGACGGCAACCATGTGCTCTCGGACGCGGAGATCGGCGCGGTGGACGCCATCTACTGTGCGGGCAGCAACATCGCCTCCCTGGCAGGCCTCGAACACTTCACGGCACTGCACATCCTGGAATGCGGCAATAACCCGCTGACCGAGCTGGACATCAGCAGATGCCCGATGCTGAACGCCTGCTACCAGAAGGGCAGCAAGCGCGACGAGAGCGCCACCGTCGTCGGGTATCACAAGGGCGACGACGCGCTGCTGGTGGACAAGAACGTCAAGATCATCGCCGACGTCGTGTCTACCTTTGCACTGACGAAGAACGACAAGTACACCATGGACGTGGGCACGAAGCTGCGCCTGACCCTGGGGGACAAGACCGCCACCGGCTACAAGAGCAGCAAGACTAACATCGCTGCGGTGAGCGTGGACGGCGTCATCGAAGCGAAGGCGGCGGGCAAGGCCAATATTACCGTGACCCTGACCAATAAGAAGAAGCTGAAGCTGACCCTGACCGTCGTGGACCCCACCATCCCAACGGGCCTGAAGCTGGACAAGACCGGGACCATCCAGCATGACCTCAACCAAAAGCTCCAGCTCAACGCCACGCTGGAAAAGGTCGGCGTCGCCAGGGGCGGCGTCAACTGGAAGACCAGCTCCAGTAAGGTCGCCACGGTGGACGACAACGGACTGGTGACGCCCCTCAAGACCGGCAAGGTCACCATCACCGCCACCGCGAAGAAGAACAGGAAAGCCAGCGCCAAGGTCACGCTGAACATCTTCGATCCCTACGCGGTCACCGGCATCGAGCTTGACAGGAAGGGCACCGTGACCATTGATCTGAAGGATACCCTCACCCTCGCCGCAACCCTCAAGCCCGCGACTGCCCGAAGCGACATCACCTGGAAGAGCAGCTCCGAGAAGATCGCCACAGTGAAGGATGGCGTGGTGACCCCGGTCAAGGTCGGCTCCGTCACCATCACCGCCACGGCGGTCAAGAACAAGAAGTCCGCCAAGGTGAAGGTGGTCATCAAGGACCTGTACGCCCCGAAGAAGATCGCCATCGATCAGGGCAAGAAGCTCACCCTGAACAAGGGCGAAACCGTCACCCTCACTGCCACCGTCGAGGGCGAAAAGGGCGTCACCCCCCGGAAGAACCTGACCTGGTCCGCCGCCAACAATAAGGTGACCGTCGATCCCGCCACCGGCAAAGTCACCGCCAAGGAGTCCGGAAAGGTCAAGGTCACTGTCGTCACGGACAATGGGAAGAAGGCGAGCATCACCATCACCGTTGCGAAGTAAAAGCTGGCGTTAACGGTTCTGGGCGTTCGATAAATTGGAATTTGGCAGGTTGCACCCGCGGGCAATTGCTGCCGCGTTTAGGTGACCGGTCCTGGGGGACCATAGGTCCGAGCCCCCCAGGACCTACGTTGCGTT
>CACZXF010000028.1 GCA_902785105.1 uncultured Eubacteriales bacterium | reverse complement strand
ACGCAGTTTTTGAGGTCGTGCTTTTTGACCTCAAAAACGTCGCTCACCGCTAACATATTATTAGGAACGCAACATAGGTCCTGGGGGGCTCGGACCTATAGTCCCCCAGGACCGGTCACTTAAGCGCGGCAGCTCTGGGGTGCGGGCACAGCCCGCTAAATTCCAATTTATAAAGGAGCATCTCATGAGCTCAACCTATGATTTTGACCGTGTGATCGACCGTCGAAACACGGATTCCATCAAATTTGACTTTGCAGAGGCCTTCGGCCTGCCCGCGGACGCGCTGCCCATGTGGGTGGCGGACATGGACTTTCCCGCACCGGAGCCGGTGCTGCAGGCCGCCCGGGCCGCGGTGGATCACGGCATCTTCGGCTATACCGGCGTGCGGCAGGACTATTACGACGCGGTGACGGGCTGGTTCGAGCGCCGCTTTGGTTGGAAAACAGAGAAGGACTGGATCGTCTACACCCCCGGCGTGGTGTTCGCGCTGTCCATGGCCATCCGGGCGCTGACGGCTTCCGGCGACGCGGTGCTCATCCAGCCGCCGGTCTACCGGCCCTTCTTCCAGATGGTGGAGAAGAACGGGCGGCGCATCGTCGAAAGCCCGTTGATTTACGAAAATGGAAGCTATTCCATGGATTACGACGGGTTTGAGCGAGCCATTACTGAAAACGACGTTAAAATGTACATATCGTGCAGCCCGCACAACCCCGTGGGACGGGTGTGGAAGCGGGAGGAGCTTCAAACTGTCGGCGAGATCTGCCGCCGCCACGGAGTGCTGGTGGTATCCGATGAAATTCACTGCGATTTCACCTGGCCGGACCATCCCCACACGCCCTTCATAATGGCCGCGCCGGAGCTGGCGGATCGCACCATCGTTTGCACCGCGCCCAGCAAGACCTTCAATCTGGCGGGGCTCCAGGTGTCCAACCTGTTCATCCCGAACAAGGAGATCCGGGACAAGGTGCAAGCGGAGATCGACAACAACGGCTGGTCGGGGCTGAACAACGTGGGCCTCGCCGCCTGCAAGGCCGCCTACAATGAGGGCGCGGAATGGCTGGACGCCCTGAAGGACTACCTGCGGGGCAATGTGGTCTTCATGCGGGACTATCTGCGGGAGAATCTGCCGACGCTGAAGCTCATCGAACCCGAGGGCACCTATCTGGCCTGGGTGGACTGCTCCGCGCTGGGCCTCTCCCCCGCCGGGCTCCATGATCTCATCGCCAACCGGGCCCGGCTCTGGCTGGACGACGGCAATATCTTCGGCAGGCAGGGCGAGCAGTTCCAGCGCTTCGTCCTCGCCTGTCCCCGCGCCACGCTCAGGGAAGGACTGGATCGTCTGGCGCGGGCCGTCAAAGGGATGTAATGAATATTACATATGAAAGTACACGACAGGAGGAAAGAAAATGGATGGTAAACTGAGACGCATTGTCCTGTGCCTGGTTTTGACGCTGGTCATGACCCTGGGCATGGCGACGCCCGGCCTGATGGAGTCGGCAGAAACCGGATTTGATGAACCAACCAGCTTTTCAGACGCCCCGGACACTTCAGATAATGGATCGGACAACGATAAATCCTCCGATTCCGGCTCAGAGCATGAAGAAAAATCCGAAGTCAGCGCTTCGGCCACAGAGAGCAGCAAATCCTCAGAGGAAACGCATTCCTCTGACAATACCGACGAATCGTCCTCTTCCAATGCAACGGCTGACGATACGCCTCAGCAGGTGGTTGTAACGGCTGATTCTCCCAGTGTGGAACAGTCCAATGAAAGCGACGCGCCTGCGCAGGAAAAGTCCGTCGAGGTGAGCGACGCGGAACCGCAGGCGCAGGAACAGACTGTCATGAGCAGCCCCGCGCAGGAAGAACAGGCGCCTGTCGTCTGGGGTGACGCGCCTCAGCAGGCGCAGACCGCGGGGGATGATGCCGGACAGCAGGCGCAGGAGCCGATCGTCTGGGGTGACGCGCCTCAGCAGGAAGCTTCTGCCGAGAATGGCGGGGAGCAGGAGCCGACCGCCGAGGGCGAAGTGGAACAGCAAACCCAGGAATCATCTGCCGAAGGTGAAGCAGCGCAGCAGGAACAGGCACCTTCCGCCGAGGACGAAGCGGAACAGCAAACTCAAGAACCGACTACCGAAGGTGAAGCGGAACAGCAGCAGGAGTCTGCCGCCGTGGGTGAAGCAGAGCAGCAGCAGGAACCTGTCGCCGAGGGCGATGCGGTACAGCAGGTGAAACCTGTTGAGAGCGACGCGACGCAGGAGAACAGCGAAGTGCTTGAGGCGGAGCTGTCCGACACAGGCAGCCTGGCACCGGACAGCACCGAGACGGTTTCAGATGAAATAACCTTCGATAGCGGTGAATCCGGGGATGACGCCGACAAGGAAAAAGTGCTTTCCCTGCTGAATGGGTTTTTATCCAAGGACCCCAAGGTATACGACAACGACCTCGCCCTGATCGCCGCCAAACTCAGCCTGAAGGCCTACGACAAAAAAGGCCTTCAGGAATACCTGAACAAGGATCTGGGCTTTGCCCCTGAAGACATCACTACATATAATTATGGGCTCTGGCGTTCCTATTGCTTTGGCATAGCGACCATGCCCTATCAGGGGGAGGGTGCCCTGCCGAACAGCAAGATACTGGTTCTGGCCATCCGGGGCTCTGCGACCGTGACAGAGCTGATCGGCGATGCCCTAAGCTATTCCTACAAAAAGCGTCATGGCTACGATGTGATCGGCGTTGTGGAGACCTTTTGGAGGAAGATCGAGCCCAAGCTGCCTGACCTCAAATCCGATGACACTGATTACAGGATTCTGGTCACCGGTCACAGCCTTGGCGGCGCGACGGCCAACCTCGCCGCGGCAGAGTTCAACAACGCGGGTCAGGAAAACGTATTCTGCTATACCTTCGGCGCCATCAATTCCATCAAATCAAAAAAGCCCATAACTGAGGGATATGAAAACATCCATAATGTCTATAACGACCTGGACACCTTCTCCCCCTATCAGCAAGGATCGGTCATGCGCAACGGCGCGGGCACCAAGTTCGGCAAATTTGGCCATCTCGACGCCTATACCTATGATCACAGATCGCCAAGTGAGAAAACACAGGCTAATTTCTTTCAGACCATAAGCGCTGTGAACCACAGCATGGACAATTACGTGGCGGACGTGGCCGCCGGACGAGTGACCTGCAAGGCCGACGAGCCTATCCTCCTCCCCAGCCAGAAGACGTGGGGTGACTGGTTCTGGGAAGCCAAAGAGAAGGTTGCCTCCAAATTCAGAAGGAAGAAGAATACCACGGTCAAAGTCGGGCCTCCCACGGCTCCCTACAACGACAAGAATCTGACGAAGGAAGGCGTGGTATTCATGGCTTCCGACAATCCCGCCATCAGCGGCGCCCTCCTCGAAAACAAGGAATCCCTCACGGATTTCCTGAAGACCTACACGCTGGCCACCGGAGACAAGCTGACCTACAGCGCCGGAAAGAATGTGCTGGCCGCCGAAAGCGTCGAGATCGTATCCATCGACGCCATGAAGGAGAAGGATGGAGATCATCTGGTGATGATCGACGTGCTCAACCACTCCTCCCGGTCCGTCAACCTGGAGCTGTCTCAGCTTGCGCTGAACGACGCGGCCCTCGATTGTGGTGTTTTCCGTTCCGATGTAATTCCCGCCGGTGAGCGCATGATCGTGACCATCAAGGCCGAGGCGCTTCTGGAGCTGGCCGGACAGTCTGAAACGCAGATCAACATCGATGATGTCATCTCCTTTGTGCTGAGCATCAACGACACCTCAGGCGAGGAAATTTCTGTCTTCGATGTCATCGAAGTACCCCTGGAGCCCGCCGAATAGTTTTCGGCAAACAACGGTCTGCCGTGCAAACAGCGCGGCAGATTTTTTCAAATATTTTTTTCACGACCCCACTTTTTTCACGCTCCCCTCCGAATTCAATAGTGTAAGGGCGAGAGGCCAGTGCACAGCCGGACGCCCGGAAACCAAACAACCGATTGAAACGGAGGATAAAAATCATGAAAAAGATTCTCGCGGCAGCTTTGACTTTGGCAATTCTCACGACCCCCACCGTAGCCATGGCCCAGCCCGGCGGCCCTCAGGGCGGCCAGATGGAACAGCGCCAGCCCGGCAATGAACGCCAGGAGCGGCAGACCCCCAGCGAACGCCAGTCCGGCAATGAGCGCCAGAAGGCTCCCGACAACAACGACCGCCAGGAACGCCAGCAGGCTCCCGACAATAATGACCGCCAGAAGCACCAGCAGGCTCCCGACAACAACGACCGCCAGGAGCGCCAACAGGCTCCCGACAACAACGACCGCCAGGAGCGCCAACAGGCTCCCGACAATAATGGTCGCCAGGAACGCCAGCAGGCTCCCGACAGTAACGACCGCCAGGAACGCCAGCAGGCTTCCAGCAACAATGACCGGCATACCTCCGACAACAGCAAACGTCAGGAGCGCCAGCAGGCTCCTGAGGACAGCGACCATCAGGCTCCCGATGGCAATTCCGCCGAGGATATATCGAAGCTGCCTGTCTGGGGCGATCCCCTGGACAACTCAGCCACGAACCAGCAGCGGCAGCAGGGTCCGATGGACAGCCGTCAGCAAAATGGTCAGCGTGACGCGCAAATGCCCATGAATGATGGTCAGGGCAGGTCCGATAAAATGGGCGCGCAAAAAATGGTTGATTTCGACGCGCTTGCGTCCAGCGGCGTCATCTCCGAGGAAACCCGCGACAACATCAGAGCTTACATGGATGAGAATAAGCCCACCCGGGGTGAGATTCCCGAAAAGCTGAACAACGGTGAAAAGCCCTCCCTACTGGATGAGCTGCTCTACAGCGAAATCATCACCGCCCAGGAATACGAAGCCATCAGCACGGCCCAACAGTCCAAAGACGAGCAGCGCCCCAACATGGACAGGGACATTCAGCAGGATGACCAGACCCCGCCTGCCATGCCCGGCAACGACCAGCAGAGCACCGAAGGCATGACCCCGCCTGCCATGCCCGGCAATGATCAGCAGAATACTGACGGCATGACCCCGCCTGCCTTGCCCGGCAATGACCAGCAGAGCACCGACGGTCAGACCCCGCCCACTTTGCCCGGCAATGACCAGCAGAATACCGAGGGCATGACCCCGCCTGCCATGCCCGGCAATGGCCAGCAGAACACAAACGCCATGACCCCGCCTGCCATGCCCGGCAATGATCAGCAGAATACTGACGGCATGACCCCGCCCGCTTTGCCCAGCGACGACCAGCAGAATACCGAGGACATGACTCCGCCTGCCATGCCCGGCAATGGCCAGCAGAACACAAACGCCATGACCCCGCCCGCTTTGCCCAGCGACGACCAGCAGAATACCGAGGGGATGACCCCGCCCGCCATGCCCGGCAATGACCAGCAGAATACCGAGGGCATGACCCCGCCTGCCATGCCTGGCAATGATCAGCAGAATACCGAGGGCATGACCCTGCCTGCCATGCCCGGCAATGATCAGCAGAATGTCAACGGTATGACCCCGTCCGCCTTGCCCGGCAACGGTCAGCAGGGCGGCCAGATGCCCGGTGGGATGCCGGGGCAGATGCCTGGGGACAGTGGCAGCGTGGAATACAGTGCGGCGGCGACCCTGACGGAGAGCAGTGACGGCACCGACTACACCTCCAGCGCGGACAATGAGAACGCGGTGCTGGTGACCGGCAGCGAAGTTTCCATGACGAACACCACCGTCACCAAGACCGGCTCCAGCAATGGCGAGAGCGCGGACTTCAACGGCACCAACGCGGCAGTGCTGGCCGCGGGCGGCGCGACGCTGACCATCAGCGACACCTCCGTCTCCACCGACGGCGCTCACGCCAACGGCGTGTTCAGCACCGGTTCCGGCACCACCGTCAACGTGTCCAACACCACCATCACCACCACCGGCAACAACTCCGGCGGCCTGATGACCACCGGCGGGGCGACCACCAACGCCAGCGACCTCATCGTCGCCACCAGCGGCAACTCCTCCGCGGCCATCCGTTCCGACCGGGGCGGCGGGACCGTCAACGTCACCCGCGGCACCTATGGCACCGCCGGCGTCGGTTCCCCGGCCATCTACTCCACCGCGGACATCACCGTCACCGACGCGACACTGACCGCCGACAACTCCGAGGCCGTGGTCATCGAGGGCGGCAACAGCGTGACCCTCGAAAACGTAAACATCACCGGCGACAACGCCACGCTGAACGGCCAGTCCACCCAGAAGACCAACGTGCTGATCTACCAGAGCATGTCCGGCGACGCCTCCGAGGGCAGCTCCACCTTCACCATGACCGGCGGCACGATGACCGCCGTGACGGGCAGTATGTTCCACGTCACCAACGTGACCACCACCATCAATCTGGAGAACGTCGATTTCACCTACGCCGATGACAGCGACGTGTTCCTGGACGCCTCCGCGGATGCCTGGGGCTCCTCCGGCAAAAACGGCGGCAACGTCACGCTGAACCTGGTCAACCAGTCCATCACCGGCGCGATACTCTCCGACGCGGTCTCCTCGGTAGACGTGGTCATGGACAGCGCCTCCACCTGGACCCTCACCGGCGACAGCTACATCAGCAGCTTTGACGGCGACCTGAGCCAGGTCATCACCAACGGCTACACCCTGTATGTGGGCGGCGCGGCCGTGGCGTAAGAAATGACAGCGGCAATATTGGAGTTTCGAGTATAACAGGGATTTAGATGAGTTTGGAGTGTGGAGTTAATAGTGTCGGAACTCCATCAATCAATGAAATCCGGAGGATTTCGACCACAACTCCACACTCAACACTCCAAACTCCACACTCAACTAAATTCCAACTTATCCGAGCAAACAGAATAGTCACAGAAATATCACCTTCTCCCCGGCAATTTTCCGGGGATTTCTTCTTTTTTGTTGAATTGGAGTAATAACACTGATAAAAGAAGAAAATGTAGCACTGTCAGCCTTGACACCTCTTCTTCTCTGCGCTATAATACCGTCAGTCACACAGAGAAAAGGAGTGTTATAGAGTATGACTATCAAGGAATTCAGGACTTCCAAAGGTCTGACTCAGGGCGAACTGGCGGATGCGCTGGGCATCAGCGTCTCCTCCGAGCGTGCCTATGAATACGGCGTCCGTCAGCCCAGTGCGGCGGTGATCGCGAAGATCATCGAGGTGTACGGCGTGGATCTCAATGCTCCCGCGGAGGAGAAGAAGCCCGCCAAGCGCACCCGCAAAAAGAAGGAAGAGGCTGTCGCCGAAGAGAAGAAGACGCCCAAACTCATCATACAGTCCGCCATGGGCGGCGAGATCGCCCTGGAGGACATTCTGGCGAAGGTCGGCGACGTCGATACGCTGTACATCAAGCCCGAGGACAACGCGGCCTACTGGGTCAAGGGCGACCAGAGTGGCGCGGTGAATCTCTGGTAATTCGAGGTTCAAAACATGTCTCTTGAGAGAGCCCGCAGACATCTGGAACAGAAGGGCCTGGCCGACCGCATCATCATCCCGGAGCACAGCAGCGCCACCGTCGCGGAAGCGGCGGAGGCCCTGGGCTGCGAACCCGGCATGATCGCCAAGACGCTGTCATTTCTCCAGGGCGAACAGCCGGTGCTGATACTCGCCGAGGGCATGGCCCGCATCGACAATCCCAAATACAAGGCCCGCTTCGGCTGCAAGGCGAAGATGATCCCCGCCGACCGTGTGGAAGCCTTGATCGGTCACGATGTGGGCGGCGTATGCCCCTTCGGGGTCAATGAAGGCGTGCCTGTCTATCTGGATGAAAGCCTGAAAAAACACGACACCGTCTACCCCGCCGCGGGCACCGGCCACAGCGCCGTAAAGCTGACCATCGCCGAGCTGGAAACGGCCTGCGACGGCGCGGAGTGGGTTGACGTCTGCAAATGAATCAATCGTTGTCATTAAAGGAGCGATATTTCGTGACCATCAAGGAATTCCGTCTTTCTCAGAAATTGTCCCAGCCGAAGCTGGCTCAGGCGCTGGGCATCGGCGTTTCCACCATCGGGGGGTATGAGTCCGGCCGCATCAATCCCAGCCAGAAGGTGATCGACAAGATCAAGGAGATCTATGGCATCGACCTGAAGGCCCCTGTCGAAGCGCCCGTGGAGCAGAAGCCCGCGAAGCGCGCCGCCGCTAAGAAGAAGGCGGCCCCCGTGGTGTTCATCCAGTCTGCCATGGGCGGCGAGATCTCCACGGGGGAGATCCTGTCCAAGGTCGGCGATGTGGACACCGTCTACATCAAGCCGGCGGAGAACGCGGCCTACTGGGTCAAGGGCGACCTGAGCGGCGCTGTCAATCTGTGGTAATAAAAATGGATCGGGCGATTGTGCACCCGATCCTTTTTTATGATTCAAATTGGAAATTGTCGGGGAGTCGGACCAACCCTGTAGGGGCGCCGTTTCGGCGCCCGCCCTCAACGAAACGCATCGTCCTACCCGGCGGGCGGCGCAACGCCGCCCCTACAGGAGAGCGGGCAACTCCCCGATAAATCCCTGCTTATCCATTCATCACAACCCGATCCATCACTTCAGCCACGTCGCCCCGTATCACCAGGGTGGCGCGTTCATCGGCGGAGATGGGCTCGGCGTTGATGACGACGAGGTATTTGCCATGGAAGTAGTCCAGCAGGGAGGCGGCGGGCTCCACGGACAACGAGGTGCCGGCGATGATCAGCGCGTCGGCATTGGAAAGTTCCCGGCACGCGCCCATGACGGTGTACTTGTCCGGTGCCTCGCCGTAGAGCACCACCCAGGGCTTGATCACGCCGCCGCAATGGTCGCAGCGGGGAATGCCCTCGGAATGAAGTATCTTTTCCATGGGATAGAAGGCGTTGCAGTCCATGCAGTAATTCTCGTGGACGCTGCCGTGAAGCTCGTAGACCCGGCGGTTCCCGGTGGCCTTGTGCAGGCCGTCGATGTTCTGAGTGACGATACCCCGCAGCTTGTCCGCCTTTTCCAGCTCATACAGCTTGCGGTGGACGGCGTTGGGTTTGGCCTCCGGATGCAGCATGAAGCGCCGGTAGAAGCGGAAGAAGCCCTCCGGATTCAGATAGAAGAAGGACTGGCTCAGTATCATCTCCGGCGTCAGCCCCTCAAATTCACTGGCATACAGCCCGTTTTCCGAGCGGAAATCCGGTATGCCACTGGCCGTGGACACCCCCGCCCCGCCAAAGAACACGACGCGGCGCGAACGGTCGATGATCTCCTGAAGCTCCATAGCAATGCCTCCCCTCGTTATGAATCATTATGCCACAAAATATAAGGCATTGCAAGCCTGCCGCAGGTCTGATATAATAGTATAATGAATAAGGCTGTATAAGGGACTATATCGAATGAAAAAGAAATGGCTGCGCATGCTGACACTGATACTCTGCGCTGTAATGATACTTTGCGTCTTGGCTGTTGGGCTGTCACATATCGTATATGGACGCTCACTGTCCGCTTCTGTGTATGAAGTGATACTCCGCCGACGCTTTGCCAGCGACCGCACACCGGAGGCGGAGGTGGAACGCCTGGAGGCGCGCCGGGCGGAGGGAGAAAAGCCCTATGTTCTGCCGAAAAAGCTCACCTTCTCCTCTTCCATCGAGGAAATGGAGCGAGAAGGGATGCAGGTGTTCACGCTCAATGGCGCGGCAAACAGTGATACCGATGTGCTCTACCTTCACGGCGGCGCGTACATCAACAATTTCAACACCTATCAGTGGCGGTTTATGGACAGCCTTGCGGGCAGGGCGGACTGCCGGGTCATCGCCCCGGCTTACCACCTCGCACCTTATGCCGATTATACACAGGCATACAGTGACCTTCTTGAACTGTACCGCGATATCGCCGACGGTCAACGCCGCCTGATATTGATGGGCGATTCCGCCGGGGGCGGGCTGGCGCTGGGGCTGGCGGAGACACTGATACAGTCCGGGGATGTATTGCCCGAACGGCTGATACTCTTCTCCCCCTGGGTGGACGTCTCCATGTCAAACCCGGATATCGCGCAATATGTGCCCGTCGACCCCATACTCCATCTTGATTTGGTGGAGGTTCACGGCCGATACTGGGCCGGGAAGGCGGGCACGAAGCACTGGCAGGTCAGCCCCCTCTACGGCGACATGGCCGGCCTGCCGCCGGTGACCCTCTACTGCGGCACGCGGGAGCTGCTCTACCCCGACATCCTGCTGCTGGCCGAAAAGCTCGAATCCGCCGGGGTGGAAACCGATTTCCGCGTCGCCCGGGGACTCAATCACGATTATCCGCTGATGCCTATTCCCGAGGGGAAAAATGCGCTTGCGGAGGTCATTGAAAACGTGCGAGGAAACTAACCCTATGGATAACACAAGCATCGGCATACTGGCCCACGTAGATGCGGGCAAGACCACATTTTCGGAGCAGATCCTCTGCCATGCCGGGGTCATCCGTTCGGCGGGGCGGGTGGATCACGGGGACGCCTTTCTGGACGCCCATCCGCTGGAGAAGCAGCGGGGCATCACTATCTTTTCGGACCAGGCGGTATTTGAGCGGGAGGGACGGCGCTTCTTCTGGGTGGACACGCCGGGTCACGCCGACTTTGCCGCCGAGATGGAGCGGGCCATCTCCGCCGTGGACTATGCCGTGGTGCTGGTCTCCGGCGCGGAGGGCGTGCAGGGGCATACGGAGACCATATGGGCGCTGCTGGACCGGCTGTCCATCCCGTCTTTTATATTCATCAACAAGACCGACCGGGCCGGCTTCGACGCCGCCGCCAGCTTAGCGGACGTGAAGAAGCGGCTGTCCCCGGACTGCGTGGACATGGGCGGCTATCGGGGCGGGGCGATGTCGGACGCGCTGACGGAGGCCGTTGCAGAGCGCGACGAAAGTCTGCTGAATCGCCTGCTGGACGGAGATTTCGATGAAGGAGACTGGCTCGACGCGCTAAAGGGTCAGCTTCGCCGCCGGGAGATATTTCCGGTGTACTTCGGTTCCGCGCTGAACGATACGGGCGTATCAGAATTTCTGGACGCGCTGTGCCTGCTGACGGACGGGATCGAACCCAATGCACAGCCCTTCGACGCGCTGGTCTACAAGGTGCGCCACGACGCCCAGGGCGGGCGGCTGACGTTCTTCAAGGTGCTGGCCGGTTCCGTGGTGGCGCGGGAGGAGATCGCCCTGCCGGGCGGCGAAACGGCCAAGCTCAACGAATTGAGGCTCTATTCCGGGGCAAAGTATAAATCATTGAACCGCGCGGAGACGGGGATGCTGGTCTGCGCTGCGGGTCTGCCTGCCGTCAAGCCGGGAGAGCATATCGGCGCAGGATGCGGAAAGCGCTCCCGGTTTGCCACGGAACCCATGCTGGCCGCTTCTGTTCAGTGGGACAACGCAATTCCCACGACGAAGGTGTTGCAGGCGTTGCGTCAGTTGGAGGAAGAAGACCCGGCGCTGAACGTCAGCTTCATCGAAAGCACCGGCGGCATCGACGTGGACGTGATGGGACCGATTCAGTTGGAGGTGCTGACGCAGCTTCTGAAGGACCGCTTCGGCATCGCCGTCACCTTCGGCAAGCTCCGGGTGATGTACATGGAGACCATCAAGGCCCCGGCCATCGGCGTCGGGCACTATGAGCCGCTTCGGCATTATGCCGAGGTACAGCTGCGCCTCGTCCCCGGGGAACCGGGCAGCGGCATCACCTTTGAATCGAAGTGCCATGTGGACGAGCTGACACTGAACTGGCAGCGCTTGATCGAAACCCACGTCTTTGAAAAGGCTCACAAGGGCGTGCTGACCGGGGCAAAGCTCACAGATGTAAAGGTGGAACTGCTCCACGGTCGCTCCCACCTCAAGCACACCGAGGGCGGCGATTTCCGACAGAGCACCTACCGCGCCATACGCAACGCGCTGATGTACGCCGAATCGGTGTTATTGGAACCCATCTGCCGGTTCGACCTGCGCCTCCCGCGGGACGACTTTGGCCGCGTCATGGGCGACCTCACAAAAATGCAGGCGAAGCTGGACCCGCCGGAGATGTCTGACGATACCTGCACAATGTCCGGTGAAGCTCCCTTCGCGCTGTTTTCGGACTACATCGCCGATTTCATGGCCGCCACCCACGGGCGCGGGGCGCTTCGCTACCGCCTCGACCACTACGCCCCCTGCCGGGACCAGGACGCCATCGTCGAGGCCGCAAACTACAATCCCCTGGCCGACGACACCCCGGATTCCGTATTCTGTTCCCACGGAGCGGGGTACACGGTGCCGTGGAACGAGGTGCGGGCCCATGCGCACATTCCTATCACGGAGGATTGAAACGAACCGGCACTGTAGGGGCGGCGTTTCGCCGCCCGCCGGGCACAACATTACATTTTGTAAAAAACGGCGCCTCTACAGGGTTACAAGGCTTTCGAGTGCAACTTTTGCCTCAAATTCTTCCCATTTTCAAACGTGGCGTACAAGGGCGGGCGGCGAAACGCCGCCCCTACAGGGTTGGAGGGAATCCGAAAGATTTTATACACAACTCCCAACTTTCCACTCCCAACTTCCCACTCAAATCCCCCATCCCCGAATTGTTACGAATTCCACACACAAATGTCAATTATTAACCATTTAACCCTTGCGCAACACTTGTGTTTGGGTGTATAATAAGGTGCTTACTTGTAAGTAGGGGATGACCCGAAAGCAAAATGAATTTTCAGGAGGAAGGGATTCACATGCAGAAGTATGTATATCTTTTCAGCGAAGGCAACGCCACCATGCGCAATCTGCTGGGCGGCAAGGGCGCGAACCTGGCCGAGATGACGGCGCTGGGCATGCCTGTGCCCCAGGGCTTCACCGTGACCACCGAGGCCTGCACCCGCTATTATGAGGATGGCAAGGCCATCGGCGAGGACATCCAGGCCCAGATCGACGAGGCGCTGGCCACGATTGAAAAGATCAATGAAAAGAAGTTTGGCGACACCAAGAACCCGCTGCTGGTCTCCGTGCGCTCCGGCGCCCGCGCCTCCATGCCGGGCATGATGGACACCATTCTGAACCTGGGCATCAACGACGAGGTCGCCGCGGGCCTGATCGCCGGCAACCCCGACCCCAAGTTCGAGAGGTTCGTGTATGACTCCTATCGCCGCTTCATCCAGATGTTCTCCGACGTCGTGATGGAGATCCCGAAGAAGACCTTCGAGGTCATCATCGACGAAGTCAAGGAGAAGAAGGGCGTCACCAACGACATCGACCTGGACGTGGACGACATGAAGGAGCTGGTCGCCCGGTTCAAGGCGTATTACAAGGAGCAGAAGGGCGAGGACTTCCCCTCTGATCCCAAGGTGCAGATGATGGAGGCCGTGAAGGCGGTGTTCCGCTCCTGGGACAACCCCCGCGCCAACGTCTATCGCCGCATGAACGACATCCCCTATTCCTGGGGCACCGCCGTCAACGTCATGCCCATGGTGTTCGGCAACCTGAACAACCGCTCCGGCACCGGCGTGGCCTTCACCCGCAACCCCGCCACCGGCGAGAAGAAGCTGTTCGGCGAGTATCTGATCAACGCCCAGGGCGAGGACGTCGTGGCCGGCATCCGCACCCCCAACAAGATCGATCAGTTGAAGGACGACATGCCCGAGGTCTACGAGCAGTTCAAGAAGATCGCTACTAACCTCGAGAACCACTACAAGGACATGCAGGACATGGAGTACACCATCGAGAATGGCAAGCTCTACATGCTCCAGACCCGCAACGGCAAGCGCACCGCCGCCGCCGCCCTGAAGATCGCCGTCGACCTGGTGGACGAGGGCATGATCACCGAGGAAGAGGCCGTGATGCGCGTGGAGCCCAAGCAGCTGGACAGCCTGCTCCATCCCATGTTCGATCCCAAGGCGCTGAAGGCGGCGAAGCCCATCGGCGAAGGCCTGGCGGCTTCTCCCGGAGCGGCCTGCGGCCAGGTGGTGTTCTCCGCTGAGGACGCCAAGCGCTGGGCCGAGCACGGCCATCGCGTCGTTCTCGTCCGCCTGGAGACCAGCCCCGAGGACATCGAGGGCATGGTGGCCTCCCAGGGCATCCTGACCGTGCGCGGCGGCATGACGTCCCACGCGGCCGTCGTGGCCCGCGGCATGGGCACCTGCTGCGTCTCCGGCTGCTCCGACATCAAGATGCGCGACCACGAATTCGAGCTGGCCGGCCGCGTCTTCAAGGAGGGCGACTGGATCTCCGTGGACGGCTCCACCGGCAAGATCTACGGCGAAGCCATCCCCACCGCCGAAGCCTCCATTTCCGGCGACTTTGGCCGCTTCATGGCCTGGGCCGACGCCGTGCGCAAGCTGCGCGTCCGCACCAACGCCGATAACCCCCGCGATGCCATGCAGGCCGTCAAGTTCGGCGCTGAGGGCATCGGCCTGTGCCGCACCGAGCACATGTTCTTCGAGGGCGACCGCATCAAGGCCGTCCGCGAGATGATCGTGGCTAAGGACGTCGAGACCCGCAAGAAGGCGCTGGCGAAGCTGCGCCCCTATCAGCAGGGCGACTTCGAGGCCATGTACGAGGTCCTGCAGGGCCGTCCGATGACCGTCCGCTATCTCGATCCGCCGCTGCATGAGTTCCTGCCCAACAAGGAGGAGGAAATCGTGGAGCTGGCCGCCGAGATGGGCATCACCGCCGACGAGCTGCGCGAGACCGTGGATTCCCTCCATGAGTTCAACCCGATGATGGGCCATCGCGGCTGCCGCCTGGCCGTCACCTATCCCGAGATCGCCGAGATGCAGACCGAGGCCGTCATCTCCGCCGCCATCAACGTCAACCGCAAGCATCCCGAGTACAACATCGTGCCCGAGATCATGATCCCGCTGGTGGGCGAAGTGAAGGAGCTCAAGTTCGTCAAGGATGTCGTGGTCGCCACCGCCGATAAGCTCATCAAGGAAGCCGGCGTGGACATGAAGTATCATGTGGGCACCATGATCGAGATCCCCCGCGCCGCCGTCACCGCCGGCGAAATCGCCAAGGAGGCCGAGTTCTTCTCCTTCGGCACCAACGACCTGACCCAGATGACCTTCGGCTTCTCCCGCGACGACGCCGCCAAGTTCCTGGGCGCTTACTACGAGCACAAGATCTATGAGTTCGATCCCTTCGCCAAGCTGGACCAGACCGGCGTGGGCGCGCTGGTGAAGATGGCCGCCGAGGCCGGCCGCGCCACCCGCCCCGACATCCATCTGGGCATCTGCGGCGAGCACGGCGGCGACCCGTCCTCCATCGAGTTCTGCCACCGCATCGGCCTCGATTACGTCTCCTGCTCCCCCTTCCGCGTCCCCATCGCCCGCCTCGCCGCCGCGCAGGCCGCGATCACCAATAAGTAATCCCTTAGAACCCAAGGGCCGTCTCCATTCGGGGATGGCCCTTTTGTAACAGAACACATGGGGACGGTTCTTTGTGTTCCGAAACCTTGAAAACACAGAGAACCGTCCCCGTGAGTTACAAGGCGGTGCATTTATATGATGAGCAAGACACATATCACGGTCGGAATTGCTGCTGCGCTGGCATCCTGCCGTCCATCGGACTATGCAGGTATTCTTGTATCTGTTACAGGAGGTGCAATTGGAGGTATTCTGTGTGATATTGAATGCAAATCGACACCTCAATGTCGTGATGCCTTGACTGGGCGCATAATTGTAGTAGGTATTACAGGAGCAATGTTGCTTGTGGATGGATTTCTGAAAATGGGAATATGGAATTGGATTATGTCGCGAGAAGTCATGTATATAATCATGGGTACGATTGTTTTACTCGTAACATGTATTATTGGTCGTCGATCCGAGCACAGAACTTTTACGCATTCGCTACTGTATATAGTGCTAATTGCAGTCGGATTCTTTTGTATTCTACCAGAATTGGCATTGCCTGTATTAGTAGAGGGCTTATCACATTTAACGATAGATACGCTAAACAAAAAGCCTGTTCCTTGGTTGTATCCTTTGCGAAAAACTGGTATTTGTTTCAGACTATGCTATGCAAGTAAAACAGGCAACTATATCTTGATGTGGTTAGGGCTTATTGCGAGTATTATGCTTATCGGCTGGAGAATTATTATAATCAACAGTACCATACTATGATCGTTACCTATGAAATCAAAATCAACCCCAAACCTCGCAAACCCCTGACGCCGGAAGAAATCGCGGCGATCGAGGCGCGTGCCCCTCGGGATGAGGACATCGTCTATGACGAGGATTGCCCGGAGATGAGCGAGGAACAGCTCAGGCAGTTCAAACGGGTACATCCCCGCAAGGAGGACACCACCCCCGACCGAAAGCTCGGTTAACCCCTTCCAAAGTCTCCTTCCCGGGGCTTTTCGTGTATTTCATCCGTTCTTCCACCTTATTCATTGATGGCTTGCGCAAAGCGGGCATTTCGGTTATAATGGTGTCAGAGAGTTACGAGGGGGAATTGCCCGTGCAATTCGAGTGGGACGAGGAAAAGGCCGCGCTGAACCTGAAGAAGCACGGCGTGCGGTTTGAAACCGCCGCGCTGGTTTTCAATGACGAAAACCGGATCGAGTTCTATGATTCCGCGCACAGTTTATTTGAAGATCGGTACAATACCATCGGTATGGTTGACGAGATTCTCTTTGTCGTTTATACGGAACGAAAATCTCTGACCCGTATCATCTCTGCCAGAATAGCCACCCCTGCGGAAAGGAGAATGTACGATGATCGTAAGCTATTCCATTACTAAGAATCAGAAGCCAACCCCTGAACAGATCGCCGAGCTACGCGAAGCCGCCAAGCGCCCCATCGTGTTTGACGAGGATTGCCCGGAGATGACCGAGGAACAGCTCAAACAGTTCAAGCGGGTACATCCCCGCAGAGAGGACACCACCCCCGACCGAAAGCTCGGTTAGCCCCTTCCAAAGCCCCCTTCACGGGGAACACATGGGGGACGATTTCCTTGTATTCTAAAACCATGAGAACACAGAGAACCGTCCCCCCTTGTGTTTATTATTGACAAAGAATACATTAAGGAGGAGAATCACAATGATTGAACTGAATTTTGAAAGAATCGATCAGATCATGCACAAGGAGACCCCGAAGACTGATGATTTGCGCCTGATCCTGCGCGGCGTTTATCTCAGATATATGCGTCTGTATGAGAAATACTATGCCGACATAGACGCACTGAATGATGATAAGATTGTCGAGCTGAAAGCGTATCACAAAGAAACCAGAAGTCTGATAAAGTATTATTACCTGGATATACCCATGGATGTCCTCCATCAACTCATTGACTTCGACGTTGAATCTGTTTCCAGGCTGTTCGGAGCTGACTGGCATAAGCACCTCCTTGACAGCTATAAGGATTTCAAGGCCGAAAACGAGGACAACCGTAAGAGCGAGGAGGGCCTTAAGGCAGAGTTTGCGGAAAAGAGCCTGGCAGCCTTCTATGAGGCCATGGACGATATTTTTAGAGAAGCTTTCGGTACAGAAAGCAAGACTGCCGAGAAAGCAGCGAGCGGGATCGCAAGCTGGCTATTTGGGGAAAAGGAGTGATCTCAGCGGTCATTTGATGAACATATAGGGACGGTTCCCCTGTGTTCTGAAATCATGAGAACACAGAAAACCGTCCCCGTATGTGTTTTTCTAAATCTTATTTATATTTATCATGCATAAAGCCACAACGCTTGCATTGATAGAAATAATGTCCCTTTGTCCAGTTAAAGAGTATCGGTTCCTCATAGTGCGCTATGCAAACAAAATCATTTTTTGGGACCTTTGGCGTCACCATGACAATATGTCAGTTTTAACCACTTTCTATGCGCGCTATCCCTTCTGTTCTTTGCGCCTTCCCGGGCCTTTCTATCGCCTCCCGCCACGCCTTCAAGTTCCTCCGGCGCAAGCTCCTGTCGTCTGTTCATCACATCGGTAAGCTCCTCGGCGGTGAATTCATAGCCCATTTCCTTTGCTATGGGCAGCACGTCCTCGGGCTTTGTCTGCGCTGTGCGATCGCTGAGATCCTCATCCTCCATGATCTTCTGTACGAATGCTTCCGCGGATGCTTTTGACATTGTTTCTCTTCCAAATTCAAAGCGAATATATGGGGACGATCCCCCTTAGTTCTGAAATCATGTGAACGCAGAGAACCGTCCCCGCGTGTTGCAGCCGATCGTGCTGTTAATCGACGTCCCAATGACTCACCCTGCTCTGTGGTTTGGGCGTCTTATCCTGGGTTTTTACTTCCAATCCGCAAAGAGTGCACTTGAAATAATTATACCCGTTGGTCCACGAAATGAACAGGAAGTTGCCGGGAATCTCTTTATGCCCTTTATATTCCCACACGTGCCCATTTCCCCCATTATTTTTGCAAGTATATTTAAGCCGAAATGTATCTGTAAGTTTATGAATACCACCGGCCACATCTTCCAGCTTCTCCCGCGACAGCTCCTCCAACTCGTCGCCCGTCAGGACTTCCTTTAATTCCTCCTCCGTGAAATCAAGCCTCATCTCCCTGGCGGCAGCCATTGCTTCCTCAGGCTTCACCGCGGCCAGGCGGTCCCGCATCGCTTCAAACGAACAGCTTCGCATTCTCCTTAGACATGCTTACACACTCCTTCTTGATCTTGATTCAGACAACCGTTCGTATTGTCTATCTGTTTCCTGTACTAATAATTCGTCATGATTTTGGATAATCCTGTAAAGCGCAATGTAAATTATTTACAGTACACATGGGAACGGTTCTGTGTGTTCCCATTCGCGCCTTTCCTTGCCGCGCGTTTTCCCGTTTACGGGAATCAAAGCAAGTATACGCCCGCCGGCCACCTTCTCCGGTTCGACCTCATTCAGCAGCCTGATGTCTTTAAGCCTTTTCGTTCGCTCCTTTCGTCGATGTGTGCTTGTGTCTCTCAAGTACGGGCATATGATAACACACCCACTATCACAGAAGTGGCACACGATCCAAAAATCTTTGAACGCGAACGCACAGGGGCGATCCCTTTGTGTTCGGAACCATGAGGCCACTGAAAACCGTCCATATGTGTCTGATTTGGACGCGCATTTGGATTACAGGCCAAAGTGGACGATGAATGGGGAGTTGTCGGGGGAGTTATCCGCTCTCCTGTAGGGGCGGTGTTGCGCCGCCCGCCGGGTAGAACATGCCGTCTCACAGGAGGGCGGGCGCCGAAACGGCGCCCCTACAGGGTTAGTTTGTCTCCTCGATACACTTCCATTAATCGAGGACTCTGAGCAGCAACACATTTTGAAACATTCCCACTTGACTTTATATTCTCCCCTTGCTAAAATGGAAACAAATTACAAAACTAAAAAAGAGGGGAAATTATGGACATCAGTATTCTATTGGTTTTGCAGGATTTCAGAAATGGCGTTGGCGCGTTTCTGGCAGATTTTCTGGCCAAGATGACCTTTCTTGGGGAACTGAATTCGGTGATCGTCATCATGGCGGCCATCTATTGGGGGATCAGCAAGGATTTCGGCGCTTATCTGTTTATGGGCTGGAGCGGCAACAGGCTGGTGAACGGCTTATTGAAGGTGACCGCCTGCGCCTACCGGCCATGGATACGCGACGCGCGCATCATACCCTTCGGCAATTCGATGACCACGGCCACGGGCTATTCCTTTCCCAGCGGACATACCATGAACGGCGCGACCATCTTTGGCGGCATCGTCGTGCGCAAGGATATTCTCCGCTCGCTGCGGATCACATCGGGCATCATCCTTGTGCTGATCGCGTTCAGCCGCAATTATCTCGGCGTCCATACGCCGCAGGACACCCTGGTGGGAATCCTGGCCGGCACAGTTGTGATGGCGCTGACCGTCAGGCTGATGCAGTGGATTGAGGCGCACCCCGGGAAGGATATTCTCGTGGCGGGGATCGGCATTGCGATCGCCATCGCGGTGGCAGTATACGCCGCATTGAAGCCCTACCCCACGGACTATGACGCGGAGGGCAAGCTCCTGGTCGATGGCGCCAAGATGGCCAACGATACCTTCAAGGGCGTGGGATATTGCAGCGCTTTCCTGGTCGGATGGGTCCTCGAGCGGCGCTATATCGGCTTCTCCACCGATATTCCCATGATCCGGCGGGTGTCAAGGATCATTACCGGCCTGTTGGGCTACTACGCGGTCAGCCTGATCGTCGTGCCCGCTATAAAGGATCTGCTGACCGGGCCGGCGGGTTCGGTCGCGTCCTGCTTCGTCCAGGTTCTGTATGTTTCCTTCCTTTTCCCCTTGTGCATGAAATACCTGGAAAAGGACCATTTCGCAGAGGGAAAACCGGAGGCCGCGAACTAATCAAGCTCTCATCGCCAATTTTTGTCATGTCCATCGGACTGTTTCAAAGCACATCCCGCAGGGGCGGCGTTTCGCCGCCCCTGCTGTATTTATCTCCAATTTCTGTCCGATTTACCGTTTTCCCATTGACGAAAGCCGTTCACCGGGGCTATAATAATAATAGGGTAATTTTGATTCATCATCGGTTGGAGGGTCTTTATGTCGCACTACATCACCAGCGTGGACGCGGGGAGTCCGGCCTGGCGGGCGGGGATACGTCCGGGGGACCGGCTTGCGCGGATCGACGGGCAGGTGGTGATCGACTTCATCGACTATCAGGCCCTCTGCGCGAACCGCCGCCTGAAGGTCCAGGTGCTGCGTGACGGGGCGCCGGTGGAGTTTTCCATCCGAAAGGACGAATACGCCGCGCTGGGGCTGAACTTTGAGAAGCCCATGATGTCCGGCACCCGGCTGTGCTGCAACAAGTGCCTGTTCTGCTTCGTGGACCAGCTTCCGGGGGACGCCCGGGAGACCATGCGGGTGAAGGACGACGACTGGCGCACCAGCCTGCTGATGGGCAGCTATGTGACGCTGACCAACGTGTCCGACGTGGAGCTAAAGCGCATCATCGCCCGCCACGCCTCGCCGCTGTACATCTCCGTTCACTGTACCGACCCCGTCCTCCGCACCCATGTGCTGGGCACGCCCAGGGCGGCGCGGCTGATGAACCAGCTTCGGACGCTTTCCGACGGCGGCATCGAGTTCCACTGCCAGTGCGTGCTGTGCCCCGGCATCAACGATGGCCCCGCGTTGGACCGCACCATCTCTGAATTATCGGAAATTCCCGGCGCGCGGTCGCTGGCGCTGGTGCCCGTAGGACTGACCGGTCACCGGGAGGGCTTGTGTGAACTGCACCCCTACACCCCGCCGGAAGCCGCCGCGGTGATGGACATTGCGGAGAAGTGGCGTCCCATACTGCTAAAAAGGCGGGGCACGCGCTTCGTTTTCCCCTCGGATGAGTTCTATCTACAGGCGGGCCGGCCCATTCCCCCGGATGAGGAATACGAGGGCTATGAGCAGATCGACGACGGCGTGGGCCTGCTCCGCCTGCTGGACACGGAGTATATAGAAGCCTGGGAGGACGCGGGAGACTCGGTCAAAAAAACCGACAATTCTGTCCACCTCGCCATCGCCTGCGGCAAGTCCGCCGAGACATTCATACGGGATATGCTCAGACGCTATCCAGTTGCCGGGGCGAACATCGACGTCTATGGGCTGGAAAATACTTGGTTCGGCCCCACCGTCACCGTCTCCGGTCTCATCACCGGCGGCGACCTGATGACCCAGATGAAGGACATCCCCTGCGACGCCGTCATGATCACCGAGGTCATGCTGAAGGAAAACGACAACAAATTCCTCGACGACACCACGCTGCCTCAGGTTATTAAAGCCCTCGGCAAACCCGTGGTTCCCGTGGGCCGCCGCGGCGAGGATTTATTGAATACGATACTTGAACTCAGGGATTCTCCCTGCAAACATTTGGAGGTATAGTCAATGTCAAAGCCCCTGGTCGCCATTGTCGGCCGCCCGAACGTGGGCAAGTCCACCTTTTTCAATCAGATGGTGGGCAGGCGCGTCGCCATCGTGGAGGACACGCCGGGCGTCACCCGTGACCGGGTGTATGCCGATTGTGAATGGCAGAATTACAAGTTTACGCTCATCGACACCGGCGGCATCGACCCCAATTCGGACGATCCGCTGCTTAGCCAGATGCGCCGACAGGCGGAGATCGCCATCGAGACCTGCGACGTGATACTTTTCTTCGTAGACGGCAAGGCCGGCATGACCGCCGACGACGAGGACGTGGCGGACATGCTCCGCAAGTCCGGCAAGCCTGTGATGCTGGTGGTCAACAAGATCGACAACCCGAAGCAGATGGACAACGTCTATGAGTTCTACAATCTGGGCATCGGCGACCCCATCGGCGTCAGCTCCGTGAACCTGCTGAACTTCGGCGATCTATTGGAAGAATTGTGCAAAAACTTCCCCGACCCGGACGCCGAGGACGAGGACGTTGGCGCGATACAGATCGCCGTGGTGGGCAAGCCCAACGTAGGCAAATCCAGCCTGGTGAACCGCATACTGGGCGAGGACCGGGTGATGGTCTCCGACATCGCGGGCACCACCCGGGACGCCATCGACACCCGCTTCACCGACGACGGGCAGGACTTCATCATCATCGACACCGCCGGCATACGCCGCAAGCGGGCCATCGAGTATCAGTCGCTGGAGCGGTATTCCATCGTCCGCGCGCTGGCGGCGGTGGACCGGTGCGACGTGGCGCTGATGCTCATCGACGCCACCCAGGGCGTCACCGAGCAGGACAGCAAGATCGCCGGCTATGTGGATGAGAAGGGCAAGGCCGCCATCATCGTCATCAACAAGTGGGACGCCGTGGAGAAGGACACCAAGACCATGGAAAAGTTCGTCAAGGAGGTCCGGGAGAACCTCAAGTTCATGTCCTACGCGCCCATACTGTTCATCTCCGCGCTGACCGGCCAGCGGGTGAACAAGGTGCTGGAGGCCGTGCGCGACGCCTACGGCATGGCCACCAAGCGCGTCACCACGGGCCTGTTGAACGACATCCTCACCGACGCCCAGGCCGCCCTCCAGCCCCCGGCCACCTCCGGCCGCCGCCTGCGCATCTATTACGCCACTCAGCAGGCCGTGCAGCCTCCCACCTTCGTCATGTTCATCAACGACGAGAGCCTGATGCACTTCTCCTATGAGCGCTATCTGGAGGGCCAGTTCCGCAAGGCGTTTGGGTTTGAAGGAACGCCCATCAAGTTCATACTGAGGGAGCGCAAGAAGGAAAGTTAAACCGGCAATGACTTCATGGAGGTTGATACCATGATATTCAAATATATTTTATCCGCCGTAATCGGCTATCTGCTGGGGAACATTCCCTCCGGCGTGCTGATCGGGCGGGCCTTTGGCATCAGCGATGTGCGCAAGCACGGCAGCGGCAATTCGGGCACCACCAATGTGCTCAGGACGGCGGGCTGGGTGCCCAGCGTGCTGACGCTGGTGTGCGACTGTCTCAAGGGCTACATCGGCTGTCTCATCGGCAGGGCTATGGGCGGCGACCTGGGGATGCTGCTGGGCGGCTTCTTTGCCGTGGTGGGGCATGACTTCCCGGTGTTCATGGGCTTCAAGGGTGGCAAGGGCATCGCCACTTCGCTGGCGCTCATCATCGCCATCCATCCGGGGCTGGCGCTGGCGGAGCTGCTGACGGAGATCGTGGTGGTCGCCATCACCCGCTACATGTCCATCGCGTCCCTCATCACCGCCGTGGCCTTCCCCGTGTTCACCGCCCTGCTCTGCCGGGGCCGGGAGAACTACGGCCTGTTCGTGTTCTTCGCCACCATCACCGGCGCCCTCGCCATCTTCCAGCACCGCGGCAACATCCAGCGCCTGCTGAGGGGCGAGGAAAACCGCCTCGACTTCGAGAAGATCAACAAGATCTCCCAGAAGATCATGAAGGAACGCAGGAAGTAATTTCCCTTACAACACTGTAGGGGCGGCGTTTCGCCGCCCGCCCGTAAGAACGAATCGCATTCGCGCAAGGCGGGCGCCGAAACGGCGCCCCTACAGGGGCTTTTCTGTTAAACACCCTATTCGCATCATATATCATAAAATAAGAAAGGACGATTCCCCATGAGCAAGTATCTGATCGGTCTGGACATCGGCACCTCCGGCGCGAAGTGCATCATCGTGGACGAGAAGGGCGTGGTGATCGCCTCCTCCACCCAGGAGTACCCGCTCTATACCCCCAAGCCCGGCTGGGCGGAGCAGGTGCCCCAGGACTGGTGGGACGCCTGTGTGCGCGGTCTGAAGGTCATACTGCCGAAGTCCGGCGTGGACCCCAAGGACATCGCGGGCGTCAGCTACTCTGGACAGATGCACGGCCTGGTGGCGCTGGATGAGAGCAACGAGGTCATCCGCCCCGCCATCCTGTGGTGCGACCAGCGGACCCAGGCCCAGTGCGACTGGATCACCGAGAAGGCCGGCGGCCTCGAGGGCCTGCTGACCTACACCAACAATCAGATGCTCACCGGCTACACCGGCGGTAAGATCCTCTGGCTGCGGGATGAGGAGCCGGAGAACTTCAAGAAGATGAAGCTCTTCGTGTGCCCCAAGGATTACATCCGCTACCGCATGACCGGCACGCTGGGCATCGACATGTCTGACGCCTCCGGCACGGGCTTCTTCGACGTGCGCAACCGCAAGTGGTCCGACGGACTCATCGCGCTGGCGGGCCTGGACAAGGCCATCTTCCCCGAGGCCCACGAATCCACCGAGCTGGCGGGCACCGTCACCGCGGCGGCGGCGGTCGAGACCGGCCTGCCTGAGGGCCTAAACTGCTACTACGGCGGCGGCGACGCCATCATCCAGACCACCGGCGGCGGCATGGTCAAGCCCGGCACGCTGGGCGTGGTCATCGGCACGGCGGGCAACGTCGCCATGGCGCTGGACAAGTATGAGGACAACCCCAACGGCGCGCTCCAGCTCTTCTGCGGCAACGAGCCCGGCAGCTGGATGGCCCTGGGCGTCACCCTGACCGCCGGCGGCGCGTACCGCTGGTACCGCGACGAGCTGTGCAAGTACGAGGCGGATGTGGCGAAGGCCGAGGGCGACAACGTCTACAACGTGATGGGCAAGTCCGCCGAGCAGTCCGTGCCCGGCGCCCACGGCGTGGTGTTCACCCCCTATCTGACCGGCGAGCGCTGCCCCTATCCGGACCCCAACTGCCGCGCCTCCTTCTATGGCCTGACCCTGGGCGCGACCAAGGCCGACATCACCCGCTCCGTCATGGAGGGCGTCACCTATTCCCTGCGGCAGCTCGTGGACATTATGGGCGGCTTTGCCAAGAATGAAAAGGTCTACACCTCCGGCGGCGGCAGCGCCTCCCAGCTCTGGCGGCAGATGCAGGCGGACATCTTCGACCTGCCCGTCTACACCATGTCCGCGGCCAGCGAGGGCGGCGCTTATGGCGCGATCATGGTCGCCGGCGTCGGCGCGGGCATCTGGAAGGACCTCAAGGAGGCCGCCACCATCATCAAGGCCGAGACCGAGACCCTCCCCTGCCCCGAAAACCAGGCCGCTTACAACGATACTTATGAGATCTACTGCAAGCTCTACCACGCCCTCAAGCCCGTCTACGATCTGAGCGCGGCAAAGGGGTATTGATTCCAATGCGTTCGAGGCGCGGTTTTCATGCCGCGTCTCTTTTTTTAATGGAGAATGAAAAATGGAGAATGTACGTAACTGTTCAGTCTACTCGATAAATTGGAATTTGTCGGGGAGTTGAATTGAAAATTGAAAATTAATAGCGACTCCCGCTACCTTGTAGGGGCGCCGTTTCGGCGCCCGCCCTCA
>CACZXF010000027.1 GCA_902785105.1 uncultured Eubacteriales bacterium | reverse complement strand
TGGCGTCGCCACCAACGGCTTGCGGTTCGCTACGCTTGGCGGTAAATACCCGCGACCGGACTCTCACCGGTTAGATGTGTGCCATGCCCGGCACACCACCATAAAAGACACACATCTCTTTTGGATGTGTGTCTTTTTCATTGACAAACGGGGATTTATCAGGGGTTACCCGCTCTCCTGTAGGGGCGGCGTTGCGCCGCCCGCCCGACAGAACGTGACGTCTCACAGGTAACGGGCGCCGAAACGGCGCCCCTACAGGGTTGTTTCGTATCCCAGATAAACTTTAATTTGCCAAGCTAAGCCTTATCCCAATAATTCCCTCAGCGCGTCAATCAATCGCTCCACGTGCTCCGGCCGGGTGGCCCAGCTCGTGCAGAAGCGGATGACGGTGTGGTCCGGGTCGATCTTCTGGATGGTGGCGTAGCTGAATTCGTGGCGCAGGTCCTCCAGCAATGCGTCCGGAAGAATGGGAAACTGCTGGTTGGTGGGGCTGTCGATCATGAAGGGGACGCCCATGTCCTGAAGGGCCTCTTTGAGATGCAGGGCCAGGGCGATGGCATGGCGGGCCATGTCCATGTAGAGGTCGCCCTCGAAGGCCGCCTCGAACTGCACGCCCAGCAGCCGCCCCTTGGCCAGCAGGCCGCCCTTCTGCTTGATCATGTAGCGGAAGTGGGGCTGCAGATCCTCACGGGTGATGATCAGCGCTTCACCGAACAGCAGGCCCTGCTTGGTGCCGCCGATGTAGAAGGCGTCGGTGACCGCCGCGATGAAGGGCAGGTCCAGGTCATTCTCCGGCGAGGCCAGCCCGTAGCCCAGCCGCGCGCCGTCCAGGAACAGCACCAGGCCCCACCGGTCGCAGACCTCCCGCAGGTCGCAGAGCGCTTCCCGGCTGTAGAGCGTGCCCACCTCGGTGGGGTTGGAGATGTACACCGCGCCGGGCATGACCATATGCTCGTGGGATTCGTCGGCGAAGTGCTGGTCGCAATAGGCGTCCACGTCCGCCGCGGTCAGCCGCCCTTCGTGACCCGGCAGCGCGATGACCTTGTGGCCCGTGGCCTCCACCGCGCCGGTCTCATGAACGGCAATGTGTCCCGTATCCGCGCAGATCACGCCCTGCCAGGGCTTCAGCACCGCGGACAGGAAGGTGAAGTTGGTCTGTGTGCCGCCCACCAGGAAGTGGACGTCCGCGTCCGGCGCGTCGCACAGCTCGCGGATCATCGCCCGCGCCCGCTCGCAATGCTCATCCTCGCCATAGCCGGGGGTCTGCTCCAGGTTCGTCTCAAACAGCCGCGCCATGATGACGGGATGCGCCCCCTCAAGATAATCAGAATTGAAAAGTATCATAGCTTATCGCCCTCCAGCGCTTGAATCAGTGGATCGATCTGTGTTTCATCAAAGAGACGCAGGCCCATGGCCCGCAGGCGCTCCGCGGTCACGCCGTCGCCCGCAACCTTGCGGCCCGTGAAGCTGCCGTCATAGATTTCCCCCGTCCCACAGGAGGGACTCCGGGCCTTCAGAAGCGCGTACCGCGCGCCGAACTGAGAGACCAGTCGGCAGACCTGTTCCGCGCCGCGCTCAAAGGCCGACGTCACATCGCCGCCGTCCCTTGTCACCACGCGGTTCCCCAGCCGCTCCGACGGCGTGCGGGGCGTGGGCAGTCCCCCGAGCTGTTCCGGACATACGGGAACCAGTTGGCACAGTCCGCGCAGTCTATCCAGCCCCGCCACGGCATTGCCCCCGCCATCGTACCGACAGTCAATGCCCAGAAGACACATGCTGATGAGCACCACAGGCCCCATGGCGTTCGCCTCCCGTTTATTTGATGGAAATGAATGTTGCTCTCCTTGACAGATTGGAATTTGTCAGGGTAAGCCGTTACGTTACCTTACCACAGCGCTTCGCTGTCCTGCCCGCTGGCTATGCCTTGCAGATAATGAAGCAGCTCCACCGTCCATTCCGGCTGATCCTGTCGACTGAAACGGTCGATCAGGCGGCGGGCATCCGCTTCTGAAAGGCATTGCTGCTCCAACATCAGGCGCAGAAGGGACGGCTGACCGGCGGCGTCACCGACCAGCGCCGAGGCGTGGGCGCTGATCCAAGCGAGATTTGCCTCGCGCACCTCAGGATAATAGGCAATGCCCCGCTGCGCGGCGAGGGCGAAGCCAAGGCAGACGCGCTTGCGCCAGAGCGGCGGGAATGCTTCTGGGGCCAGTGCCGGGGCGATGATGGCAACCCGGCGCAGGTCGGTGAGCGCACCTTCCAATCCCTGGGGAATGTCGCCGGGGAGCATCAGTGTCTCCAGCCTGTCACAGCCGAGGAATGCCTGCGGGCCGATGGATTGTAGTTCCTTCGGAAGTACCAGACTTTTCAGCGATGAACAATGAGCGAAAGCCTGAGCGCCTATATGGTGAAGTTCTGGATTGAAACGGACATCTTGCAATGCTGTGCAGTTGGCAAAGGTTCTGCTGCCAATGCTCAGCAGGTTGAGAGGCATTTCAGCAGTCTTTAGCCCGGTATGCTCAAAGAGTCCGTCGGACAGCGTGGTCAGCGAGTCAGGAAGGGTGATATTGGTCAGCTTTCCGCAGTCACGGAATGCTTCCGCGCCCATATGGGTGATGGCCTCAGTTAAATTGATGGCGTGCAGGCAGCGGCAGTCGGCAAAGGCACGCCTACCGATGGCGGTGACGGTTTCGGGCAGCGTGACCTCCGTGAGGTCGTGATTGCCGGCCAGCGCGCCGTCCGCAATGATGCGCGTGCCCGCCGGGGCTTGCCAGCGCAGTCTCGCAATGGCACGGACCAGCAGTCCGGAGCCGGGAAGATAGAGATCCCCGTTGGTCCGCAGTTGCGCGGGAAGGGATGTGGCGTCAATATGCGTGACGCTTTGGGGAATACGCACTGCCCGCAGGGATGAGCAACCCGCAAAGGCATTGGAGCCAATACTCTGCAAGCCCTCGCGCATCGTCGCCTGATACAGACCTTCACAGCCTGCAAAGGCGCTTTCGCCGATATCCTTGACGGACGAAGGAATGTCCACCGTTTCCAGCGACTTGCACAGATAAAAAGCCCTTGTTGACAGGTTCTCCAGCCCACTGGATAATCGAAGGGATTGCAACTGGACACAGCCCTCGAAGGCTCCCGCTCCAAGGCTGGTCACGCTGTCCGGGATCTCGATGGAGCGAAGCTCGGCGCAGCCCAGAAAGGCATTTTCTTTGATGAAGGTCAGCGTGGACGGGAGCCGTATTTCCGTCAATTCAGACGCCCCAAGAAATGCCCGCGGCGCGATGCCCACCACCAGCAGACCGTCGGCGTATTCCGGCACAACGACCCGGCCGATGGCTTTTTCACAGCCCGTCACCACCACACTGCCTTTTTCAACGTGCCAATGGAATTGCATATTTACCTCTTATCTGGTCAGTTCTCATCAATAAATGGGGATTTATCGGGGAGTCGCGTTCCCCAAAAGCCTTCCCCCGTTGGGGAAGGTGGCCGAGCGAAGCGAGGTCGGATGAGGTCCCCCGTAGCTCCAAAAGCTCTGCTAATTGGGAGCTTTAACGACGAGGACCTCATCCGCCCCTTCGGGGCACCTTCCCCAGAGGGGAAGGCTTTTGGGAAACGGCTCGGCGCGATAAATTCCAATTTGTCGAGGTCCTTTTACATTTGCTTTTTTCTCTCGCCCCGGGCCACGGTGTAGCACAGGAGATAGACGCTCTCCGCGCCGCCCGCCTTTAGCGCGGCGGCGCAGGCGCGTGCAGTTGCGCCGGTGGTGCGCACATCGTCCACCAGTATCACGCGCCGTCCCTGGACCGGCGCTTTCAGGGCGATAACGCCGTCCAGGTTTTTAAGCCGCTCTTCGCCGTCCAGGCGGGCCTGCTGGCGCACGAGGCGGGTACATTCCAGGGCATCGATGAATTGCAGCCCAAGCCGCGCCGCCACATCCCGGGCCAGCAGCTCGGCATGGTTGTAGCCGCGCATGCGCAGGCGCTTTTTGTGCATCGGCGCGCAGACCACGCAGTCCGCGCCGGTGGGCTCGAGGAAGCGATAAGCCTTCACCATATCCTCGCCCATGAATTTGGCGAGCTGTCCGATGCCGGAATATTTCAATTGCTGGACGATCCGGGCGGCGGGGTCGGTGTAGACATAGGCAAAGGCCGCGCCCTCCAGCCCCGACGGCGGCAGCTCCGCGCCGACCCAGAGCTTTGCCAGCCGCTCCCGGCAGGCGGGACAGACCCAGTCCTCCCGGCATCCCGCCGCGCTGCCGCAGCCCATGCAGACAGCCTTTTTCGGAAACAGCGCCTCCAGCGCGGCTTTGATGACGCGCCTCATCATTTCGCCTTCCCGGCCTCCCTGAGCCGCAGGTCGAGGGCGGAATAGCGGCGGAGGATGTGGTTGTTGTCCACCATCTGACGCACGCAGGCCTCCCGCCCGACGATGACCACCAGCCGCTTGGCCCGCGTGACGGCGGTGTAGAGCAGGTTCCGTGTCATCAGCATCGGCGGCCCGGCCACCAGCGGCAGCACCACGGCGTCAAACTCGCTGCCCTGGCTCTTGTGGACGGACATGCAGTAGGCCAGCTCCAGGTCGTCCAGCGTGCCGTCGTCGTATTCGGCCACCCGTCCATCGTCGAACTCCACGGTCAGCAGCTTGTCCTTCTTGTCCACGGCGACGATATAGCCGATGTCGCCGTTGAACACGCCGTCGCCCTCCTCGCCGTCCTTCTCCCAGGACAGGTCGTAGTTGTTTCTGACCTGCATCACCTTGTCGCCCCGGCGGAAGACGGTCTGCCCGTGGGCGATCTCTGGAATGTCCTTCCCCGGCGGGTTCAGCGCGCCTTGCAGGAGCTGATTCAGCGCGAACACGCCGACGTCGCCCCGCTTCATGGGCGACATCACCTGGATGTCACGAAGGGAATCGAAGCCCATGTATTTCGGCAGACGGGTGCTGACCAGCGCCACCACGGATTCTGTGGCCTTCAACGCCGTGTCTTTGCGTTCCAGAAAGAAGTCGGTGTCCCGGACGCGGATCACCGGGTACTCGCCCCGGTTGATGCGGTGGGCGTTCATGACGATCTGGCTCTGACCGGCCTGACGGAATATCTCGGTCAGTCGCACCACGCGGAGGGTCTCGGCGGCGATGAGGTCCCGCAGCACGTTGCCCGCGCCCACGCTGGGGAGCTGGTCGGCGTCGCCCACCAGGATCAGCCGGGTGCCGGGGCGCAGGGCTGACAGCAGTGAGCGCATCAGAAATATGTCCACCATGGACATCTCGTCCACGATGACGATATCCGCGTCCAGCGGGTTGTCCTCGTTGCGGACAAAGCCCTGGCCCTCCCCCGAATATTCCAGCAGACGGTGGATGGTCTGAGCGGGACGGCCCGTGGCCTCGCTCATACGGCGGGCGGCGCGGCCCGTGGGCGCGCAGAGCTCCACCTCGCCCATGCGGCGCATGACCCGGATGATGAGATTGATGGAGGTGGTCTTGCCCGTGCCCGGCCCGCCGGTGATGATGCAGATGCCCTCCTTCGCCGCCGCCAGCACGGCCTCCCGCTGCTGGTCGCAGAGCTGGACGTCCTGCTTCTCCTCGTACTCTGCGATGAGGCTCAACAGCTCGTCGTCGGATAACTTTGTGGGGCGTATACTCTTGAGCTGCTTCATCAGCAGCCGCGCGGTCTCCCTTTCGGCCCGATGAAAGCGGGGCAGGTAGACCGCGTTGTCCTCGCCCACGTGTTCGGCGATGAGCTGGTCCTCCATGATCAGCCCCTTCAGCTCCCGGTCCACCAGCGTCCGCTCGGCGTTGAGCACCTGGCAGGACTGCGCGGCCAGTATTTCCATAGGCAGGTACATGTGGCCCGAGCCGCCCGCCGCTTCGGACAGCACGTATTTGATGCCCGAACGGATGCGGAATTCAGACTCCCGCGTGAAACCCAGCCGCATGGCAATCTCGTCCGCGGTGCGGAAGCCCACGCCCTGGATCTCATCCACCAACCGGTAGGGATTTGCGCGCAGCACCTTTTCGGTGGTGTCCCCGAAGGCTTTGTAGACCTTCATGGAGAGAGCCGGGGAGAGGCCGTACTGCTGCAAAAACATCAGCGTGCCCCTCATGCCGTTGTGCTCGGCGAAGGAGGCCGCGATCATCGCCGCCCGCTTCTTGCCGATGCCGGGGACCTCGGAAAGGCGGTCCGGCTCGGACTCCAGCACGTCCATGGTTCTATCGCCGAAATAGCTGATAATCAGCTTCGCCGTGGCCGCGCGGACGCCCTTGATCAGACCGGAGGACAGGTATTTTTCCACATCGGAGCGCGTCTCGGGGCGCTTCGTCTCGTAGCTCGTGACCTTGATCTGCCGCCCGTAGGTCTTGTGCTCCACCAGTTCGCCGTCGAATATGGCGTGTTCGCCCTCGGACAGGAACGGCATGACGCCTACAGCGGCGATATTGCCCTTGCTGCCGTCCACCTTGATGGACGCCACCGTCCAGCCGTTTTCATCGTTGCGATAGACAATGCTGTCCACCACGCCCTGAAATTTCGACATGCGCACCCTCCGACCTTGATATGCACAAAGGGGCGGCGTTCCCGCCGCCCCAAAGCTGATTTATCTGTTCTTCGCGTAGATCAGGCACAGGCCCTTCAGCGTGAGAAGGCCGTCCATGACGTCGATGACATTGCTCTCCTGGGCCACCAGCACGGCCAGGCCGCCGGTGGCGATGACCTTGATGTTGGGCATGCCCATCTCCCGCTTCATGCGGCTGACCAGGTAGTTGATCTGGCCGATGTAGCCATAGACGATGCCCGCCTGCATGTTGGTGACGGTGTTGCGCCCGATGACGTGCTCCGGCTTCACCAGCTCGAACCGGGGCAGCTTGGCGGTGTTTTCCGTCAGTGCGTCGGCGGCCAGCTTGAGGCCGGGGCAGATGGCGCCGCCCAGGAACTCGCCCTTGGCGGAGATGGCGCCGAAGGACGTGGCGGTGCCAAAGTCGATGGTGATGCAGGGCCCGCCGTAGAGCTCGTAGGCCGCCACGGCGTTGGCGATGCGGTCGCTGCCCAGCTCACGGGGGTTCTCATACTTGATGTTGATGCCGGTCTTGACCCCGGGCTCGATCTTCATGGGCTCCATGCCGAAGTAATTGCGGCACATGTGCTCGATGGTGAAGTTGATCTGGGGCACCACCGAGGACATCATGATGCCCTCCACCTGCTCAGGCTCGATGCCGTTGTGGCGAAGCAGGTTTATCAGCGCCATGCCGTACTCGTCCGAGGTGCGGTTGCGATTGGTGGACAGACGCCAGTATTCCACCATCCGCATGTCCTGGAGCCGCGCCACCGCGGGATTGATGCTCTGGTTCGCAGACTGCCCCGGGTGCAGCTTACATTCCTCGGCGCTGCCGAAAAGGGCGGTCTTCATGTTGGTGTTGCCGATATCAAGGGTCAGTATCATTGGGATTGCTCCTCGTCGGTTGTTGATTTATCTGAATGGGGAGATGACTCCCTCAGTCACGCTCCGCGTGACAGCTCCCTCTGAGAGGGAGCCTAAGGCGCGTCTCCAAAAGGCTCCCTCCCTGAGGGAGCTGTCAGCGAAGCTGACTGAGGGAGTTAACCCTCGCATTATTCACGTCAATTCTTATAAATCCCGCGCGAATCAGCGCCGCGCCCACCGCGCCGGTGACCACCGTGGAGACCAGCATCTCCACCAGGCCGTTGACGCCCACGGCGGCGACGATATAGGTCAGCATGCCCCGCCCGGCCATGGAGTTCTGCATATATTCCGTGCCGCCGAACAGCCAGACCAGGGAGGTCATGAAGAACAGCGTATTCAGAAACGCCGCGCAGAAGCCGGTCACCGCGCAGCCCGCGTAGGGGTTGAGCTTGCGGGCAAACCGGTAGATATAGCCCAGCAGAAAGCCATCCAGCAGCCTGGGGAAGAAGCGCTGCACGAAGGCCAGGAACGGGTTCACCGCCGCCAGCGCCGCGCCCATGCCGGAGAAGCCGCAGATGCCGAAGCACTGCAAAAAGCTGATGAGGCCAAAGGCCCCGCCGATAATCGCCCCGCCCAGGGGGCCGATGGCGATGGCCGCGATGGCCACGGGGATCATGTTGAAGGTGATGGACAGGCCGGCGGGCTGGGGGATGTTCACATAGGCCAGCACGATCAGGATCGCGACCAGCAGGCCCAGCAGCACAAATTCACGGGTGGACAACTTCTTCATCTTTCATACCTCCGTTCGAGTTCACACAGGATACCCTACGAGTGACGGGGAAACCGGGAAAACACGTTCGGCTCCGAGGATGCCGACGAATGAATTATAACATACTTGTACACCGGTGATAAAGGTCATAATGTTAACATGTAAGAAATATTGTGTGCGCCGCGCGTTCACATTATTAAGAACAATTTACTTGTATATTCCCGCGGTAGGGATTATAATGATGGCACAAAATAAGATGAAGGTCCAAGGAGGCATTGAGATATGATCACACGGAAGGAACAGCAGGCCCACAGCATCCGCGAATACATGCGGGGCGGCGAGAAGCACGTGCAGATCACCGACCTGTCGAACCAGGTGCCCGAGAAGGTGCGGGTCTATTCGGTGATGACGCTGATTCCCGGCGCGTCCATCGGCTACCACGTCCATGAGAACGAGACGGAGCTGTTCTACTTCATGGAGGGCAATGGCCGCGTCCGCGACGACGATAAGGAGTACGACATCTCCGCCGGCGACTCCATGGCCACCTTCTCCGGCCACGGCCACAGCGTGATGAACACCGGCGACACCAATCTGGTATTGCTGGCCTGCATCGTGAAAGACTGATTATTGAGAAATAAGGAGACGACTCCCTCAGTCAGCTTCGCTGACAGCTCCCTCAAAGAGGGAGCCTTAAGGGCACCCCCGTTCTCCAAAAGGCTCCCTCTCAGATGGAGCTGTCACGCGAAGCGTGACTGAGGGAGTTCACTCTAAAAAAAGCAGCCGCGACAGGCTGCTTTTTTAATTGCGCTCTATTGTATTAATGCGTTCACGCCGCCGGCGATGAGGCGGGCCACATCGTGGAAGGTGAGGAGCACGAAGAGTCCCAGCACCAGCGCCAAGCCGATGCCGTGGACCATGCCCTCCTTCTCCGGGGGGATGGGCTTGCGGCGGATGGCCTCGACGATGAGGAACACCAGCCGTCCACCATCCAGCGCGGGCAGGGGCAGCAGGTTCATGATGCCCAGGTTCAGCGATATGATGAATATGAGCCAGAGGATCTCATAGATGCCATCCCGGGCGTACTGGCTGACCACGGCGATGATGCCCACGGTGCCGGTGATCTGCTCCACGCCCTCGCCGTGGAAGAAGAGCTTCCGGAGGGTGTCCAGCATGGTCTTTGTCGTTTCGACCATGTACACCCCGGAATAACGTATCGCTTCGATGAAGTTATAGGTGCGGGTGGAGAACTCGATGCCGATCATGCCGTGAGTGACGCCGTTTTCATCGGTGACTGCGGTGGTCGCCATGTCCAGCGGCACCTGCTGGCCGTCGCGCTCCACGATGAGGTGGACGATTGATCCGGGTTCTACGGCGCGGATGGCGGTGACGATCTCGCTGACGCCCCGACCGTTGTTCTCGATGGCGCTGTCGTTGATCTGCACGATGGTGTCACCGGGCAGCACCCCGGCCTCGGCGGCGGGCATGTCCTCGGTGATGGCCTTCACCACGGGGAAGCTCTCCGCCACCATGAAGTTGCCCAGCATGATGGCGCAGCACACGAAGGCCAGCACGAAGTTCATGAACGGCCCCGCCAGCACGGTCAGGAACCGCTTCCACACCGGCTGGTTGTTCATGGCGCGGGGATCGTCGTTGGTCTCGTCCTCGCCCACAAAGGCGCAGTAGCCGCCCAGGGGGATGCAGCGGATGGAATACTTGATGTCATTCTTCTCCCAGCCGATCAGCTTCGGCCCGAAGCCCACCGAAAATTCGATGATGCCGATGCCACACAGCCGACCGACGAGATAGTGGCCGAATTCGTGCACCGTTACAATTAATCCCAGTATCACGATGGCGAGGAGAACATAGAGGATATTGGTCAGCATGAGAGCCTCCGAAGGGTGTTTTCAGCGTCCTCGCGGGCGGCGCGGTCCAGGGCGTAGACGTCCGCGATGGTATTGATTTTCATAGGCGCGACGGCCTGCAGCGCGTGGTCGATGACCTCCGGGATGCGGCCGAAGGGGATGTGCTCTCTAAGGAACGCGCCTACGGCCTGCTCGTTGGCCCCGTTGAATATGACGGGCATGCCGTTTCCGGCCTTCAGCGCCTCGATGGCCATGTTCAGGCAGGGGAAGCGGTCGTGGTCAGGGGCGGCGAAGTCCAGGTGGCCCAGCTCGTAGAAGTTCAGCGGCTTTGCGTCGTAGGGCAGGCGCTCCGGGTAGCCCATGGCGTAGCCGATGGGGCCGCGCATGTCGGGCATGCCCATCTGGGCCAGCACCGCGCCGTCGTCAAACTCGATCATGGAATGGATGACGCTCTGGGGATGGATGACCACGTTGATCTTCTCCGCCGGCATGTCAAACAGGTGGTGGGCCTCGATGACCTCCAGTCCCTTGTTCGCCATGGTAGCGCAGTCCACGGTGATCTTGCCGCCCATGTTCCAGGTGGGATGCTTCAGCACGTCCCTCACCGTGGCGTGCTCCATGGCTGCCTTCGTCCACGTCCGCAGCGCGCCGCCGGAGCAGGTCAGCCAGAGCCGTTTTACGGGGTTGCCCTGCCTCGCCTGTAAGCACTGGAAGATGGCGGAGTGCTCGCTGTCCACCGGGAGCAGGGGCACGTTCTTTTCCCTGGCCCTGGCCGTCACCAAGTCGCCGCCGGTCACCAGCGCCTCCTTGTTGGCAAGCAACACCCGCTCACAGCCGTCCAGCGCCGTCAGCACGGCGTCCAGACCGGCGATGCCCACGATGGCGCACAGCGCGTCCTGGGCACGGGAGGCCTTCAGCGCCTCAACCGTGGAATCGGGACCGAAGAACCACTGGCAGAACTTCACGTCCTCCGGGATGCTTTCCGGTTCGATATTCAGCGCCGCGCAGGCCGGGCGGAATTTCCGCACCAGTTCAAACAGCTTTTCCGATGAATTGTGGGCCGTCAGGCAGACGGCATGGAACCGGTCGGGATAGCGAGAAACGATGTCCAGCGCCTGCGTCCCGATCGATCCCGTTGCGCCAAGTATGGCTATTGTTCTCTTATTCATGGCTTCATTATACATCTCTCTCGTGAATTGGATATGAACGGAGCGTAACTATTGCGTCATCAGACGCGAATACCCCGTAGGGACGGCAAAAGTCGCGCCTACGGGGATGTGCTGATATCGGAAAAAACTGTCTATTATTTACAGTCCCGCGATCTTGAAGAACACATAGCACGCCACCCCGCAGAACAGTATGCCGTCCATGCGGTCCAGCATGCCGCCGTGGCCGGGAAAGATGGTGCCGAAGTCCTTGATGCCGCAGTGGCGCTTGACCAGGGAGGCCACGAGGTCGCCGATCTGGGAGAGGGTGCCGGCGATGAGGCCCAGCACGCCGAAGGTCCAGAGGGGCGGATAGGTGGACACAGCCAGGTCGGCGGCGATGGAGGGCATTCTCGGGGCCAGCCGGAAGGCCACCCAGGGCACCAGCATAGCGAAGATCACGCTTGCGATCAGGCCCGCGATGGAGCCCTCCCAGGTCTTTTTGGGACTGATCTCCGGAGACAGCCGGTGCTTGCCGAACTTGATGCCGATGAACAGCGCGAAGGTGTCGTTCACCGAGGCGATGAAGAATGCCAGTATCAGCGCCAACGTGGATGCCAGCCGGGTGTCCAGGTCCTGGAGGGTGATGATCAGCGAGAAGAACAGGCCGGGGTACAGCATCGGGAACAGCGTCGCCACCATGCTGTCGAAGGCCACCTTCCCCTTCAGTATAATATTGGTCATGCCCAGCAACAGACCCACGATCAGCGCGAACATGGCGGGGCTGATGGACCGAAACAGCCGTGTCTCGTTGAGGTCGGCGTAATACGCCTGGGCCAGCACCGCCAGCACGCAGTAGACATAGCCCGCCCAGCGCACGGGGTCGTAGCCGATCTTTCTAAAGGCGCGATACATCTCGCTGAGGCTCATGACCATGCTGATTAACAGAATGATCCTCAGCGGCCAGCCCTGGAACCATATGCCCAGCCCCATGATCAGTATCAGCAGTATCGCGGTCAGGACACGCTTGATCATGGGCTCGCCTCCTCGGTCTTGACCCCGCCGAAGCGGCGGTCGCGGTCGGCGTAGACCCGGAGACACTCCAGGTAGTGCGCCCGGTCGAAGTCCGGCCAGTTTGTGGCGTCGAACACGAACTCGGCGTAGGTGGTCTGCCAGGGCAGGAAGTTGGACAGCCGCTGCTCGCCGCTGGTGCGGATCAGCAGGTCCACATCCGGGGATTCGGCGGTGTAGAGCTGCGCCGCGAAAAGGTCATCGTCGATGTCCTCCGGGGCGATCTCGCCGTCCTTCACCTTCTGGGCCAACAGCTTCGCCGCCCGAACCAACTCGGCACGGCCGCCATAATTGAGCGCAATGTTGAGCTTCAAGCCGGTGTTGTCCCTGGTGCGGTCCATGGCCTTGATGACCGCCTCGCGCTGGGGACCGGGAAGCCCGTCCACGTCGCCCAGTATGGTGATTTTGACGTTCTTCTCGCAAAGCTCGTCGATCTCGGAGCCGAAGTATTTCAGCAGCAGCCCCATCAGCGCGCTGACCTCCTCCTTCGATCGGGCCCAGTTTTCCGTAGAGAAGGCATAGATGCTGAGCGCCTCGATGCCCCAGTCGTCGCTGGCGCGAATGATTTCGCGCAGGGCCTCGGTACCCGCCGCGTGACCGGCGGAGCGGGACAGGCCACGGGCCTTGGCCCAGCGGCCGTTGCCATCCATGATGATGGCCACGTGTTTGGGCATCCTGGCCGGGAGCTCAGTCTGGACCCCCGTATTGTCTGACGCGCCGCGGGGACTGCCGCCCAGCAGCTTGCTCACCTGTTCTAAAAACATGCAGTTCACCTACATTCTGAAAAAACAGGGCAGCCGTTGTGATAGCTGCCCATGGGTGGACACCGTCCAAATCAGACGGACATGATCTCCTTTTCCTTGTCCGCGCCGACCTTGTCGATCTGCTCGATGTGCTGGTCGGTGACCTTCTGGAGGTCCTTCTCAGCCAGCTTCTGGTCGTCCTCGGTGATCTCGGAATCCTTCTTCAGCTTCTTGATGGTCTCCATGGCGTCGCGGCGGATGGCGCGGATGGCGACCTTGCCCTCCTCGATCATCTTCTTGACCTGCTTGCACAGCTCCTTGCGGCGCTCGCCGGTCAGCTCCGGGACCAGCAGGCGGATGACCTTGCCGTCATTGGAGGGATTGATGCCGATATCGGACTTCTGGATGGCCTTTTCGATGGGTCCGATCATCTTCGGCTCCCAGGGCGCGATGACCAGCAGGCGCGGCTCGGGGGAGGAGATGTTGCCCACCTGGTTCAGTGCCGTGGGCGTGCCATAATAGTCCACGGTGATCTTATCCAGGATCTTCGGATTCGCGCGGCCCGCGCGCAGGGTGTCCAGGTCCTTCTGTACGATGGCGATGGTCTTGTCCATGCGATTGCCGGCATCTTTAATGACATCCTGATACATATTTTCTACCTCCACTGCTGTAAGCGACGGTGCGCTAAATTTCTACATCATATTTTACCGTAAAATGTAGGAAAAGGCAAGCATTATTTTTTAACGAAGCGGGTTTGAATTTCAGCCTCCGACGGCGGCTCAAAGGCGGCGAGGCACTTTGCCATGAGGCCCTCGTCCACATAATAATCCGAGGTGCCGCGGTTGGCGTTCCGATGTTCTATATTGCGTCGGAGCTGTTCGGGCGTCACTTTGATATAATGCCACTCTTGTTCAATGCCGTTTTCCGAAAGGTATTCGGACATCGCCGCGCGATCCTCCGCCCGCCAGAAACCCCAGTCCAGAATGACATTGACGCCGAGCCGCGCAAGCTCCACGGTCTTACCCTTCAAATATTTTTGGACGCGCAGAGCAATGGTGTCGTGCTTGTCCCCAAGATCGTCGCCGAGGGCTTTGGTCAACTCGTCGCAGGACAATATCACGGCCCGCTCTCGCGCCGCCAGCCTCTTGGCCATCGTGGTTTTTCCGCTGCAAATCACGCCGCAGATCAGATATACCTTCGCCATTTCCGGGCCTCCCAGTTCTTTAATACCACTTCGAATAACCATGATACAGGGTGACGGCTCCCCGACAAATTCCTCTTCATCTATAAAAGCAAATCTAAAGCACCGCCGTCATCGCTGGCTTTCCTTCCACGCCTTGATCTGCCGCAGGCGTTCCGCGTACTTCGCCTCCGTGCCCTGGTCGGTGGGGATGTAGTATTCCCGGCCCTCCAGGGAATCGGGGAGGCAGCGCATGTCGGTGAGCTTTTCGGCGGCGTCGTGGGCGTACTGATAGCCCGCGCCGTAGCCCTCGTTGCGCATGAGCTGGGTGACGCCGTTTCGGATGTGGAGGGGCACGGGCTCGCTGAGCTGCTTCAGCGCATCCCGCTTGGCGGTCTCATAGGCCATGTACAAAGCGTTGGACTTGGGGGCCAGGGACATGTAGACCACGGCTTCAGTGAGGTGGACGGTACACTCGGGCATACCGATGTAGTGGCATGCCTGATAGGCCGCCACGGCGATTTGCAGCGCCCGGGGGTCGGCCAGACCCACGTCCTCGCTGGCAAAGCGGGTCACGCGGCGGGCGACGTAGAGCGGGTCCTCCCCCGCCTCCAGCATCCGGGCCAGCCAGTAGACCGCCGCGTCCGGGTCCGAATTGCGCATGGACTTGTGGAGGGCGGAGATGATGTTGTAGTGCTCCTCGCCGTTCCTGTCGTACATCAGCGATTTGCGCTGGGTGCACTGCTCCACGGTCTCCAGTGTGACGGTGGTCCCCTCCCCGTCGAAATCGCCGTTCAGCACCGCCATCTCCAGTATGGACAGCGCCGTGCGGGCATCGCCGTTGGCAAATCGTGCGATGAGGGACAGGGCGTCGTCACCGATGTTCACGGTCTGCTTTCCGAAGCCCTCCGGACTGGTCAGCGCCCGACGGAGCAGGGCCAGCAGGTCATCGGCGTCCAGCGCCTTCAATACGAACACACGGCAGCGGGACAACAGAGCGCTGTTGACCTCGAAGGACGGGTTTTCGGTGGTCGCGCCGATGAGTATGATGCTTCCCTTCTCCACGAAGGGCAGGAAGGCGTCCTGCTGGGCCTTGTTGAAGCGGTGGATCTCGTCCACAAACACGATGGTCCGCTCCCCCAGCGCCCGGTTGCGCTCGGCCTGCTCCATCACCTGTCGAATCTCCTTGATACCGCTGGTGACGGCGGAAAATTCGATGAAGCCGGATTTCGTGGCACGGGCGATGACATGGGCCAGCGTGGTCTTCCCCACCCCCGGCGGGCCCCAGAAGATCATCGAGGAGATGGCGTCCGATTCGATGATGCGCCGCAGGAGCTTTCCCGGCCCCAGCAGGTGGCGCTGGCCCACTACCTCGTCCAGCGTGTCGGGCCGAAGCCGCGCCGCAAGGGGCTGGGGCTCCGCGTTTTCAAATAGGGACAGTTGTCTGTCCATGACATGGCCTCCCATGATTGTAGCTGTTCAGTTGAAAGATAAGTTGGAAGTTGTCGAAGAGACAGACTATCCCTGTAGGGGCGCCGTTTCGGCGCCCGCCCCCCTGCAGGACGGCACGTTTGTCGGGCGGGCGGCGCAACGCCGCCCCTACAGGAAAGCGGGTGACTCCCCGATAATCCCCGTTTATACTCAAAGCAGAAAAAAGGGAAGGCCGGCAGCCTTCCCTGAGATCATATCAACGCTCGTCCAACAGGGAGAAAGGAAGCTGATTGGAGCCGTCCTGCCAGAGGCGCTCGATGTTGTAATACTGGCGCTCCTCCGGGTGGAAGATGTGGACGATGACCGTGGCATAGTCCAGCACGACCCACTTGGCGTTGTTGCCGCCCTCCTTGCGCCGGGGCAGCACGTCCTGCTCGGCCAGTTGGTCCTCCACATCCTCGGCCAGCGTGTGCACCGCCTGAATATTGCGGCCGCTGGCCACGACGAAGAAATCCGTGATGGAGGTCAGGTGTCCCACTTCCAGGATCTGTATGTCGGTCGCGCCCTTCTTGTCCAGTATCTCCGCAATCCTCTCGGCCAATGCTTTCGCTTCCATCATATTGCTTCGCCTCCTGATTTTTTTATAATAGAGCCATTGTCTTTGGATGGGACTTTTGTCCCCTTGATGTCACATAATCGGTGGTCAGCCTGGCGCAGGCGCGCATGGCGGCGAATATATCCACCTCGGCCAGTGCGCGAACGTCCTCCAGGCCGGGGAAGGGGCGGCGTCCGGGCTCGATGAAGTCCGAGACGTAGATCAGCGCGTCCATGGCCGTCATGTCCTCGCCGCCCAGTGTGTGTCGGCGGATGGCCTGGAGTATCGCCCGGTCGCGGACGCCGTAGTCCCGCTGGGCCACCACCATGCCCGCCGGGGCGTGGAGCACGGGCTCGGAATCCAGTTCCTGTTCGTCGGTGTCGGGCACGTTCTCCGACACGATGCGGCGCATCTCGCCGTAGGGCATGGACTTGGCGCAGTCGTGCAGCAGTCCCGCCAGCCGCGCCCGATGGGAATCGACCCCGAACCGCTCCGACAGTCGCTCGGCGGTATCCGCCACGCCCAGCGTGTGATAATAGCGATGCACCGTCAGCGCCTTTTTGAGCTTCTCCAGGATTTCCGGTTCGGTGTAGTCGCAGAGATAGAGACCATGGGACCGGATGTATTCGGCAACATCTTTTCCTACGAGTTCGGACACATCCTCTCCGGCGGCGACCCTTGTCCGCGCCATGCCGGAGGATATGGGCAGACCCTCGATGTCCGTGAATGTCACATTGACGCCGGGCAGCGCCGCCTGCGCTTCGGCGGACTGACGGTCCCAGCCGGGGCGGCTCAGCACCGCAAAGGAGGTCATTTGGGCAATTTCGTCCAACCCGCGCCACTTGGGCAGACTGTTCAGCGCGTCCGCGCCGATGATGTAAGTGAATTCATCCTCCGGACAGAGCCGCCGCAGCGCTTTAAGGGTGTCCACGGTATAGGATTCCCCATCGCGATTTATCTCAATGTCGCAGGGGACCAGCCCTTTTTCTCCGTCGCAGGCCAGCTTCACCATGTCGAGCCGCGCCTGCCGTCCCGCGTGACAGCGCTTGTAGGGCGGCTGACCCGAGGGCAGCACCAGCACGCGATCCAACGAAAGCGCTTCGAGCGCCGCCTTCGCCGCCTCGACGTGACCCCTGTGGATCGGGTCAAACGTGCCGCCCAGAATGCCCGTTCTCATGCTGCATCCCCCCTTTGACCGGATGGAAAGGTCTGTCATTCCCACCCCTCAATTGCATTATACCATATTTTTTCTTAACAATCCATAGCAAATTTCAGATTTCATGGGAAGATGATGGTTTAATGTGGGCATGGGTTTGACATTTTCATACCGCTTTGATAGAATGGATGGGCGTGGAAGGGAATAGAGAGCTTTCAGGATGCTCGATAAACAGGGATTTATCGGGGAGTTGCCCGCTCTCCTGTAGGGGCGGCGTTGCGCCGCCCGCCGGGCAGGACGATGCGTTTCATTAGAGGCGGGCGCCGAAACGGCGCCCCTACAAGGGGTAGTTTGTCAGCTCGATAAATTCCAATTTAGCGAAAGAAGGTCTTACATAAATGAGGTGGATGATCGCCTCTGACATACACGGCAGCGCGAAGTGGTGTGAAAAGCTGATAGAAGCCTGGAAACTGGAGCGGCCGGAGCGGCTTTTGCTGCTGGGGGACCTTTTATACCACGGGCCGCGGAACGATCTGCCGGAGGATTACGCGCCAAAGAAGGTGCTGGCCATGCTGAACGAAATCGCCCCGGAGCTGATGTGCGTGCGGGGCAACTGCGAGGCCGAGGTGGACCAGATGGTGCTGGACTTCCCGGTGATGGCGGATTACGGGGTGCTGATGCTGGACGGGCGGCTGATCTACATGACCCATGGCCACGTCTACGGCGAGGACAATCCCCCGCCGCTGAAGACGGGGGACGTGCTGCTCTGCGGCCACACCCATGTGCCCGTGCTGCGGCGGCACGAGGGCTTCACTTACGTCAATCCCGGCTCGGTATCCATTCCCAAGAACGGCTCCGCCCACAGCTACTGCACGCTGGAGGACGGCTGGATCGAGTGGAAGGACCTGGACCGGGACTGCGCAGTCTGGGACCGTCAGCGTCTATAATTTATTCCCCGTAGGCAAATTCCATGAACGCGCCGCGATTGGCGTTCATGTTGACGATGGTGAGCTTGGAGCCGTCGTCCTCATAGCTGCCGTCCACAGGCAGGCGGAGCTGTTCGCACTCCCCGGCCAGCAGCGCCTTTTCGCCCAGCGACAGGATTTGCAAGGCGGACATGTTGGTATGTACGTTGTCCATCACCACGCGCACCAGGCGGTAAAGCAGCACGGGATTCCAGAGGTTGTCCCGAAGCTTTTTGGCGATGGCGTTCAGCAGCGTGCGCTGGCGGCTGGTGCGCATGAAATCGGAGTCGATCTTTCGAAGCCGGGCGTAGGACAGCGCCTGGAGGCCGTCGAGGTGGATGTCTTCGCCGTACTGGGTCAGCTCGTGGGCCGTGTAGCCCAGGGGCTGGAACACACTGCGTACCTTCAGCATGGCGACATTGAGGCGGGCCTGCTCGGCATCGGTGATGTTCAGCTCCACACCGCCCAGGGCGTCGATGACCCGCACCAGGGCCACATAGTCCACCTGGGCGTAGTGCATGATGTTCAGCCCGAAGTTCTGGTTGACCGTGCGCATGGCCAGCTCCGGTCCGCCGAAGGCGAAGGCGGCGTTGAGCTTGTTCTGCCCGTGGCCGGGGATGTCCACCACGGTGTCACGCATGAGGCTGGTCAGCCGGAATTTGCCGTAGCCGATGGAGGCGATGATCATGGCGTCACTGCGCTGGGCGCCGTCCCGCAGGTCGTCCGTGCCCAGCAGGAGCACGTTCAGACAGCCCGTGGGCAGTCCGTCCATCAGCGCCAGGTTCACGCCCTCCGGCTCCACCATGAAAAGCGACGGCGGCAGCGCGTAGATCAGCCCCACGCTGATGAGCAGCACCGCCAACACCAGGGCCACCAGCTTCAGTATCCCCTGCCCCAGCCACTCGCCAAAGCTCCGCCGCTTTCGCCCGCGCTTTTGCTTCTTCTGTCTCTTCTTATAATCGTCGTAATACATCCCGCACCGCCGAATAAGTTTGTATAAATAGTGCTCGATAAACGGGGATTTATCGGGAAGTTACCCGCTCTCCTGTAGGGGCGGCGTTTCGCCGCCCGCCCGATAGAGCGCGCTGTCTCACAGGAGCGGGCGCCGAAACGGCGCCCCTACAGGATTGGTTTGACTTTTCGATAAACTTCAGTTTACCATGCAGTAGGATAATCATATCATCATTATACCAAAAACCCCCTCCCGATGGAAGGGGGAAACTTTATGATTTGGCGTCGCGGAGGACTTTGAGCTGATTTTCGCAGAAGTCACAGAGCTCGGCGGCGACCTCGGCGGTGGCGCCTTCGGCGACGATGCGCAAGCGGGAACGGCCCTCGTCTGCGCCGACCCAAGCCCAACCCTGATCGCGGTTGAGCTTCGCCCCGCCGCCGAGTTGCGCGTCGGGGGTGGCCTGGGCGAAGGCGTGGAGTATGCGGCCGTTCTGACGGGCGGGGATGGCGACGGTCCGGCTCCTGCGGAACACCTCGGGCATCAGCCGCCGCCAGTCCGTCAGGGTCATGTTGCTCTCCGTCAGGAGAGCCAGCGCGCGGACGGCGAGGATCAGCCCGTCGAAGTGCAGTTCAAACTGGAAGGGGCTGCGTCGCGCCAGCTCGTTCATCCACAGTGCGGGCTCCCCGGCGACGCGCTCGACCTTCACGCCATAGCGTGCGGCCAATCTGTCGACGCCCTTCGTGGCGTTGTCTGACAATAACAGCGACTCTTCTCCGTATTCCAGCGCCGTCCAGGCGATCATGAGCTGCTGCTGGGCGTCGGTCAGGCCGCCGTTTTCATCGGAAAAGGCGCATTTTTCGCCCGTCGCGTTCAGCATCAGTCCAATTTCCCCCGGCGCGGGCAGGAGGTCGGTCTCATTTTCCACAGTTCGGACATCGACGCCTGCCCGTTCGAACACCCGCTCCGCCAATTGGCGGGAAAGGCCGTTGGCACAGTGCAGCGCGACCGGCGCGGCGCGGCGGGGATCGGCGGTGAAGAGCCCGGCCACGTCCGCCACATAGGCCGCGGCGGCGCTGGACGCCCGTATCACTGTTCGGGTGCGCTCCGGCATGGGACGGGGATAGTCCTGCCGGGCATTCAGCAGGGCGACAGTGCGCTGGTCCCCGTGGGTCAGCCGCGCACCGAGGGCGTTCAACGGGGTGACAGCGTCATCCTCGAGATACAGCGCCGCGTCCGCCCGCTGCTGTCGCTGGGCGTGGCGCAGCAGGGGCAGCGTGCAGGCCCCCGCGTCGATGACCTGTGCGCCCTGAGCCATGCAGCCCGCGGCGGCGGCGTGCCAGAGGGCTTCCGCCATGGGACTGTCCTCATGGCCCAGGAGCAGTTCCCGGGGCTGCATCGCCGCGGTGACGGCCTGAGCCGCGCGGGCGGCCTCTGCCGGGGTGGATATCGCCAGCGCACCGGCCAGGAAATCCGCGTCACGCTCCCCGCCCCAAACGCGGTTGGCGTCCAGCCGCTCGCCCTCCGACACCCGCTTGCCGGGCCAGAGCTTCACGCCCGACAGCAGCACACCCCGGTCCTCCACGACGGCATTTCCGCCGACCACACATTCCTCATAGACCTGCGCCCCTTCCCCGAGGCTTGCATTGGCCGCCAGCACGCCGCCGCGCACCTGGGCGTGAGGCGCGAGGCGCGCGCCGGGCCAGAGGATGCCGCGCTTGACGCTGGCTCCCTCCCCCACCTCGCAATTCGGGCCGACGACGCTGTAGGGGCCGACGTAGGCCCCGGCGTGAATCCGTGCCCCGGGTCCGATCAGGCAGGGACCCTCCAGCACGGCGGCGCGGTCCACCACAGCGTCGGCGCGCTGCACAGCGTGGCCCGCCAGCACCGGGAGGCCCTCGAGATGGATGCGGCCGTTCATGGCGTCTACATGCACCTGGAGGTAGGCGCGGACATCTCCCACGTCGCACCAGTAATCCTCGGTGACGCAGCCAAACACCGGCAGGCCCTCCCCCACCAGCCTGGGAAACAGCTCATGGCCGAAGTCGCAGGGCTGTCCCTGGGGGATGTATTGAAGGACCTCGGGTTCGAGGATGTATATGCCGGTGTTCACGGTGTCGGAGAGCACCTCCGACCAGTCGGGCTTTTCATGAAAGCTGCGCACGCAGCCCTCGCCGTCCACGTCCACCACGCCATATTCCAGGGGATTGTCGACCTTTTTCAGTATCAGCGTGGCCAGGGCCTGGTGGGAGCGGTGGAAGGCCAGCGCGGCGGTGATGTCCAGGTCCGTGACGCCATCGCCGGACAGCACGATGAAGGTCTCGTCCAGGAAGTCCGCCGCCTGTCGGACGCCGCCCGCCGTACCAAGGGGAAACCGCTCGGTATAATAGCGGAGATTCACGCCGAAGGCGCTGCCGTCGTCAAAGGCCGCTTCGATGGCCTCGGCGCGATAGCCGAGGGTTACCGCGATATCGACGATTCCGTGGGCTTTCATCAGCTCGACGGCATAGGCCATCAGCGGACGGTCCATCAGCCTGATCATCGGTTTGGGACAATCACAGGTCAGCGGCCTCAGCCGCGTGCCTTCGCCTCCCGCCATGATGATCCCCTTCATTTATCCTCACAACCTCTCCAAAGCATATTTGTCACTGAAATTTGCTGTATTCAGTTGCATGGTAAATTGGAATTTGTTGAAGCGTTTAGAGTGAAGAGTGGAGTTTTGGTGGAAATCCTTCGGATTTCATTGATTTTCAAGGCTCCGGTACTCTTATCTTCACTCTCAACTCTCCACTCTTAGATAAATCCCTATTTACCAACAAATACTCAATCGTCGCCACTGACCCATAGTATATCCTCCCAGAAAAAAACTATACCTTCTGTTGACAAATGTTATGGAGGTATTTATACTGAATTCGGAGGATACCCCGAATGCGCATATTGGGGAGGTTGAATAACATGAAGAGACTGCTCGTGTTGCTCGTGGTTTTCACACTTGTCCTTGCGGCAGGGGCGCAGGCCATTGAGCTGGATGACTGCCGGGTAGCCTGGTGCGAAGAATATGTGACGCTGAGAGCCTATCCCAGCACCTCCGCGAAGGCATTGATACGGGTACCGCTGGGGGCGACGGTAACGAATGTGAGCTGCGACAGCTATTCGGATCGGTTCTACTGCTGCACCTACAAGGGCCATACCGGCTACATACTCTCTGAATATCTGCTGGGCGGACAGGAGATGGCCGACATCGAAGGGGCGTATGTCGCCCATTGCGAGGCATGGGTTTCCCTTCGCGCCCGTCCGAGCACCTCCAGCGAACGTCTGATGAAGGTGCCGAAGGGGCAGCATGTTCAGGACGCCTATTATGTCGAAAACGGGTTTGTCCATTGCGTCTATCACGGCGTTGAGGGCTATATCCTCTCCCAGTACATCGAAGGTTCCTATTAATAATGGTATTTGGAGAAAACACGAGGCGACAGCGCCTGTAAATGCGCTGCCGCCTCATGTCTATTTGCGTATAATGGAATCACTTTCTGGATTTTCTGGAGCCCTCCCGGCTGTTCTCTTGAACGCCATACTTACATTTTCTGTCAATCATTTCCCGCCTGAACCGCGGTCAGGGCGATGGTGTTGACGATGTCCTGCACAGAGCACCCTCGCGAGAGGTCGTTGCAGGGCTTCGCCAGACCCTGGAGCACGGCGTAGCACTCGGCGTTGCCGATGCGCTGGGTCAGCTTGTAGCCGATGTTGCCGGCCTGGAGGTCCGGGAAAATCAGCACGTTGGCGCGTCCTGCCACGGGGCTGCCCTTGGCCTTCGTCGCGGCCACCTCGGGCACCAGCGCGGCATCCAGTTGCAGCTCGCCATCCAGCAGCAGGTCCGGGGCCATGGCGTGGGCCAATTCGGTGGCTTTTCGAACCTTGTCCACCATCTCATGCTTCGCGCTCCCCTTGGTGGAGAAGGACAGCAATGCCACCCTCGGCTCCTCAATGCCGCAGAGCACACGAGCCGTATCAGCGGCGGACACCGCGATCTGGGCCAGCTCCTCAGCGGTGGGATTGGGCACCACCACGCAGTCGGCATAGACCAGCAGGCCATCCTCGCCCAAATTGGGATTGGGGCAGTTCATCAGAAAGCTGGAGGACACGATGCTGATGCCCGGCCTGGTCTTGATGATTTGCAGCGCGGGGCGGAGCATGTCGCCGGTGGTGTGGACCGCGCCGGAGACCAGGCCGTCGGCGTCGCCCAGCTTGACCATCAGCATGCCGTGATACATGGGGTCGGCGGTCAGGCGCGCGGCCTCCTCAGGGGTCATGCCCTTGGCCTTGCGGAGCTGGTAGAGCGCCGCGGCGTAGGCTTCGGATTTCGGGTCGTCCCTCGGGTCGACGATCTCAATACCTTCTATATTGACGCCGCAATGCTCCGCCACGACCTCTATGGCCGAGCGGTAGCCCAGCAGAATGGGCTTTGCCAGGCCCTCGTCCCGGACCCGGGCCGCCGCCTGGACGGTCCTCGGCTCCTCGCCCTCCGGCAATGCGATGCGCCTGACGTTCCGCTTCGCCTTCTCCCATACCCTTTCAATCATGCTCATGGCTCAAAAGCGCCTCCCGCGCGTTCAACAAATGGGGTCACGACGCGGCACGGCCCTCGGGGGTCAGTGGCGTCAGGGTTTCGTAGTGCCAGTTCTGGGACGGGTCGTCGGTATTCTCCGCAATGGGGCCGTCTCCGTCCATCAGGGACGGAGGTCGGGTGACGGTCTCCGGGGCCTCGGCGAACATGGGATCGCGCTCGCCCGCGTCCTTCGGTCCGCCGTTCATGAGATCGCCGATCATGCCAACCATGGAGACGAGCAGCACTGCCAGCCCGACGATGACGAGAATGAGCGCGGCCAGCCCAAACCAGCCGCGCCGCGGATTTCTCCGCGGCGCGTTGCGTGTTCCGTATCTTGGATATGCCATAAATCAGACCACATACTTGCGGATGAACTCCGGTACTTCCTCCTCGCTGATGCTGATGGAGAGCAGGAAGTTGCAGTGATGGGCCTCGCTCAGGCGTTCCAGCTTTTCAAAGAAGATTTCCATATCGGTGTCCTGAAGGGGCGTCTTGACCAGCTTCTTGAAGGCATCCACGGAGATAAGGCTCAGGTCATAGTCAGCGGACAGCATCCCGCAGATGAAGGCCAGGAACTCGCTGGCCTTGCACTTGTAGGCCACGGGGTACTCGCTGGCGTCCACGAAGCGGATCTCATGCCGCAGATCGTACATATAGCGCTTGTCGTCGTCGATGAAAAGTATATTGCCATGCTCGCTCTTCAGGGCTTCATTGGTCATATCGATCAGCCGCTTGGTTTTTCCGCTGCCCTTGTCGCCCAGGATCACTCGAATCATTTTTAATCCTCTCCTTTTCATTCAGGTAGGGGTTTCTCTATCATTTTGAAGGCGTTGAGCCCGCCTCCCTACATGTTTATTATACATGAGATTCGAAATAATTACAAGCACCTGCGGGGATTAAATTCCAGCCGCGCGTCAGGCAAGGACACCATGAATGATGTCATTTTTATTCGCCAAAATCCACGCCATCGAAGCCCTGCCAGACGTTTCTACCGCTGTAGGTCATGGCGACGGCCTGGCCGCGGAGGACCTTCAATGTGGAGAGGGCCAGGGCCTCCTGCTCCAGCTCGCCGGGATAGACGGAGATGGGCGCGATCCAGCCGCAACGGTCGCGGATGCCCTCGGCGATGTCGTCGAAGCGCATGAGGCCGCCGGTGAGCAGTATGCCGTCCACCTTTCCCTTCAAAACCGTGCTCATCTCGCCGATCATCTTGCAGATCTGATAGATCATGGTGTTCCAGACCAGCGTCGCCTTTTTGTTGCCCTGATCCACCAGCGCGTGAATGGTATCGGAATCGGAGGTGCCGAACAGGCTGACGAAGCCGCCGGCGCGGGAGCATTTGAGCCGCACATCCTCGACGGAGTGGGCCTCGATGTAATCCAGCAGCTGAAGCACCGGCACGGAGCCGATGCGGGTGGGCGTGAAGGCGCCCTCGCCGTCGGCGCCCATGTTGCCATCCACCATGCGGCCGTGGTCGTGGGCGGAGACGGTGATGCCGCCGTCGATGTGGCCGACGATGAAGTTGCAGTCCTCATAGCGCCGCCCCAGCTTTTCCGCGTGGGCCTCGGCCACGGCCTTCTGGTTCAGCACATGAGAGTGAGAGACGCGATAGACGCCCCGGATGCCGGTCAGCCGCGCCAGGTCGCCGTATTCGTCCACATTGGTGGGGTTCAGCGTATAGGCCGCCTTGCCGTATTCGCAGGCAAACTTCCAGGCCAGCATGACGCCCAGCTTCGCCGGGTGCTCGCTGCCGCCCACGGCTTTAACGGTGTCGTCGTAGAGCTTCTGATCGATTTTCGTCACGCCGCCCGGCTGGGTGCAGGCGCTGCCGCCCCGGCCCACATAGACGTCGATCTCCTCGGGAGCGACCTTCTCCTCCCTGAGCATGTCCAGTATCACCTGATACCGGAAGGGGATCTGATCGTTGACGTGGGGATACTGGAGCAGCACCGGCGCGTCGTGGAACAGGCTCCTCTCAAAGACCTCTTTCTCGTTTTCAAACAGGCTCACCTTCGTGGAGGTGGAGCCGGGATTGATGACCAACAGCTTGTATTTTCTCTGAGTATCCGTCATAATGATGCCTTTCGTTGGAACGGTTGTGCAGGTATAAATGAGGATTTGTCGGGGTGTCGTTCGAGTCCACCTCATCCGCCCTCACGGGCACCTGACAAGGGCCTGCCGGCCCCATCTCACTGAAAACAGTCCACTGGACTGTTTTCCGGGCGCTCGATGCTC
>CACZXF010000026.1 GCA_902785105.1 uncultured Eubacteriales bacterium | reverse complement strand
GGCGGCACTTCATGGCGTCTCTTCTTTTGATGCAATCGTTGCTGCTTTTCGGGGTGAGGCTGATGGGGCATTATTCGGGGTGGACTGAACAGTTACATTCCGGCAATAAATACGAACAGGTAAGGTTGTAAAATGATTTTACCAGATGACAGAAAAAAGTTCAAGAGGAAAATGGAAATTGTATACTGGCGTCAATGATTTGGTTACAGATTTGCAGGCAGCAGCTGTCAAGGTAAAGGGCGGAGATTTTCCCGCAAACAGAAAATAAGGAAACCAGGAAAGAGAGGCAGCTGGAAAATACTACCCGGCCTTGACAGCGTCGTCAAGTGATTTAACAATGTGACCTTCTTCCCGGCGGCGTTGAAGCGCTTGATGTACTCGTCCATCGCGCTGCCGGTGGCGAAGGTGACGGTGGGCACGTTCCGCCGGTCTTCCTCCAACTCGGCCATGATGCTGATGTGCACCATCTTGAGCTGCTCCTCGGTGAGCTTGCTCAGATCGAGACCGTCAGTGATGTTGACGCGGCAGCTGTCGGCGGTCTGGGTGGCGGCGACCTTCTCCATCGTCTCCTTGCCTCCGATATCGGTGTAGCTGCGGACGATCTCGGTGGTCTTGAGCCTGTAGCCCTGGTTCGGTTTCAGCAGAACAACAGCATCGGAACCGTCGAAGCTGGCGTTCCCACCCACGCCGGTGGACACCGTCACCTTGTCTTTGTCGATGGTAGTCTGTGCGGCGGAGCCGTCCCCTGCCTTTTCGGATTCCTACTTCTTCGCGCCCTCGTTGTTGTCATCTTCTCCCTTGGCGTCCACGGCGGTGGCATGGGTGCGGGTACGCCTGAGCTCTGTAGCCTCCACCTGCATGACTCCTGTGATCTTCATGCCATCGGCACTATTCGCGATTTCAGCCTTTGTGGTGAGGTTCGCCACGGCGATGGCCAGGCTGCCCGCGCCACTGGAGGTCTTGGCCACAGCGCCGGTGATGGCCTGAGTGGTGATGACATGGCGATCCACCTTGAGTTTCTTGGAGAAGGACACGTCCATCTTGCCCAGCACCTTGGTGATGGCCTCGTTGGTCACCGCCACAGTATCGTTTGCGTGGGGGTGGTCGTTGTCTACGCTCACCTTGCCCAGGCGGTTGTCATAATCCAGGGTGATCTTATACTCCGCGGGCTTGAAGCGTGTGGTGAAATCTGTATCCTTATCAAGCATGGTAAAGGATACATAGTAAGAGCCGCGCAGGCTGTCGCCTTTCACCCGGGTCTCATTGCCAGACGCACTGGCCGGCTTATAGCCGCCGTAATCGAACATGTAATCCTTCTCGGGCACGATGCGGAGATAGACATCATAGACGATCCTGACAAAGTCGTCCGCTTTGACCTTCTCCCGGTTTTTGGCGACCCTCGCGTCCTTGCTGGGGACGACCATGTAGTCTGCGGAGGCGCTGCCGTGCCCTCCTCGCCCACGAGTACAATCAGCTTCACGTGGGTCCTATAGTGACATTTTTCACACATTAAGTTGCTGTTGAAGGTATGCATTTCCTCGTAGGAATAGTTGCTGGACACGCAGTAGGGACATGTCGTAACGTGGACCGTGTGGGGTGCCGCGTCCTTGTATTCATAGGTCCGCTCCGCGTCTCCATGAGTGCAACGCTCGATGCGAACGTAGCCGTGGTTCCGGCAGGCAGAGCCACGCTTCGCCGCGGGATACCGGTTGCCCTGACCATCCTTGACGCACACATAATCGCTGAGATTCAGGTCGCTGTCCCGGCCCCAGACGATGGCGGTAGAACAATCCCTTTCCTAAGCTGGCGACGGCCACGCCGCCGCTGATTGTGACATTCGCTCCGCGGCCGTCTTCTCCGCAACCGATGCCTGTGCCGCATTTGCCGCTGACCGTGGCGTGGACCTCGCCGCCGTTGATCTCGACGTAGCCGCCATTGCAGCCTCCGTGGCTGTAGTTGCCGCCGCCATTCCAGGTTTTGCTGGCGGAGGTGATGAGCTCGTAATACCGGCAGGTCTTTTCCGTGCCGTCCTCGGCGATGTAATTGACGCCCTGCTGGAAGCCGGGGTCAACGGTCACCGACGACTGGAGCATGGTAAAATGATACTGGTTGCTATCCTCGGTGACCGGGATGGTGGGGATCTGCTTTTCCGTGTCCGTCTTGGAGGTATCGCCCTTCAGGCTGTCATTCCTGACGATGAACCGCTACAGGAGCCCGGCGTGAGCCTTGTCAGGGACTGCCTTGAGCTCGACGATGTCGCCCTGCGCGGCCTCCCTAACCTCCTCGCCATCCACATAAGCCCGGACGGTGCCGTGGCTGCTGGCGGTGATGTTGATGGCGCAGGTCTTGACTTTCAGAATGGGAAACGCCACCACATTGCCCTTGGGCATGATAAACAGGAAGACCTCCGAATCGCCCTCCCTGGTATGCGAGTAGGGGCGGAAGCGCTTCATCTCGCCATGATCATCGTGGACCAGGCCGGGTTCACCGCAGGAAGCGTCCTGCTTCGCGTTGGTGTTCAGCAGTCCGCGGCCAACGCCCTTGGGCTGATCCTTATCCTCGGGGCGCGCAGTCTCGTCACGACACGGCCCAGAGGGTGATGTCTAAGCTGTCTCCGACCACCAGCGTGCCGCCGCTGCCCGGGCCGTTCATGTGGCCCTGGTCTTCCAGCACGCCGTTGTGCATGTGGAAGTCGCCGCTGGAGCACTGTGTGTCGCCACCGATGCCCGCCATGTGAATCTTGAACTGGGCGCAGCCCGTCACGGCCAGTAGCTTGCCCGTGCCCTCATTGCGCCAGCCCGCCTGGTCCCAGACGTGCAGCGCATTCGGGGGCACGAGCTGCAAGCCGCCCAGTAGATCGGTGTCGCTACCGGCGGTGGTTATGATGATGTTGACCTTGCCCTCGATGTTCAGGCGATAGTTGAAGGTTTCGCCTTGGGCCACATACCAGCCGCCCCTGAGGGTCACGCCGTCAGCGTCCTCGACCGCGCTGAGCAGGGTGTAATCCGAGCAGATATGGGTGACGTCGTACTCGTCCACATAGGGAATGCCCTCGGCCCACACCTTGTAGAGCGTCGTCTCGCCGGTAATGACAATGCCGGTGCCTGGGCGGCGGGGCTTGCCGCTGTCGTTCGCGCCAATCCTCCAACCCTGGAAGCCCTTGTTCTGCGGGGGCATGAAGGCACAGGAGGGCAGTATGTACATCGTGTCGCGGATGACCCGGACGTCCTCCAGGATACCAAAGGCTCCGTCATCACCCTTATTGAAATGCACGGTGACATACTGGCCATATCGGACATTGCCCTCGTCGTCCTTCGCGAAGCCATAATTCTCCTCAGGACTGACGAAATTGCCCAAGCTGACATAGCCTCCCTTGCAGGTGACGATGCCCGCGTAGCCATCTTCCTCGGCATCGGAGCCGACGATGATGCGGTAGTCCACGTCTACCTATTCCCCCACCATGAAGCGGGCATCGCTCTCCAGCCAGTAGTCCGACGCGCGGCCGCTGACGGTGTTGCCGGTGATGGGGGTTCGGGGAAAGGCACCTTCTCGTCGCCCGCAATGAACAGGCCCGCGCCATGGGTGGCGGCAGTGTTGCCGGTGAAGTTGTCGCCGGTGATGGTAAAATCAGTGTCCTCGACGGAGGCGCTGCCGGACAGTTCGACCGCACACGATTCGCTGTAGATGCCGCCGCCGTTTTCATCGGAGCCGTTGTCGGTGATATGGCCGTCCTCCAGGATAAAAGCGCCATTGTTGTCAATGACGACGCCGTAGAACTCGTTGGCTTCTATAACGCCCCCTTCATTGTCAGGGTGCCAACGTCCACCAGAATGCCCTCGGAGCCACTGATGATCTCGCCGGAGCCCACGCTGTCGCTGATGGTCGCGCTGCCGCGGACAATCATCACCGTGTCCTCGGTGACGTTGCCATCGATGGTGTGGCCGTTCAGATCGAGTACGATAGAGTTGCCCTCATCGATGAGGAGCGGAGTGTCCGACGCTTCTGCCGTGATATCCTCGTTGAGGCAGATCGTGTCGCCCGACACGGCCGAGTCGATCTTCTGCTGGATGAGCTCCCATCCGCCATAGTCGCGTCCATCCATGACGGGAATGCCATGCGGACCGTCCGACAGGGTGACGGTGATGGTCTGCTCCTTCTCAAAGCTGTTGCCGGGCGTTACGGTCCACTGTCCCCCCGCCTGCGCGAGGACCGGCAGTTCATCATCGCTGACGGACACGTCTGGGGACACGCCGCTCAGACCGACAGCGCTCATGATGTCGGTCAGCGGCACCGGGTCGTCGCTCCGGAACCAGTATTTATTTTCCGCCAGCGCGTTCTCCGCGCCAAAGCTGAGGGATTCTATCTCCATGCCCTCGCCGGTGATCTCCTGCATCAGGCTCTCGGGAAGCTGGATGGCGTTGGTAAAGAGCATCACCTCGGACAGCTCCATTTTCTCAAGCGCCTCCAGGGGAACTTCCACCCCACCATCATCAGAAGCCTTCGGGAAGGTCACGATGTCATAGAGCTCGGCATCCAGCATGGGGAACTCTATGGTATCACCCTCGACACCGACGCTTGCGCCACGGCCTCAACAAAGCCGCCACCCGCGGCCTCCACCGCCCTCAAGCTGACACCGTCAGGGAACACGCCGGGCTGGACTGTGATGGTGATGGTCACATCTTCGATGGACGCCGATTGATCGAAGGCGGTGGGATCGTTCCCTGCGGGCACGGACGCCGCTTCAACGGCAACCCCATCCGCTGGCTCGAGGAGCTCTTCCTTGATGACCTCCGGGAGCGCTTCCACGGTGATTTTAGGAACCGGATCTACAATGTTCTCCGTCTCCCCGGCTTCTTCGCCCACGACAAATTCCACCTCTCCCGGGGGAAACTCGATTACATTTTCCGAAGGAGAAGCCTCCGCCAGTGCAAGCGCCCGCTTCATCGTGTGCCTCAATTTACCGTTCCTCCTTCAATACGGTGAAGCTATTCCTGCTTTCATTATATGTTTTTTTTCTGTCACAGATAACGCGCAAAAGTCTGTTCGACCTCACTCAGCCTGCAACAGACACACATATCCACTATCATTTTATGTTATAATCAAAGGTTGTTAATAAATGCCAAAAAACGCGACAATATGGAGCGATTACTTGTATAAATTAAGAAAGCTTGCACAGTTATTTTTTATTTCTATAGTAACTGTTCAATCTGGTCCGAAATTTGAAGTTTATCAAGAATTAAAACTATCCCTGTAGAGGCGCCGTTTCGGCAACGCCGCCCCTACAGGAGAGCGAATAGCTCCCCGACAAATCCCTGTTTATCGGGGGCTGAAGGCTGTCTATTGGTAATAATACTGTATTTTATCCCTGTCCACCGTAAATACCAGGGCATGATGAGAGGGAATATCGACGCCTTCCACAGGCGGGCAGTCGGAGAAGCAGAGCGCTGCACCGCGATCCCGCAGCAGACACATCAGCTCGGGATGGGCGCTGTTGTAGCGCCGGTCACTGGAGGCACAGCAGATGGCGAACTTCGGCTGTACGACATCGATCAATGCAGCGTCGGCCCCATCCACCTGGCCGTGGTGACCCACCTTGAAGATGTCAGCACGAAGGTCGGCAGGGTCGATGTTGCCGTAGCCCGCGCGGTTGGTGTCGCCGGGGAGCAGGATGATCTTTCCCTGATACTCCAGGCGGAGGATAATGGAATAATTATTCAACGCCCCGTCGATGGCGGAGAGGCCCTTCAACAGCTCGGGACCGTCGGGAAGGGCACAGACCTCGGCCATACGCTTGCCGATGCCCTCCATCTGCCTTTCCGTAGGCGCGAGGACACGGCAGATGAGGCCGGGACACAATACTTTCTCGTGTCCTGCGAGGATGGTCTTTATCTTGCAGTCCTTTGCTTTGAAATTCCGGCAGAGCGTCTGGTAGTCGTCCAGTGCGCGTATGAACTTGCTCTGGGAGGCGTTCTCCGCCAACGCAGGATCGATCCAGCGTAGGGATTGTTCCGGAAACTTTTCCGGGAGCGTGTGCCAGAATGTCTTTGGCGTCCAGCGCTCGGCCACGGGCAGGAGGCCACAGAGATGATCCTCGTGGATATGGGTGGAAACCATCAGATCGATATGGTCCAGGTCGATGGATTCCAGATATTCATGCACACGGATACGGCCCGAGGCGTTGTCCGCATATTCCGTAGCCTCCGCGCCACCCGCGTCCACCAGCATCGTGAAGCCTGTCTCCTCCACCTGTAAGAGTATGGCCTCGCCGTAGCCCACATTGATAAAAGTCATTTTCAGTGCCATGCTTGTATCCTCATAATTATTCTTTTTGCTGATAAATTCCTGTTCATCGAATGAATACGGTTATTTTATACCCTCAAAACAGCAGGGAACAAGCGCATGGCCTGTTCCCTCGTTTTCAGTGGATTGCGCGTTTGATATAGAAGCTCGACAGGATCAGCACCAGCACGGTCATGACGATAGCGCCGCAGCTGCCGAAGCCAAATTTCAGATTCTTGATGCCGTAGTTATACAGGAACTGTGTGATGGTGGAGGTGGTGCCGGCGGGGCCGCCGCCGGTGAGGATGTTGACCTTCTCGAACAGTCGGAAGGTGTCGATGGTACGTAGCAGTGCGCAGAGGGCAATGCCGCTCTTGATGTTGGGAATGGTGACGTAAAAGAACTGCTGCACCACGTTCGCGCCGTCAATCATGGCGGCTTCATATTGATTGGTGGACACGCCCTGGAGGCTCGCGTACAGGAGCAGGAATACGAAGGGCACGTTCTGCCAGACGTCGATGAGGAGCACCGTGCCAAAGGCGGTCTTGATGTCCATGAACCAGTTGTACACCGGCAGGTGCAGGCTCTCCAGCACCTGGTTGACGATGCCGTAGTTGGCGGAAAGCATCATGCGCCAGCTCAGCGCCACGGTGACGGTAGGCAGCAGATAGGGCAGCAGCAGCAAGGTGCGCATGACCTTCTGGCCCTTCTTCAGGCTCTTGATGAACACGGCAATCAGCAGGCCGATGACCATCTCGAGGATGACCGCCAGCAGCGTGAACTTCACCGTGTTCAGCACGGCCTGACGGAAATAAGTGTTGTTGAACAGCATGACGTAATTCTTGAAGCCCACGAACTTCGCCGCGTCGGTGCCCTTGAGGTACTGATAGTCGGTGAAGGAGTAGATCAGCGTGAATACCAGCGGGTAGGCCGTTAACGCCGCCATGACCAGTACGGTCGGCGCGATCATCAATCGCGGGAATGCGCGCTCGGACGCGTCCGACGCCCTGCCGTTTGTCAATGCGTTTCGCTTCATGATGTTCGTGCGCCACCGGGCAGCGCACAGCCTCCTTTACTATGTCGGGATGGAATTGAGAGGAAACCTCTCTGGGCAATTCATAACTATCGGGGAAAGGCGCTGCCGGCGCCCGCGGGAGAACGGCCGGCAGCGTCCGAATGGGTAGTTACATCATCAGCATTTCCAGCGCGCTCTGCGCGTCGGCCAGGCCCTTGTCCATATCCTTGACGCCCTGGATGACGGTATCCATCTCCTGGCCCAGGATCTCGGTGAACTCGGCCCACTGCTCGATGACGGGGCGATAGACGCCAGTCTCGAGGGCGGAGCAGACGATGGCCATGTGGGGGAACTTGGCCAGCACGTCGGCATTCTGGAGGCTGCTGTAGCGGCAGGGCACGCCGCCCAGGTCCACCGTGGAGAGCAGCACGTCGGGGTCCATCAAGTACTTCAGCAGCTCATAGGCGAGCTCCTTGTGCTGGCTGTTCTCGCAGACGCCGATGGTCCACACGCCGTACATGGAGGTGTTCTTGGGGGTGTCAGCGTCGTCCAGCTTGGTGGGGATGACGAAGTAGCTGGCGTTGGAATCGGCGGTGGGCACATACCAGCCCGGCCAGCCCTGGCCCAGGGCCGCGTCGCCGTTGTCGATGGCCGCCACGATGTCGTCCTTGTCCAGGGTGCCGCCCAGCTTGTACAGGGCAATGTAGTCCTCGAAGGCCGCCTTGAACTCGGGGGTGTTGACCGTAGGCTGGTTGTTCTCGTCGATGACCCAGCCGCCGTGCACCAGAAGGTGCGGGATGAAGTCGGAGACGATGTTGTCGCCGGAGCCGCCGCGGATCAGGAAGCCCTTCTTGCCGGCGGCATTGGCCTTTTCGGCGATGTCCTTCAGCTTGGCGAAGGTATCGACGTCCTCAGGCGCGTAGCCCGCGTCGGCCAGGAGCTGCTTGTTGTACAGCATGACAGTCACGTTGCCGAAGTAGGGAGCCAGATAGATGTCGTCACCCACCTTGCAGATGGCGGTGGTGGCGGGGATGATGTCGTCGTCGAAGCTGTAGCCCAGCTCGGACAGGTTGGCCAGCACATTGTTGGCGGTGAACTCGGCCATCCAGGAGCCGTCCACCATGCACAGGTCATATTCGCCGGCAGCGTTGGGCGCGTTCAGGGCGATCTTGGAATGCAGCTCGTCAAAGCTCAGGTCCAGCACCTCGCAGGTCACGTTGTGCTCGGCTTCAAAGGCGGGCAGGCAGGCCTTGATGACGTCGCCATAGGTGCCGCCGCGCAGGATCAGGGTCAGCTTCGTGGGCTCCTCCGCGAAGGCGGGGATGCACAGCGCCAGCGCGAGCGCCAGTACCAGGATGGTTGCGAGCAGTTTCTTCATGTTCTGTTCTCCTCCTTTGATTTAGGTGCGATTGTAACTGGTCGGGAGGGCGGGTAAATCGAAGTTCATCAAGGATTCAAACTATCCCTGTAGGGGCGCCGTTTCGGCGCCCGCTTCCTTGCGAAACAGTGTGTCTTCTCAGGCGGGCGGCGCAACGCCGCCCCTACAGTAGAGCGGGTATCTCCCTGACAAATCTCTGTTTATCCGCCCTGCCGACCAGCCAAGTCCTCTGTTGCGTCATTCCTTCACAGCGCCGCTTGACAGACCGGAGATCAGGTAGTTCTGGGCGAAGATGACAAACAGCGTGATGGGGATGACTGAGATGACGCCGCCGGCGGCGACGAGGCCGAAGTTGGTCAGGTTGTCCTCGGTATTCAGCACCGCCAGGGTCAGCGGCACGGTGTAGTTTCTCGGGGTCTGGACGAATATGATGGAATAGGTGTATTCATTCCAGGCGTACATGAACGAGAGCATCGATATGGCGGCGATTCCGGGCAGCACCAGCGGGAGGATGATCCGGGTAAAGAGCTGCCATTCCGTGGCGCCGTCGATCTGGGCGGATTGGTCGATGTCCACCGGCAGGTCCTGGAAGAAGCTGATCATGAACCATATGATCAGGGGGATGTTGATGAGTATGCAGGCCAGTATCACCGGGATGCGGGAGTACAGTATGTTCAGCTTGGAGAACATGGTGTACAGCGGGATGGTGAACGCCACCGGAGGCAGCACGCGGACCAGCAGTATCCAGTAGGTCAGCGGCTTTTTGATGAACATGCGGAAGCGGGCGCGGGAGATGATGTAGGCCGTGCACAGGCCGATGACCAGGGAGATCATCGTGGAAATCAGCGTGGTCTGGAGCGAATTCACGATGCTGGACCCGAAGCCCTTTTCGATGAACAATTGCTTGAAGTGCTCGCCGGTCAGCGCGTGGGGAATGACCGATATGTGGCCCGTCATCTCGCTGGTGGGGCGAATGGCCATCGCCACGATCCAGTAGATCGGGAACAGCGCCACGATAAGCAGTATGGCGCACACGATGCCCTTGATGATGGTCATGCCGGTTATGCGTTTGCTACCCATTTTGTCCTACCTCCTGGCATGTGCCTCGCTTGATCAGGCGCGTGGGGATCATCACGGCCCCCGCGGCCTGGGACTTGCCTTCCATGGTATCCTTCAATATATCGACGCAACTCTCCCCCATCCGCTGAACGTCCACCCGCATGCTGGTCAGCTCAGGCTCCAGCATGGAGCAGATGGAGGAATCGTCGAAACCCGTGACGGATAATGCTTTCGGGACGGAGATGTTCAGCCGTCGCGCCGCCTTCATGACGCCAGCGGCAATGACGTCGTTGCCGCCCACCACCGCTGTGGGTCTTTCTGGCCGGAACAGCAGCTTTTCCGCAGCTTCTGTGGCGCTCTCGATATCCCGCTCGCACATGGCGATGTCCTGAGAGCCCACCGTCAGCCCGTGGCGCTTCATGGCCTCGATAAAGCCGGTGTAGCGCTCCCGCACGATGTACGGAGAGAAGCGGCCCAGGACCATGGCGATGCGCTTATGCCCCAATGTTATCAGATGATCTACGGCTTGTCTGATGCCGTCCCGCTCGTCCGCCAGCACGCATGGCAGCTCCATACCAGCCGCCCGGTTGTTCACCAACACGATAGAGATGCCACGGGATTGGAAGTCGTTGATCAGCTCCGCCTCCGCGTCGCCGCCCAAAATCACGCCCTCGATCTGCTTGGACTGGGCATTGGCGGCCATCTTCTGCCAGTCGTCCGCGGTGGAGATGATCAATTGAAGATTCAGCGCGTTGGCCCGGCGCATGATGCCCTCGCAGATGCCGGCGTAAAATTCGTCCAGTATCGTCGCGTGCTTCTTACATATAATATAGGCCACACGGTTGGTGCGCTGGAGCACCATGTCCCGGGCGATGGCATTGGGCGAATAATTCAGGGCGCTGGCGGCCTCGTAGACCTTGCGCCGGGTGGCTTCCTTCACCTGGTCCGGCGAGGAAAAGGCCCGCGACACCGTGGCTGTGGAGACGCCGGAGAGGCGCGACACATCGTGTATGGTCGCCTTCATCCGCATCACGCCCCTTGAAAATGAAAACGCTTACATTTTATTGGAGATTTCTGATATCTCCTTTGAACTGTGTTATGTAAATAATAACACATATTTCATCATTTTGCAACCCCTTTCAGCGCCGTTTCTTCGTCAATTTGTCAGTGTTATTTTCCTTTTGTCTAAAAACCGTTCATGAGTAAATGTAAATGCTTACATTTTGACATCATTCTCTCCCCCGCCTTGACAATCCCCCGTTCGTCGTCTATAATCGAGACAGTGAGATCCTATACAAGGGGGAAAGTATATGAAGCATGTGGACATAATGATCGTGGGCCAGCTTTCGCTGGACGTCAACACCGATTACGACGGGCGCGTGGAGCGCATGGTGGGCGGCGCGGTGGTCCAGTCGGGCTTTTCCGCGGCAGCCAGCGGCGCGAAGGTGGCGGTGCTGACCAAGGGGAACCCTGAGATCGCCGACCCCATCAAGGCCTTCGCGCCGCGGCCGGAGATCGAGGTCATACCGGTGGACAGCGCCACCTGCACCTCCATCTCCAACGTCTACCACACCGCCGACCGGGAACGGCGCACCTGCAAGGCTTTGAGCCACGTGGAGCCCTATAAGCCTGAGGACCTTCCCACGGATGTGCAGGCCGACATCTATCATGTAGCGGGACTGATGGTGGGCGACGTCTCGGATGAGATGATCGAGCAGCTCTCGAAGCGCGGCAGGCTGGCCGTGGACGTACAGTGCCTGCTGCGCCGGGACGACGGCGAAACCATGGCCTTCTACGACTGGGAGAACAAGCGCAAGTATCTGCCCATGATCACCTATCTAAAGACCGACGCCGCCGAGGCGGAGATACTGACCGGGCTGACGGACCGCTATGAAGCCGCTAAGGTTTTGTATTCCTGGGGCGCGAAGGAGATCATGATCACCCACAACACCGAGGTCATCGTCTACGACGGCGAGCAGTTCTATACCGCGCCGCTGAAACCCCGCAACCTCACCGGACGAACCGGACGCGGCGACACCACCTTCGCCGGCTATCTCGCCAAGCGCCTGAAGGGCGGCATCGCCGAGGCCACCCGCTATGCCGCCGCCCTCGTCTCTCTGAAGATGGAGACCCCCGGGCCGTTCATGGGCAGTGAGACGGACGTGTACAAGTATATAGAGGAATATTACGACGCCTAAAATTCCAATCTGTCCCAAAGACGAGGAGGTTCAACATGATTTCGCTGATTCTATCGTTGGTTGTACTGTTAGTGGGCTTTGTCGTGTACGGCAAGGTCATTGAAAACATCTTTGGACCTGACGACCGGGTGACCCCCGCCATCGCCATCAACGACGGCGTGGACTGCGTGCCCATGAAGCCCTGGAAGGCCTTTCTGGTGCAGCTGCTGAACATCGCGGGCACCGGGCCGATCTTCGGCGCGCTGATGGGCGCCTGCTTCGGGCCCATCGTATTCCTCTGGATCGTGTTTGGCGCGGTGTTGGGCGGCGCGGTCCACGATTACATGAGCGGCATGATCTCCAGCCGCCACGAAGGCCAGTCCATCGCCGAGCTGTCCGGAATCTATCTGGGCAGCGGCGCGAAGTGGGTCATGCGCGTGTTCTCCATCGTGCTGCTGACGCTGACGGGCACGGTGTTCGTCAACAGCCCCGCGGCGCTGATCGCCCGCCTGACGCCCGCGTTCATGAACGAGAAGTTCTGGATCGTAGTGATACTGCTTTACTACATCCTCGCGACGCTGCTGCCCATCGACAAGGTCATCGGCAGGCTGTATCCCGTATTCGGCGTGATACTGATCGTCATGGCCGTGAGCGTGCTGGGCGGCATCGTGATCGGTGGCTACACCATCCCCGAGATCACCCTTCAGAACCTGCATCCCCAGGGACTGCCGGTCTGGCCGTACATGTTCGTCACCGTGGCCTGCGGCGCCATCTCCGGCTTCCACGCCACCCAGTCCCCGATGATCGCCAAGTGCATCACCAGCGAAAAGCAGGGCCGGAACATCTTCTACGGCGCGATGATCGCTGAGTCCGTCATCGCTCTGATCTGGGCCTCCGCGGGCGTGGCCTTCTACGGCGCTACGGACGCGCTGAACAACGCCCTCTCCACCCTGGGACAGTCCGGCACGGTGTATGAGATCTCCCGTCAGATGCTGGGCGTCATCGGCGGCATGCTGGCGGTGATCGGCGTCGTGGTCTGCCCCATCACCTCCGGCGACACGGCCTTCCGCAGCGCCCGTCTGATTCTGGCGGAGATCACCCACCTGGATCAGAAGAAGATCGCCAACCGCCTCATCATCACCATCCCCCTGCTGGCGGTGGGCGCGGTGCTGACCCAACTGGACTTCAACGTCCTCTGGCGCTACTTCTCCTGGAGCAATCAGACGCTGGCGATGATCACCCTCTGGGTGGCGACGGCCTACCTCGTGAAGAAGGGCAAGCATCCCAACGGCTCCATGTTCACCGCGCTGCCAGCCACCTTCATGACGGCGGTCAGCGTCACCTACATCATGATGGCGAAGGAGGGCTTCGGCCTGTCCGCGGCCATCGCCTACCCCACCGGCCTCGTTGCCGCAGTGGCGCTGTTTGTGGTGTATTTCACGCTGAGGCGGAAGTGGTTCGCCGGACAGTGATTTCTAATAAAAACTCCCCTTTGTACGGAATTTCCTGCAAAGGGGAGTTTACGTTTATACGATTCGGATTCTACACAGAAAAAGGAGGTATTTGTATGACAAAGGTTAAGATAGAACCCGGCATCTGCGGCTTTACGACGACGGTGCGGGCAACGGCGGACGAGGACGACGAGAACGAGCTCACCGTCCATGTGGCCTCGGGCTGTCCCAGCATCAAGGCGATGATGGAGGCGTTGGGAGAGGAATTTGACGCCTATGAGGTCTGTCTCCGCAAGCCCGGCGAGGGGCCCTTCTTCGAATACGCACAGAAGCACTTCCCCGTCCACGTCTCTTGTCCCGTCATCAACGGCATCATCAAGTGCATGGAGGTGGAGGCACACCTTGCGCTGAAACGTGACGCATCCATCGTATTTGTAGAATGAACAAGCGTGGCTTCGGATTTATGCCGAAGCCTCGCTGTATATTAGATCACCATATAAACGGTAGAAGCCTGTAGCGTACTTTCTTGATGTATTTATCATACCCCGAAAGGCCGTTCAGCAGCACCTGTTCCTCATTATGAATGCGCCGGACGATGATGGGGATGTAGGCCAGCATGATGATGAAGGAAATCACTGAGCCCAGCACCATCGGCATGGAGAGAAAGAGCAGCAGCGTACTCATATACATCGGATGGCGCACCAGGCCATAGAGACCCGTGTCGACCACCCGCTGGTTTTCCTGAATCTCCACCGTCCGCGACAGCCAGATGTTTTCCCGGAGCACCTCGGCGTACAGTCCATAGCCCAGCAGGAATACCCCCGCCGCGACCCAGGAGACCGCCTCCGGCAGCATGAGCCAGCGGAAGCGGAAGCTGAGACCTGCCAGGACGAACGCCGCGACGAACATGACCGCGCTGAGCAGGAGTACGCGGCGCTGCTCCCCCTCCCCTTCCTTTGCGTTCAGCCGCTTTTCCAGCAGCTCCGGTGACTTTTTCATCAGCACCAGTCCGGCGATGAGCATGGGGATGAACAGTATGCCCATCAGCAGCCACGCCTGCTGCCACTTCAACGTTCCCGCGGGCAGGAACAGCAGTAGCCCCAACAGCAATACCCCGCCCGCGAATTTGGTCAACGCCTGTCCGAGCAAACTTGTGTTCATTGTGCTTCTCCCATTCGACAGAAATCCGCCACGCGCTCCAGGAAATCCGGGGCTTCCTCGTACAGGCCATGGCCGAGGCCCTGATACATATATAATTGACAGCCGGGTATCTCCGCCGCCATTTCCTCTGACGCTGCGCCCGTGACGATTTGATCCTCCGTGCCGCCAATGACCAGCGTCGGGCACGCGATGCGGTTCAGCACTCCATAGGCGTCATGGGTGACGCAGGACTCCGACTGGATGATGAAGCGCTCGAAGGACTTTGGCTTTCCAAAGCTGCCGATCAGTCGATACATCCACCGCGCCTGCCTGAGGCGCTTTTCGGAATAGGACCGTTCCGCCGTGTCCAGCAGTATGCCCCGATAGTCCCCGCGCCGCGCCATTTCCTGCCAGCGGGCGACCACCGCGCGCACCGTGGGATTGGACCGGGAAAGCGTCACCGTCAGCACCAGCTTTGTCACCCGCTCCGGATGGTCGATGGCCAGCCATTGGGCGATCATGCTGCCCTGGGACACGCCCACCATCGCCGCGGCGCTCAGGTCCAGCGCCTCCATGGCCGCGTTCAGATCCTCCGCCATGTCCCGCGTGGTCATGCCCGGCACAAGGGAAACCCGGCGGCTGAACACGTATACGGTGAAGTCCTTGGATAAAGGGCGATACATCAGTGCGAAAGGCAAGGCCATGCCATTCACCGTTTTAAGCCCGTCGCCCACGCCGGGAATCATCACCAGCGGCCGCGGACCTCGCCCAAAGCGTATGTAGTCCATCTCCCCGCAGAACAGCTTCAATCTGCCGTTTTTTGCGTCCATATGTCCATCAAAATCCATTCATCCCTTTTTTATCATTCTACCATACCCACTCCAAACTGTCCATAACAGAATACAAATGGGATGACAGATGGTTGCTCTGCGCAAGGAATCATGATAAAATAGAGAACGTGTGAATCCCATTATAAATCATGTCTCTGGAGGCTGTTATGGACCAATTGTTGACCCAGGGCAGTATCAGGCGCAAAATCATCGGCTTTGCCATACCGATCTTTGTGGGTTATCTCTTTCAGCAACTCTACAACACGGCAGACTCGCTGATCGTCGGCAACTTTCTGGGGGAAAACGCACTGGCGGCGGTGAGCTCGAACGCCGCCTTTATCTACCTGTTTGTGGGTTTTTTCATGGGCTTCGCCACCGGGGCCGGGGTGGTGATCGCCCGGCACATCGGCGCGAATGACCCGCGTCAAACCTCCCTGGCGGTACATACCACCGTCGCCATGGGGCTGGCCTTCAGCCTGCTGGTGTCGGTGACGGGTGTGGCAGTCACACCCGTTATACTCACCTGGATGGGCACGCCGCAGGAGGTGTACGTCGAATCCTGCAAATATCTGCGGGTCTACTTCGCCGGCGGCACGGGGCTGGTGATGTATAACATGCTGGTGGGCATCCTCCAGGCCTCCGGCGACAGTCACCATCCGCTGATCTACCTGGTCGTCAGCTCGCTGGTGAACGTGGCGCTGGACCTGCTGTTTGTGGCGGTGTTCCACATGGGCGTGGAGGGCGCGGCCTACGCCACCATCATCTCCCAGTTTCTGAGCACGGCGCTGGTGGCGGCGCGTCTGCTGCGCATCGACAGCAGCATCCGGGTGGACCCGAGAAAGGTACGCTTTGACCCGGAGAATCTGCGCTTCATCGTGCGAAACGGCCTGCCCACGGCACTCCAGGCCTGCGTGATCGACCTCTCCAACCTGCTGATACAATCCTATATCAATGGCTTCGGCGGCCTGGCGATGGCGGGCATCGGCGCGTCCACCAAGGTAGAGGGCTTCGCGTTCCTGCCCGTGACGGCGTTCCAGATGTCCCTCACCACCTTTGTCTCCCAGAACATGGGCGCGAAGCAGTATGACCGGGTGCGACGTGGTATCCGCTTTGGCCTGCTGTGCGCCATCGCGATCATCGAGCTGATCGGCGCTGTGGTATTTGTGTTCGCGCCGCAGATCATCGCCCTCTTCAACCGGAACCCCGGGGTCGTCGCCTTCGGCACAGGGCGTGCCCGGGTCTGCGCCCTGTTCTACTGCCTCGTGGGCTTCTCCCACGTGGCCTCGGCGGTAATGCGCGGGCTCGGCAAGCCGGTGACGCCCATGGTCGTCATGCTGACCTGCTGGTGCGCGGTGCGCATACTGGTGCTGTTCACACTGGGCCGGGCTGTACACGACATTCGGCTGGCCTTCTGGATCTACCCCTTCACCTGGACGCTGTCCTGCGCGGTGTACGTCGTTCTGCTCAAGCGCATACATGTGGATCGGATCGCCGTCAAGGCTTAACCCCCTTTTTCCCAAAACGATTGAGGGCTTGCTTCCTGCTTCCACAGGTCGCAAGCCCTCTTTTTCAACTGTACTTATTCAGTGTACTTCAGAGAATTCTGCAAATCGTTGTTCTGGTTCTCGGTATCGCCCTTGGCCGCGTAGACCTGCGCGCGCTGATAGTAGCTCTGGGCCAGCTCATAGCCATGGTCGATGCAGGTGGTGTAATCCGCCAGGGCCTCGTCCAGCTTGCCGATGGAGGCATAGCACAGGGCGCGATAATAGTAAGCGCCATCATTGACCACATGCTCGGTCTGGCCTTCCGTCTCCGCGGCATCCGCTGTGGACGTGCCATCGCCGATCAGGGCGGTGAACAGGGTGATGGCCCCATCATAGTTTTCCTGCTGCATCCGGCAGACGGCCAGATTGTAGCGGGCGTCGTCCTTGTAGGACTCATTGGTGTAGGAGGTGGAGAAGTCCTCAGAGGCGGCATCCCATTCAGCGTTCAGCAGATGGCACACGCCGCGATTGTAATACAGGCCATCGAAGGTGCCGCCCTTGTCGGCACAGGTGGTGAAGGCCTCAATGGCACCGGCGAGATCGCCCATGTTCATCTTGCAGATGCCGATGTTGTACTGCGCGCCCGCGCCGTAGGTCTCGTCCTCGGCATAGGCCTCGAAAGCCTTGATGGCCTCCTCATAGCGACCCGCCTCCATGCGATACAGGCCGGACTGGAAGCCCGCTTCCTGCACCTCTGCGCCAGCGCCTTCGACATACTTGTCATAGGCCGCCTGGGCCGCGTCCAGATTGCCGTTGGCCTCGTGGAGCTGGGCCACGGTCTCATACAGGGAGGTGTCCTCGGTCAGCTCGATGTACTTCTCCAGATTCTCGATGGCCGGATCGATCTGGCCCTGGGCGGCATAGACCTGGGTGCGCACGAGATAGGCGTCAGCCAAGTCGGGCTGCACGCGAACCGCCGCGTCCAGCAGCAGCAGCGCCATGTCGTTCTTCTCCTCGATGACGTCGATGCAGGCCTGCTTCAGCAGCAGATCGGCGTACATGGTGGGATTGGTCTGGGGATCGCAATAGGCGAAGCAGACATTCAGGTATTCCTTCGCGGTGGCGTAGTCCTCGGCGTTGATGGCGTTCAGGGCCAGGGTGTAGCTGGCATCCAGCTTCTGGGTGTCCGCGATGGCCGTAGCGTTAGCCGTCTCAGTGGCGGCAGCGGTCTCCTCAGCGGCAGTGGCAGTCTCTTCTGCGGCAGCGGCAGTTTCCTCGACCACGGCGGGGGCCGCTTCCACGGGCGCTTCCTCCGCGAGGACGGGCGTCGCCGTCATCAACATTCCCGCCGCCATCACGGCAGCCAGCGCTTGCTTCATATTCATGACTTTCGTACCTCCTAAAAAACCCTATTTGTATATAGGATACCACCTTATTGTTAATTATTAGAGCCACTATCTGCCAAAAACAATTAAATTGACAAATTTGTTCATCAATTATTCAATTATATCCATCAATATTATCCATCAATCCGACTGAATTTACGTCCTCAGGATAGCCGCGCTTTGAAAATATTGTATAATAATATGGAAAGTTCGTTTGACCAACAGGAGCAGACCATGAATCCCATCATTCGCATCATCCGCTGGGCACAGTCCCGGGCTAACGCGCCGCGCATCGCCGCCAATCCCAATCCCTACGGCGTTCATATTCGCGCCGATCTCCCCTATCTGGACGACGGCAATCCCGACCACCGGCTGGACGTCTATTCCCCATTAGACAGCAAAGCGCCGCTGCCGGTGATCGTGGAGCTGCACGGCGGCGGCTATCTGTCCTGCTTCAAGGAGATCAACGCCCAGCACGGGCAGTACCTCGCCAGCAAGGGCTTTCATGTGGTGAACATGAATTACACACTTTGTCCGGAGGGGAGTCTTTCCACCATACTGAATGAACTGGTGGACGCGCTGACTTGGGTCAAAGCCCACGGGGCGGAATACAGCTTTGACCTCTCCCGGCTGTTCCTGACCGGGGACAGCGCCGGCGGGCACATCGTGCTGCTGGCCGCGGCGATATTCACCTCAGGCAAATTCGCGGATTTCTTTGGCACCCGACAGCCGCCCGTGAAGATAGCCGGGTACGCCGCCTCCTGTCCGGAGGGCAGCTTCGACCTGAAGCTATTGCCGAAAAACCTGCCCTCCCACATGCTGTGGCTGATACTGCACCGGTACACCTTTGACAAGGCGCTGGTCCAACACAGCTCCTATGAATACTACATGGATGAGAACTACCCCCGGATCTGGTACTGCTCCTCCCCCACGGATTCCCTGCTGTACACTCATACGCGGGGGATGCACGAATTCATGGAGGCCCGCGGCTTCCCCCACATTTACCGGGAATACGCCAGCCGGGAGCGCAAGCTGGACCACGTATTCAACGTCCTTTTTCCCGACTATCCCGAGAGCCGGCAGGCCAATGACGACATGGTTGCTTTCTTCAACGAATGCTCTGATCGTCCGTGATCACCACATCCACCGGAATGTCATGGGCTTCCACATCCAGATGGTCGAACATCTGAAAATCGTAGCACAGCGCCACCAGCGGGTGATTGGGCTCGGCCTCTAAGAAGCGGTCGTAGAAGCCGCCGCCATAGCCGACGCGGTGGCCCGCCGGGTCGAAGGCCAGGCCGGGCATGAGGACGAGGGCAGTTTTATCGTCCGCCACGGGGCCGTCTGCTATGGGCTCGGTAATGCCGTAATAGCCGGGGCCGAGGGCATCATAATTATCGATCCATATGAACACCATGTCTTTGCCGATGACCTTCGGCACCGCCACGCGCTTGCCGTCCGCCCAGGCGCGTTCGATGATGGGATTGGTGCGCACCTCCTGATTGAAGGACAGGTAGGCGTAGAGGGAATGGCAATCCCGGTATTGAGGTGTCTCAAAGAGTTTTTCAGCCAATATCCGACTTCGGTTTTCGATCTGTTCCGCCGTCAAGGCGCTTTTTTTCTCGCCGATTGCGCGGCGCAATGCCTTTTTGTCCATATGTGACCTCATTCCCCGCCGAAGCCGCGTGCGACGATGTTCGCCCAAGCCTCGTCGTCGATCATCTCATTTTTGAAGAGCTTGTGACGATCCGCCTCGGTGATCTGGCGGATGACCCGGCAGGGATTTCCGGCGGCGACGGTCCAGGCGGGTATGTCATGGGTGACCACGCTGCCCGCGCCGATGACCACGCTGTCCCCGATGGTCACGCCAGGGCAGATCACGGTGTTGCCACCGATCCAGACATTGTCGCCGATGGTGATGGCCTTGCCGTATTCATAGGCCGAATTGCGGCTGTCGGGATGGATGGGATGTCCCGCCGTGTAGATCGCCACGTTCGGGGCCATCTGGCAGTAATCCCCGATCTTCACCTTTGCCACGTCGATGATGCAGCAGTTGTAATTGGCGAAAAAGTTCTTGCCCACCTCGATGTGCTTGCCGTAATCGCAGTAAAAGGGCGGGTTGATGAAGGCGTTCTCCGATTTCCCCAGCAGTTCCTTCACTACTTCCGAAATGCCGTCAAAGTCACTCCTGTCCATGAAGTTCAGCTTTTGTAGTATCCGCCGGCAGGCCTTCTGCTCCTCCATGACGGCCCCGTCCGAAATATACCCCATCTCCCGGTCCCGTCGCTCGATGTTATTCAATGATTGTTTCCTCCTCCATATCCAATTGTCATTTTTCTATCTTTAGATAATTCCTGAATCCGTGAAGTTTTTCCTCCAAACCTCCAAAAGTCCTGTGGCAAGGATGAATTGAGGATGCAACGCAAAATTACCACACACACCGAATGGGTGCAGTAAAAAGGGCCAAATCCTCCTCCGAATAGGGTATCATAGAGCCATTAGACGGAGGCGATACCATGTCCATAGGGAAAACAATCGAGCCTAAAAAAAGCAGCGGACGGTATATTACACCGTTGGGTTTGAGCATCGTCGGGAACATGCTCAGCCGTAATAAGTTCGTTCAGCATTGCGATCAGCGCCGCGATTTACCCAAACACAGTGAGCCACAGATTCCCAATGGAGATATCATGCTGACCATGATCGGTCTACTGATTCAGGGGAAGCCTCAGTTCGATTCCGTCAATGAAATGAAGAGCAATCCGTAATACTATCGAGCAGCACATGGCCTCAAAAGAGTTGCTCCAGCGTCAGAAACACTGCGACAGCGCCTGGATGCCACAGGCAAAGCGCTCCGCAAAGTCATACTGAGCGCGAATATAAAGCTCTTCACCATCCACGATGTATTGCCGAGCGCTATAGCGAAAGGGCTGATACCGCTGGATATCGATGTGACGCCTTTGGATAACTCGAAATCCCACAAAGAGGGTATCAGCCGTACTTACAAGAGGCATGACGACTATGCGCCAATCGTCGCGTACCTTGACGCCGATGGCTTCATGCTGAACATTGAGCTGCGTGAAGACAGGCAGCATTGCCAGAAAGGCACGCCTGATTTCCTGCGTGAATCGCTGGAACACTCGCGCCACATGGCAAACATGCAGCTTCTGATCCGCATGGACTCCGGTAATGACGCCATGACCACTCGTATGGTTCATACCCATGGCGCTTCACCCATAATCTACAACAAGGACAGGCAAATACAGCATTGTCCCGGACCCTTACTCAGATGTTCATTTGTTGCCTCTCAGGGTCGAATGGCGCACTGGAAACATACCATGGCTCCTTAAGCTGGAGGGAGGTTGCTATCATGCTCTCACAGTTCTCTATCATCACGTTCACTCTGTGCTGATTATACCATATCCATTAATTTGGGAGTAGATCCCAAATATTTCAACGCCTGCACACCGTTCGCGGTTTCGGCGACTGCCTCACAGCCAAAGGCCCGCCAAGTCCACCAGCTGCGCCAGGCCGTCCCATATCAGCTTTTCGTCGTCGACGATCATCACCCGCATCATAGGCTCTTCTCTTTCCTTTCCCTTGGGATGCGCACGTGCACCGTCGTTCCAAACAGGTAGTCCGCCATGAAGAATATCATCCAGGCCCACGGCACCGAGATCAACGCCGTGTACGGCCATGACGACGAGTGCGCCATCAGCGCCATGCAGACCCTGATGGCGCTGGAATGAAGCCCGGCGAGGACGTGGCCATCTTCGGCGTCGGCGGTTTCAAGGATACCCGCGTCTTTGCATCGAGGCCGTCGAGATGGACGACACCGTGCTGTGCGGCCCCTGGTTCGGCCCTACCGCTTTCGATACCGTCGAGAAGATCGTCGCCGGTGAAGAGGTGCCCACCTTCATCCAGAACCTCGGCCGCATGATCGACAAGACCAACGTTGAGGAGTACATGCATGTCGCGTTCTAATCCAATGAACCATCGGCCCGGGAAAGACCCGATCTTTTCCAGGCCATACTTGTGAAGGACATGTATTGGTATCGACTTAATAATGTGTAGTAGAACAGTATTAGAATCAATTAAGTATCAGTTTGTCTTTTGCATCGCTCTGAAGTACCTCTTTCCCGCTTCCCGCGAGGCGTGATCGCGCGCTGTATTTACCGCGTCAAAGTTGGCAATCAACAGATCGGTTATCAGTTTTGAAAGCTCCCCTCGCTCAGCATTTTCCTGGAGGATTGACTTTACCCTTTCCTCCGCCATGCCCTTTCGATAGGGACGATCTTCCGTGATCGCGGAGAATACGTCCGCCACGGCCATGATCTGTGATCCAAAGGGTATTTCCCCGTCTTTCATATGATAAGGATAGCCTTTGCCATTCAGCTTTTCATGATGCAGAGCCGCCCATTCGCGAATCTCATTGAATCCGCCTACGCAGCTGAGCAGCAGATCGCTGAAAAAAGCGTGCTCCTTCATCACATTGAATTCCTCGGGCGTGAGTTTGCCGGGCTTTTCAAGGATCTCTGAAGGTGTCCTGATCTTCCCGAGGTCGTGCAGGCTGCCGGCGATCTCCATCATATCGCATTCCTGCTCATTCATGCCTGCCAGTCGTGCAAGGCTTCGAGCCGAAGCCGCGACACCGGCGGAGTGCATGGCCGTGAAGGGGCTTCGGAAGTCGATGATCATGCCTATCAATTTGGCAACCTGTTTGATGGCATCCAGATTTACCTTGCGGTCCATAATCAGTTCTTCCACGATCCGATCAGTGCTGTAAACCAACTCCAACCAAATGCACTCATCGCCGGCCAGACTTGCCAGAGCCCGCACCGCCTGAGGCGCATAGCTGTCTCCGGCTCCCTTTTGAACTGCCTGAATGATCTTGTCCACCTGATTGAGTATCGGGGTATCCGGTTTTATCATTAAAACCACATCGTCCGCCAGATGGATGAGATTGGACAGAAAAAGCGGGTCCTGGAGCGTAATATCCGCCACTTTTTCAACGATGCCTGAGATTTCCTCCGGCAAATTGGAAATATCGAGCATGGGAAAATGAAGTGGCGGGACCTGCAACTGGCGGGTTTCCCGATAGGGCGTCTGACAGTGCCTCACGATGACAGAGATCGCGTTAAAGACAGGGAAATCCGCAAGAATATCCGCGCTCGCGTGCGCAACGCGACGGCTGATATTCTCAATTTCAATCAGCGAAATGTCCTGTCCTTTGACAGCGCCTCCGATGTCGTGGAGATAAGCAGACTGTAAGGTCAGAAATTGATGCGATATCGGAAGGTTCAGCGCACGGGCCATATGATAGGCAAGATAGCCGACCTGCTGATGATGACCGTGGACTTCGGGGTGTATCAGATCAAAGGCCGCATCGACCAACTGCCATAAATCTCTTTGAGATACCATCAAAGCATTATTACTCATATGACCTCCATGTATAGCTGCCGTCCCTGGTTGACATTGGGGGCACCTTACGGATGCTTGCTGTATACTATCTGTGTGCTTCAAAGAATTTCAATTCCCGCTGCATGGCTTCCCGTCTGGATTCCCCGGTAAAGCCATGCCCCTGTCCGGGCATTACGACCAACCGGGCATGAGGAAACACCTGGGCAGCCCTTTCAGAATAACTCAGCGGGACGATGAGATCCGCGTCGCCATGGTGAATGAGAACATCCCCGGTATAGTCTCCAATCACATCATAGATATCAAAGGAGACGGCCGTTTCATTATACACCCGGCCGACAGTCTGTCCCATGATGTCGATGGTATCTGAGAATAATCCGTCTTTTGCCCTTTTCCTGGCGTCGAACTGCAAAACATAGGCGGGATATTCTATGGCCAGCGCGGCAATATCCGCCGGACGGCGCGCGGCGACGTATGAGGACACGAAACCGCCCTGGCTGAAGCCGATGAGGAAGATGCGGGTGAACCTGTCATCGTCCCTGAAATAGTCGATAACCGCGCTCAGATCCTCTGCCTCTGTCAGAACTGTCATCTCCAGCATGGAGCCATCGCTTTTGCTTTCCAGTCCGCCGCCGCAGAAGTCCAGATTAAAGGTTGCAAATCCATTTTCAAAGAAAAACTTTTCATAATCCTGATGGTTCGTGTGGCTGCCGCCAAAGCCGTGGCTGAGTATGACCAAGGGGGCAGGGGTCGGCTGGGTTCGGAGGATACCATAAAGATTGCCCATACTGGCAGGGATATGGATGATTTCGGTCATGCAGACAGCCCTCTCTCATTTCATTAACGCAAGATATTCAGCGGGGAGAAGCTTTGTCAGCTATACCCCGTTGGTGGACAGAATGAATGGTATGCCACCCACGGCCATTTTCTCCGCATCCACCTTGAAAACTACCGTCGGCAGTCGCATCGGGGCGGGTGACGCACATTCTCACAATCCGCTCAACGGATTCCATAAAAATCAGTCAGAAAAGCGCGGGCGACATGATTGCATATGCAGACATTATTGTATACAGAACCATGAGCGCCCACGCTCTCCCAAGGATTTCAACGGTTCAGATGTTGACCGGCACAGGCGGCTGCGCCGCGTTCATCAATCGTTTTCCACGGGCGCTTCGCTGTCCGCTGCTGCCTCTACGGCTGCCGCCGCCTGCTCCAAAATGATTTCACCTGCGCTCTTTTCAGCACTGTCTGAAGACGCGCCGGCCGCATATAATCCTTCCACTCTGCCACTGAGGATTTCGATTCTGTTCAGTATGGAGGCCAGTCCGTCCCGGATATCATCCTGCCCCAATTCGCCGATTCGCTCCCGCAAACCCGCTATATCCTGCTCTATGCCATTCATCTTGGCGCTCAGCGCGGAATCCTCATACGGATTGGGAACGGCAGTGACAGCATCGACCGCATTTTTAGCCGCATGGCTTATCTCCGTTTTCAGGGAACCGACCAATTCGGCCATCTGAGCGGTATTCTGCTGGAGGCTGTTTACAACGGCCTGACTGTTGGTGGACAGCGTCCGCGTCGCTTCATCGCTGATTCTGCCGTAATCGCTTCGGATGGCGCTGGATTGCTGTGTGAGCTCATCCAGCATCTGCGTGGTTTTCTCCTGGAAGCCGGCAACCACGGCCTGGCTGCTGGCGGACAGCGCCTGCGTCGCTTCATCGTTGATCTTCACGTAATCGCTGCGCATGGCTTCGCTCTTCTGTGCCAGCGCTTCCAGCATCTGGGCTGTATTCTCCTGAAAACTCCTGACCACAGTCTCGGTATCCGAAGAGAGTGCCTGCAGGGCTTCTTCATTGACCTTGCCGTAATCGCTGCGCATGGCTTCGCTTTGCGCGGTGAAGGCGTCGATCATCTCTGCCTTCGCGTCACTGAAATGGCCAAGAATACTCTCGCTCTCAGCGCTGATGACGGAGCTTACCTCTTTATTGACGTCCTTCAGCAGCTCGGCATAGCGCCGTTCCAGCCTTTCCATGCGGGTGCCAAAGCCGCTGAGCGACATCAGCGTCTGCACAGACAATTCCTTCTCCGACCGGTTCATCAGGTCCTCTTTCTCAGCGTAGATATGCTCCCTCAGGGCAATCAGCGCGTCATTGGAACGGGACCTCTCCTCATCAAGCGCCTCTTCGCTCTGTCGCTTCAGCTCGGCGATGTTCTCCTCGTAGCATGCTTTCTCCGTCTCAAGCTCCTCACGGGCCGCATTCAATGATTCGATCTGCGTCTCCAATTCCGCATGCTTCTCGCGTTCCGCCTGTAAATCCTGCTCTGCGCTCGTCCTGACATCGTTCAGTTCCTGTTCAAGCTGGGAAATCCTTTCCTCGAGTCGCTTGCTCTTGCCAAAGAAAAACATGGAAATGATTCTCCTTTCAAAGTCAGTAGGGTTGATGCTGCACCAATGGTCGGTCGTATGAGTGAGCCCAATGTTCATGGATATCTATAGTATATAAAAAATATAACATGATTGTCAAGAACATATTCATTTCTTATCAGTGGAATCACTTATTACTGAATTGACAAGGTAAACGCAACGGCTTGGTTAAGAGGGGTTGCATTTACTCTGTCAAAGTGTGGGTGTTGCGTTTTGTCTGTCCGAAGAGAGG
>CACZXF010000025.1 GCA_902785105.1 uncultured Eubacteriales bacterium | reverse complement strand
GCCAAAGGCCAGACTGCCACGGCTCAAATCGAAGATTTGAGGCGCGGCACCGAAGCGCCGGATGAGGTGAATCCCCGTCACCCCGCCAAATTCCAATTTATCCTACAGCGTATACCCCCACAGCCCCGCTTCTCCCGTGGAGACGGCGCGGGCCCCGGCCTGGAGGGCCAGGGCGACATCCCGTGGCTCGCTGGCCAGGCCGCCGGCGATGACGGGCTTGTCCAGCGCCTCGCAGAGCTGGCGAATGCCCTTGGGAGCGATGGCGGGCAGCACCTCCACCAGCTCCGGAGGGGTGTTTTTCAGGAGGCGTTTGCCGTGGTTGAGGGAGGCGGAATCCACCATGAAGAACCGCTGGACCGTGATGACCCCCAGCTCTGCGGCGGCGCGGAGCAGGTTGGGCTTGGTGGAGATCAGGCCGTCCACGCCCAGCCGGTCCACGCACCAGCGCACGGCGGCGTCGTCCCGCCCCAGGCCCTCGGCCAGGTCGATGTGCAGCAGCACTGCCTTGCCACCGTCGTGGGCCTCCTTGACCATGTCGTCCAGCTCGAATATGGAGGTGGAGATCATCGAGATCACGGCCACCGGGCTTTCGATGGCCCGCCGGTTGGAGGCTGGGTCGCGCACAGCGGCGATGATGGGCCGCTTTTCCAGCCGCTTCAGCAGCCCCTCCGTCGTCAGCCCCTTCATTTGACCTGGAGCGCCGCGCCGATGAGGCTGGCGTCTGCGCCCAGCGCGCTGGGGATGAACCGGGCGGGATACTTCTGGTCCATCAGCGAGTGATGGCGATAGGCGGCGATCATGCGGTCCACGAAGCGGTGGCCCAGGTTGGTGACGCCGCCGCCGTAGATGAAAACATTAATATCAAAGATTTGGTTCAGGCTGTGGAACATGCGGCCCAGGTATTCCGCGCCCCGGTTCACCACCTCCAGGGCCAGCGGGTCGTTGACGTTCAGCGCCCGGCCCACGGCCAGCGTGTCGATGTTGGAGATGGTGCCGGCATAGTCCAGTATGCGGCTCTCCTCGCCCTCCTTGATGCGGTCCATGGCGTAGCGGGCCATGTAATGCCCGGAAGAGATGGACTGCACGCAGCCGATGACCCCGCAGCCGCAGGGGTAGCCGGTGGAGTCCGATATCAGCATATGCCCGATCTCGCCGGCCATGCCGTGCATCCCGCGATAAAGCTTGCCGTTCAAAATCAGCCCGCCGCCGATGCCGGTGGACAGCTCGGCGTAGATGAGGTTGTCGATGCCCACACCCGCGCCGATCTCATGTTCCGCCAGCGCGGCCAGGTTGCCGTCATTGTCCACGTATACGGGAAGATTGAGACGCTCCGACAACATGTCCCGCACGGGCTGGTCGTTCAGGGACATGATGTTGCTGGTCTCCACGCACACGCCCTTTTCATAGTCTATATAGGAAGGAAAGGCCGCGCCCACGCCCCGGATGTCGTCCAGGGTCAGCTCCGCCTGGGCCGCCAGCTTCCGCACCTGAGCGGCCAGCAGGTCCATCAGCTCCCCCGCGCCGATCTCCTTGTCGGTCAGGAAGTGCTTGCCCAGGATGATTTTATTGTTTTCATCAAACAGCCCAAGCTGTATCTTGGTGCCTCCCACATCGATGCCGACAACGTACTTCTTCATGCGCAAAACCACCTTCCGTAATATTGAGAAATGGGAAATGAAGCCAGTTCGCGGGAATTGGCTTCATTTCCGGTTTATTTACAGTGTAATTGTACCCATTTCGACGGCGCTATACTTTGCCAGAATGGGGTCAACGACATTTTTTATGAACTTTTCGGTCTGCTCGGCAGCGCGGCCGGTGTACTTGGCGGGGGCCAGCAGCTCGGTGAGGCGCTGATGGTCGATGGGGAAGGCGGGGTCGGCAGCGATGCGGTCCATGAGGTCGCTCTCCTGCCCCTCGGCTTTCATGCGGGCCGCGGCGGCCTGGGAGTGGACGCGCACGCGCTCGTGAATTTCCTGCCGGTCTGCGCCCTGCTTGACGGACTCCATGATGATGTCCTCGGTAGCCATGAAGGGCAGGTTCTCCATCACGCGCTTCTCGATCATCTTCGGATAGACCACCATGCCGTCGGCCACGTTGGCGTAGAGCTCCAGCACCGCGTCGGTGGCGAGGAACGCCTCGGGCAGGGACAGGCGGCGGTTGGCGGAGTCGTCCAGCGTGCGCTCGAACCACTGGGTGGCGGCGGTCATGGCGGCGTCCTGATAGACGGCCATCACGTGCCGCGACAGGGCGCAGATGCGCTCGGAGCGCATGGGGTTGCGCTTGTAGGCCATGGCCGAGGAGCCGATCTGGTTCTTCTCAAAGGGCTCCTCCACTTCGCGGAAGGACTGTAGCAGCCGCAGGTCCTGGGCGAACTTGTAGGCCGACTGGGCGATGCCCGACAGCGCGCCCAGCACCCGGGAATCCAGCTTCCGGGGATAGGTCTGGCCGGACACGTCGAAAACGGCCTCCATGCCCATCTTCTGAGCAATGCGCTTCTCCAGCTCGTCCACCTTCGCGCCGTCGCCGTCGAACAGCTCCATGAAGCTGACCTGGGTGCCCGTGGCCCCGCGGTTGCCCAACAATTTGAGGGAAGACAGGGCGAAGCTCACCTCGTCCAGATCCATGGTCAGGTCCTGCATCCACAGGGAGGCCCGTTTGCCCACGGTGGTCAGCTGGGCGGGCTGCAAATGGGTGTAGCCCAGACAGGGCAGGTCCTTGTATTCCCAGGCGAACTTGCGCAGGCGGCGCAGCACCTCCACCAGCTTTTGACGGATCAAGGTCAGCGCGTCCCGGAGCATCAGTATGTCTGCGTTGTCCGTGACGTAGCAGCTCGTCGCGCCCAGATGGATGATGCCCCGGGCGTTCGGGCACACGTCGCCGTAGGCGTGGACGTGGGCCATCACGTCGTGGCGAACCCGCTGCTCGTGCTGTCGGGCGTTTTCATAGTCGATATCCTCTATATGGGCCTTCAGCTCGTCCACCTGCGCCTGGGTCACCGGCAGGCCCAGCTCCATCTCGCTCTCCGCCAGCGCCACCCACAGCTTCCGCCACGTCGTGAACTTTTTATCGGGAGAGAAGATGTACTGCATCTCCTTGCTGGCATAGCGGGAATTCAAGGGCGTTTCATAGGTGTTTTTGTTCATAATGCCTCCTGGGTTCGACGATCCATCGTGTATAGACAGGATGTCACTGGAATATGAGCCTGAACCTGCATTCCGGGGCTCCGGATAGGACGGTGCTCTCCGGTTCGACCCGGAGACGGCATCCCTTCCACACCGTTTCAGCCACATAGAGAATGCTTTGCCGCGAACATTCGCACAGCACAGGCGAATCGACGCCGCATTCAGTGTGCAGGTCACAGGCGCAATCGGGAAAACAGATATAGTATTCTTTGCCTGGTGTGATGACTTCGCCGCGGACGTTTCCGGTTTCGTGCAGTCTGCGGTAGAAAGCATCGCGGTTTCCGCTTACGGCCTCGTAATGGCGAAGGTGCAACTGCAAGACGCCTGTATTGGTGCACTGTCTCGCGCAGTGCGCCAGCAGAAGGCTCCTGGCATCGCCATCCATTGCCTCAAGGCCGCTTTCAAAGCCCTTAAACCAGACGTTGAAGAATGGCCTGTCCATCAATCACCGAATGATCAGCGCCTCGCGCTCCGGGCCGACGGAAACATATTTAATCGGGCAGCGGACGCGCTTTTCGATGTATTCCACGTAATCCCGGGCCGCCTGCGGCAGGTCCTCCCATTTGCGGGCCTTGGAGATGTCACACTTCCAGCCGGGGAGGGTCTCATAGACGCTCTCGCAGTCGTAGAGGTCGGGAGTATAGGGGAAGCGGTCGATCGTTTCGCCGTTGAGTTTATAGGCGGTGCAGACGGGGATCTCGTCGAGGTAGGACAGCACGTCCAGCTTGGTCAGCGCCAGCGCTGTCGCGCCCTGGAGGCGAGTGCCATAGCGGGTGGCGGGAATGTCGAACCAGGCCACGCGGCGGGGACGGCCGGTGGCCGCGCCGTACTCCGCTCCGGCTTCGCGCAGGTCGTGGGCGGCGTCGCCGTCCAACTCGCCCACGAAGGGGCCCTCGCCCACGCAGGTGGAATAGGCTTTGGTGACGCCGATGACCTCGTCCACCTTGATGGACGGCAGGCCGCATCCCACGGGGGCCTCCGCTGCCAGCGGGGAGGAGGAGGACGTGAAGGGATAGATGCCATACTGTATGTCGCGCAGCGCGCCCAGCTGGGCCTCGAACATCACGCTCTTGCCCGCCTCCAGCGCGTTTTCCAGCAGCTCGCCGGCATCGCAGATGAAGGGGATCAGCGGGTCGCCCCAGGTGTGGATCCACTCCAGGGTCTCGTCATAGTCGATGGCGTCCTGGCCGTAGCCCTGGACGATGGTATCGTTCTTCCAGTCCACGAGGCGGCGCAGGTGCTTCTCCAGCGTGGCGGGGTGTTTGAGGTCGCCCATCTGGATGGCCTTTTTCATGTACTTGTCGCCGTAGATGGGGCTGATGCCGCGCAAGGTGGAGCCGAAATGGTCCTTGCCCAGCCGCTGCTCCTCCCATTTGTCCTGATTCGGATGGATGGGCAGCACCATCATGGCGCGGTCGGAGATCTTCAGATTGTCGGGGGTGATGGACACGCCCTTGGCACGGATGCGGTTCATCTCCTCGTTGATGTGCTTCAGGTCCACCACCACGCCCGCGCCCAGCAGGTTGATGGTGTCCTTGCGGAAGATGCCCGAGGGCATGAGATTCAGCGCAAACTTGCCGTATTCGTTGATGACGGTGTGCCCCGCGTTGTTGCCGCCCTGATAGCGCACTACCACGTCAAACTGGCCCGCGAAGTAGTCCACCATGCGGCCCTTGCCCTCGTCGCCCCAGTTGATGCCCACGATTGCCGTATTCGCCATGAATAAATCACCTCAAAATCGAACGATATTCGTCGTTATTCCATAAATGTTCGGAAATTAACTCTCCGAACCCCAGTATATTGACATTATAGCAGGATTCTCGGCGTTTTACCAGAGGAAAAAGGTAAACGTTCAAAATATAGGGGGTGGGTTATGTCGCCAAATAAGGATTTATAGGGGTGTTTGTTCGAGACCACCTCATCCGCCCTCACGGGCACCTTCCCCTCAAGGGGAAGGCAAGGGGCTTGGAACGACGGGGCCAAAAGCCTTCCCCTTGAGGGGAAGGTGGCGCGAAGCGCCGGATGAGGTGACCACCCGTCTCCCCGATAAACTTCAATTTATCGAGCAATATGAAGTTTACTTGCCAAACGTCTCCCCAAAGGGTATAATAATACCCATGATATACCGTCACTATTGAAAGGAATGACGCTCTATGTTAGACATCAATCTGGTGCGCACGAATCCGGACCTGGTGCGCGAGAACATCAAGAAGAAGTTCCAGGAAGCGAAGCTGCCCCTGGTGGACGAGGTATTGGATTTTGACAAGAAGAACCGCGAAGCCATCCAGCGAGCGGACTACCTGCGCTCCCAGCGCAACAAGCTCTCCAAGCAGATCGGCGGCATGATGGCGAAGGGCCAGAAGGAAGAGGCCGAGGCCGTCAAGCAGCAGGTCAAGGACATGCAGGACGAGTTGGCCGACATCGAGCAGAAGGAGATCGAATATGCCGAGGAGATCCGCAAGCGCATGCTGGTGATCCCCAACATCATCGATGATTCCGTTCCGATTGGCAAGGACGACAGCCAGAACGTTGAGAACGAGCGCTTTGGCGAGCCCGTGGTGCCCGAGTGGGAGGTCCCCTATCACGTGGACATCATGGAGCGGCTGAACGGCATCGATCTGGATTCCGCCCGCCGCACCAGCGGCAACGGCTTCTACTATCTCAAGGGCGACATCGCGCGGCTCCATTCCGCCATACTGTCCTACGCCCGCGATTTCATGATCGATCACGGCTTCACCTACTATGTGCCCCCCTTCATGATCCACGGCAACGTGGTCACCGGCGTCATGAGCTTCGCTGAGATGGAGAACATGATGTACAAGATCGAGGGCGAGGACCTCTATCTCATCGGCACCAGCGAGCACAGCATGATCGGCAAGTTCATCGATCAGATGCTCTCCGAGGACGAGCTGCCCCAGACCCTGACGTCCTATTCTCCCTGCTTCCGCAAGGAGGTCGGCGCCCACGGCATCGAGGAGCGCGGCGTCTACCGCATCCATCAGTTTGAGAAGCAGGAGATGGTCGTTGTCTGCAAGCCCGAGGACAGCATGGACTGGTACAATAAGATGTGGAAGCTGACCGTCGATTTCTTCCGCACCATGGACATCCCCGTCCGCACGCTGGAGTGCTGCTCCGGCGACCTGGCTGATCTGAAGGTCAAGTCCTGCGACGTGGAAGCCTGGTCCCCCCGGCAGCAGAAGTACTTCGAGGTGGGTTCCTGCTCCAACCTGGGCGACGCCCAGGCCCGCCGGCTCAAGATCCGCGTCAAGGGCGCTGACGGCAAGAAGTACCTGCCCCACACCCTCAACAACACCGTCGTGGCCCCGCCCCGGATGCTGATCGCCTTCCTGGAGAACAACCTCCAGGCCGATGGCTCCATCCGTATCCCTGAAGCGCTGAGAATGTACATGGGCGGCAAGAGCGAGATCCGCTGATGACCGCGCATAGATAGAAAAGGAGAGATCACCTTGAAGAGGATTTTTGCCCTGTTGCTCGTCTCAGCACTGCTGATCGTCGGCTCCGCGTTCGCAGAGGATGTGCCCGTGGTGGTATGGGGCGCTACACAGGCTCCCGAAGAAGCGCCTGTGACGGTATGGGGCGCCGTGCCTGCCGCTGAGGAAGCTGAACCCGCCGCCGAAGAAGCTGAACCCGCCGCTGAAGAGACCGAAGCCGCCGTTGAAGAAGCTGAAGCTGCCGTCGAGGAAGCCGCGACCGATGCTACGGAGGAAGGCGTTCGTACCTATAGCTGGGACGAATTCCAGAACTATGCGCAGCTCATGGGCGCAGAGGGCCTCTTCTACGAGTACAGCCAGTTCAACCTCCAGATGTTTGTGCCCAGCGGGCTTTCTCAGATGGAGGTGAGCGAGGAAGATAAGGCTGCCGGTATCCTTGATGTCTTCGAAGGCGACGAGCACAGCCTCCACATCGTGACCCAGTTCAGCTTCATCGGCGAGGGCATTGAAACTGTGGGGGATCTTCTGAACGCCCTCGACGAGGAGACCTTCGATGTTGCCAACACCACGACCATCAATCCTTACAATGCCCTGCTGGTGAGCCGCGATGGCGGACAGACGCTGGTGGTTGCCATTTCCGCCGGTGACGGGTATTTCTTCCAGGTCACCTACCACAACATGATCGAGGAGCAGTGGAACACCGATATGACCGCACTGTCCATGGCCTCCATCCAGCCGATGGACGCGCCCGAAGCATAAGCATATACATGATTACAGGGACGCCATTCATTTTGGCGTCCCTGTTTATATGCTATCGATTGCGCTTGACGAATTCCTCCAGCGTCATGCCGGTATTGTGGATCTGCGTGGCGACCTCCACGCCGACGTAGCGGTAGTGCCAGGGCTCGTAGCTGATGCCGGTGATGTCAGCCTTGTTGGCGGGGTAGCGCTGTATGAAGCCGTATTCATGGGCGTGCTGCATCAGCCAGGCATACTGCGGTGTGGACTCGAAGCCGTTGCTGGTCTCGGTGGTCACGTCGAAGGCCAAGCCGGTCTGGTGCTCGCTGGCCCCGGGCTCCTGGGCCTTGCCCGGTTCGGACTGGGCGTAGACCTCGGCCTGTCGGTCATAGCTACGATAGCCGCTGGTGATGATGTAACCGTTCAGGTTCTGCTCTTCGGCGGCATGGAACATCTGCTCGGCGGCCTCGTAGGTCTCCCGGGTGAGCTGTATCTCGCTGTTCGCCAATCTAAAGGAATGCCGGCTCGTATAGAGGTTCACCAGCCCTTCGGGCACATAGCTGGACGACAGCCGGTTCTTGTCGTTCACCAGCAGCACCGTCCCCTTGTACTTCGTGGACCGCACCCCGAAATACCAGCCCGCCCCGAAGCTCACCGCCATGAAGGCCAGCACGATCAGTATGATGGAAATCCGCTCTACAGGGCGCGGCCCGCGCTTCTTCTTCTTTGCCATTGGTTATTCCTCTGTATTTTTCTATGGGTAGATGATATACAGGGATTTGTTTGAGCAACAAGGCCACCATAGGGACGCGATTCATGGCGTCCCTACGGAAACAAATTCCAATTTATCGAGCTACCATATTTCTACCTTCAGTTTACCCTCACGTCACGGGATTGTCAAGCATATATGCGTGAGATGATTTTCTTTTGCCAATTTACGTTAATTTCATGGTCATAAAATTTTCGAAAGGGCATTGACAACGGGCAGGTCAGCGGCTATAATAGAAATGTCGAAAGGACAGCGCATTGCAAAAGGAAATCTATCCTGGGGTGTGCGTTAGCCGATGCTTTTACCCACAGATTCATAAAAGGATTCCGGGTCGGTCTGCCGATGTCAAGCCTCCGTTCGCAGTGGAAGACAGCAAGCAGCCGTAGGTCTCCGCCCTGCCTGAGCGGCGGGTGAAAAAGCAGAAGCAGACGGCACTCATGGGATATTTTAGGAGCTCTTTATGGGCTCCGCTTTTTTATGCCTTTGATGAGTTCGTCGCCCCTGAATAATCCGTCCTCCGTTGACTAATACTATTTTCAACCTAAAATCTATACATCTGGCTGGAAACTTCGTTGCGTTTCCGGGCGTCCTTTTCGCCCTGTCGTTGCTTCACTCCGGTCAACGTAGCGCTGCTACGCCTCCCTTTGTTCAGCTTAGACAGGACGAAAAATCCACTCCGAATATGTATATGTTTTAGATTGAGAATAGTATAAAACTATTCCCGAACCCAAGGAAAGGGATGATGTGAAATGGAGAGGCGGGATTTGCCGGCGATGGGGGAGCCGGATATGACGTCGCGGAACCGGGAGATCAGGATGCAGGAGCATGCCGCCCCGCTGCCCGCGGGAAGGGAGGCGGAGGCATGAGCCGACAGCCCTACACCGCCGCCCGATACCGCCAACTGGTGGCGGACGTCACGCCCTCGAGCCGCATGCTCAGGGGCTATGTCCGGGCCTTCTGGGTGGGTGGCGCGATCTGCACGTTGGGGCAGTTTATCAGCCTGTGGGCCGAAAAGCTGAATCTTGGGGAGATCACCAACCCCATGTTCACCACCTCGGTGCTGATCTTTCTGGGTACCACGCTTACGGGCCTGGGCGTCTATGACCGCATCGGCAAGTATGCCGGGGCGGGCTCGGCCATACCGGTGACGGGCTTCGCCAATTCTGTGGCGGCTCCGGCCATCGAGTTTCAGCGGGAGGGGGCTGTCACCGGCGTCGGCGCGCGGCTTTTCACGCTGGCAGGGCCGGTGCTGGCCTATGGCATCGCGTCCTCGGTCCTGGTGGGCGTCATTTACTGGATCGTCAGGGGGTGGCTGCTGTGAGCCGAATGGGAAGGCAGACCTTCATCTATGACAACCCGCCGGTCATTGCGGCCCATCGGAGCGTCGCCGGGCGCAAGGAGGGCGAGGGCCCGCTGGCGGATTGGTTCGATGCCATACTGGAGGACGACCTGCTTGGGCAGAAGAGCTGGGAGCTGGCGGAGAGCGAGATGGTGCGCCGCACTGCGAGGGATACGCTGGACGCCGCAGGGCTGTCCGCCGGGTCGGTGGACGCGCTGCTGGGCGGCGATCTGAACAACCAGATCATCGCCACATCCTTCGCGGCGAAAAAGCTGGGCATGCCCTTCATCGGGCTGTACGGAGCCTGCTCCACCTTCGTGGAGGCGCTGGCGCTGGGCGCGGCGCTCATCAGCGCGGGAAATCTTGACAGCGCCCTGTGCTGTGCCTCCAGCCACTTCTGCACCGCTGAAAGACAATTTCGTTTTCCTCTTGAGCTGGGCACCCAGCGCCCGCCCCAGGCAAGCTGGACCGCCACCGCCTGCGGCTGCGCGCTGCTCAGAAGCGGGGGAGAGGGGATAAGGATCACCTCGGGCACGCTGGGCCGGGTCATCGACCTGAACATCTCCGATGCCAACCACATGGGCGCGGCCATGGCTCCCGCGGTGTTCGACACACTGGCCGCTCACATGGAGGACACCCGTCGGACAGCCGACGACTATGATCTCATCGTCACCGGCGACCTGGGCTGGATCGGCCGCGACCTTTTGATGGAATTGTGCCACGGCGCGGGGCTGACTATGCCAGAGGACAAGCTGGTGGACTGCGGCGCGAGCCTCTATTACCGGGAACAGGACGCCCACGCCGGGGGCAGCGGCTGCGGCTGTGTGGCGTCGGTCTCCTGTGCCTGGATCATGAAGCGTATCGAAAACGGTGAACTGAACCGCGTGCTGCTGTCCGGTTCCGGCGCCATGCTCTCACCCACGTCCAGTCAGCAGGGCCAGACCATTCCGGGAATCGCGTATGCGGTGGCGCTGGAGAGAGGATAGGCAGTTAATTCTCAATTAAAATAACGGAGGTGAACCAATCGCATGGAGGAAATCATGCCATTCATCCGGGCTTTTGTGGTGGGTGGGCTGATCTGCTGTGTCGGGCAGGCGCTGATCATGAATACCAAGCTGACCAATGCCCGCATACTGGTGATATTCGTGGTGTCCGGGGTGCTGCTGACGGCGGTGGGGCTCTACAAGCCGCTGGTGGACTTCGCCGGGGCCGGGGCCACCGTGCCGCTGACGGGCTTTGGCTATTCGCTGGCCATGGGGGCCATCGAGGGCGTGAACCGCTACGGCCTCATCGGGGCCTTCGTCGGCGGCGTCACCCGAACTGCCGCCGGCATCACCGCTGCCGTGGTGTTCGGCCTCATCAATGCGCTGCTGTTCAAGCCCCATATGAAGACATAGAAAAGGAGCGGCCAGGGTGGTCGCTCCTTGCGAATAATATTTTTTGATAAATTGGAATTTGGCGGGCTGACAAACTATCCCCTGTAGGGGCGCCGTTTCGGCGCCCGCCCCCAACGAAACGCATCGTCCTGCCCGGCGGGCGGCGCAACGCCGCCCCTACAGGAGCGTGTGCATCTCCCCGGCAAATCCTTATTTATCGAACTACCCTTAGCCCTTATTGAACAGCGGCTCCAGCGCTTCGCGGTTCTCGGAGAGGGCCTTGTAGACGAATTCGCTCCAGTGGCGGGCGTCGGTGTCGGCATTGCCGAAGACGTAGTCCTCCTGGCCGTAGTCGATGACGTCGAAGCCGGGGGTGGCCTTGCTGGCCCCGTTGGTGCGATAGACGGCGATGGCGGGGACGGTGAAATCAGCCTTGATGACGGTGTCGCCCTGCTGATCCTCGGCGGTCACGGTGACCCAGCCGGTCAGGTCGGTGCCGGAGGCGGACTCGGCGGTGCCGTTGGCGGTCTGACGGTCGGAATCCAGCCGGTCGATCTCGTCAGGCTCTGCCGCCGCGCCATCCTCATAGCCATACATAAAGTCCACGCGCATGGCCAGGGAGCTGCCGAAGATCTCGCTGGGCACGTGGCCGCCGTCCCACTGCCATTCGGTGCTGGCCTCAATGCCGGCGTTGCAGGCCGCGATCTCAAGATTCAGAGAGTTCAGCATGGAGATGTCGCCCTCCGCCGCGCCGCAGAGCATCACCATCCAGGCGGGGTTCCAGGTGCCCTCCGCGCCGATGTAGTTCAGCGGATTGTACAGATTGACGATGTTCTTGCCGTAGGCGTCGCCGGCCTGTATGGCCTCGATGTCGGCCTTGTAGGCGGCCAGCATGTCGTCGTAGGTGGCGTAATTCTTGGAATCTGTGGTGCTGCCGCTGGCCTGGGTGGTGCCTTGATCCGGGGTGCCGACCACCATCTGGTCGCCGGTGCCCTCGGTGCCCGCGCCGGGCAGGTCGCCGGGCTTGCCTTCCGGCATACCTTCGGGCATCCCCTCGGGACGCTCGCCCATGAAGTCGGCCTTGCCGTTCATGCCGCTGGGGCCCATGCCGCGACCGCCCATCATGCCGCCCTTGCGGGAGCTGCCGCGATCATAGCGGCCTTCCAGGAACGCCTGCACCTTGTCGGAAAGCGTCATGGCGGCGAAAGCCTCGTCGGACAGGGCCTTGCCCTCGGCATCGAACCAAGTCCAGCCCTCGGCATAATCAAGTCCGGACAGGTAGCTCTCAAGATTGCCGATGAACTTCGCCCGGTACAGGTCCACATAGGTGCCGCCGTAGGTGTTGGTGTCGGCGTCATAGGTGATGGTCAGGGCGATGCCGTCCGTGTTCCAAATGCCGTCGCCGTCGATGTCGGCGTGGATGTCGCCCTCGTTGATGACGATGTTCTGGCCGTTGATGTAGTCCATGTACTCCTTAGACAGAATGCCCGCCAGCGCCTTCTGGAATTCGGTATTGAAGGCATAATCGGGGTTCAGGGAATACTCGAAGGCCATCGCCATGTCCGCTTCATACAGGGACGTGATCGGGCTGTAGGCCACGCAGCCCCAGGCCCCGTCGGACAGGCTGACCTGCTGGCCGTCGATGGTGACGGTGGTGTCATAGGTGCCGTCGGCGTTGCGATACACGCCCACCGCGCCCACGGCGATCTGATAGTCGTAGAAATCGGGATGGTTGGAGGTGGCCGCGAACATCACGGCGTGGGCTCCGCCGCCGCTGCCGCCGGTGGACACCCAGTGGTAGACGCTGCCCGGCAGGTTGCCCAGCAGGATGTTGTACTTCACGAACCTGGCCGCCGCCTTCTGATCGGCCAGACAGGAGGGCGCGTCGCCGGTGTAGACGGTCTTGCCATTTTCGTCGGTATAGCTGTCCTGCTTGCCCCGGTTGCCGCAGGCCACGTTGATGTAGCCCTTTTTGGCGTAGGTGGCGGAGGCCAGGGTGTTGGCGGCATTGCCGTAGCCCGCCGCGCCGGTGTTCAGGATCACCGGGGCCGTGGCGGCGGTGTAGACCTGGCCGTGGGTGGAGGTGACGCTGGCCTCATTGTCGATGACCAGGGAGCCGTTGACGGTGTCCTTATAATCGGCAGCGGTCACGTCCGCCGCGCCGTCGCCGTCGGTGTCGATGCCCTTGACATATGCGCCGGGGACGCAGACGGAGACGCCCTCCTCGTCAGGGATCACCGGGGCCGTCACCGCGGCGACGATGGACAGCGTCCAGGCGTCGTTCCCGGCGTCATAGCTCCAGGCCTGATCCGGGTTGTTCTTCAAATTCAGCGCTTCCTCAATGGCCGCGCGGGCCTCGGCGCTGGTGGCCTCGGCGCTTTCCGCCGTGCCGCAGATGCACATGCCCGCCAGCAGCACAAGCGTCAATAGCATTGCTATGATCTTCTTCATGGTTTCGTCCTCCTTTTCAGATGCTATATATTATAGATAGAAAACTTAAACTGGGCTTAAATGCGATTGTTAATAATTACAGGTTTTTTATTGGACAATGAGCCGGGTTTGTGCTAATATATCCTTGCATCAAGAAGTGATTGGAAACGGTATAAAGTTTCTGATGATGAATTTTATCGACTCACAAGGGAAGGAGCGTCGGGCGGCTGGCCCGACACGAGCGTATGCCGAAGATCACATTTATGGGCGCGGGTTCCACCGTGTTCGCCAAGAATGTCTTGGGGGACAGCATGATGACCCCCGCGCTGGCTGAGAGCGTCATCGCCCTCTACGACATCGACGCCACCCGTCTGGATGAGTCCGCCGCCATGCTGGAGGCCATCAACCGCAACAACGGCTCGAAGGCCCGCATCGAGAAGTACCTGGGCGTGGAGAACCGCCGGGATGCCCTCAGGGGCGCGAACTACGTGGTCAACGCCATCCAGGTGGGCGGCTATGACCCCTGCACCATCACCGACTTTGAGATCCCGAAGAAGTACGGCCTGCGGCAGACCATCGCCGACACCCTGGGCGTGGGCGGCGTGTTCCGCGCCCTGCGCACCATCCCGGTGATGCTGGACTTCGCCCGTGACATGGAGGCCGTTTGCCCCAACGCCTGGCTGCTCAACTACACCAATCCCATGGCGATGCTCACCGACGCGATGCTGCGGATGACGAACGTCAGGACCGTGGGCCTGTGCCACAGCGTCCAGGTCTGCGCGCCGACGCTGCTCAACGAGCTGGGCATCGGCTATGACGACAGCGTGCAGGCGAAGATCGCCGGCATCAACCACCAGGCGTGGCTGTTGGAGGTCACCCGGAACGGCGAGGACCTCTACCCCGAGATCAAGCGCCGGGCGCTGCTCTACAACGAGGGCAAGCTGGACATCGGCACCTGGGAGGAGCGGCTGAACATGCTCCGCCGCGGCCCGGACGAGATCATCGACGAGCGCCACATCGCCGCGCTGAAGGCGGAATACGACCTCTATAAGACGACTGGAAAGCACGGCGACATGGTCCGCCTGGAGCTGATGCGCCGCTTCGGTTATTACATTACTGAGTCCAGCGAGCACAACTCCGAATACACCCCCTGGTTCATCAAGACCCGCTATCCGGAGCTGATCGACCGCTTCAACATCCCGCTGGATGAGTATCCCCGTCGCTGCGTCAATCAGATCGCGGACTGGAAGGCCCGCGGCGCGGAGTTGACGAAGAACCCGACGCTGAACCATCACCGCTCCCGGGAGTACGCCAGCCACATCATGGAGGCCATGGAGACCAATGTGCCCACCCAGATCGGCGGCAACGTGCTCAACAACGGCCTCATCACCAACCTGCCCGCCAACGCCTGCGTGGAGGTGCCCTGCCTGGTGGACCGCAACGGCGTGCAGCCCACCTTCATCGGCGACCTGCCGGAGCAGTGCGCGGCGCTGAACCGCACCAACATCAACGTCCAGCTCCTGGCCATCGAGGCGGCGCGGACGCTGAAGAAGGACTACATCTATCAGGCGGTCATGCTCGATCCCCACACCGCGGCCGAGCTGTCCATCGACGACATCGTCAGCATGTGCGACGACCTCATCGCCGCTCATGGCGACTGGCTGCCGAAATATCATTGAAAAATGCAAAATGTGTCCGTCAGTTCGACGGACACAATTTTACTATTAATAGGTAGAAAAAGGAGCTGAGGAACCATGTTGAGCGGAGGACTGCTCCTGCTGGCCGTTGGAATGACGGCCTATCTGACAGCCGTCATGCGCTATCGAACGAGGCGAATCGTGGAGAGGGCGGGCTATATGCGCGTTTTTCGCGTGGAGATGGCGCTCTGCGCCTGCATGGTTGCACTGGCCGTGGACGCCTGCTTTGGACTGGAATCAGTATTGAGGTTGAAGCTGATCGTCTGGGCGGTGCGCTTCGGGGCTTTGGTGGTTCTCGTTCCCTCCTTTGCCCTTGCGGCGTTGATTGCGAGCCATCTGCATGATGTGCCGGCCGGTGAAGCGGAAAACGTCATCGTTCCGGGCCTTGCGCTGGAAAATGGCAGACCGACATGGGAATTGAAGGAGCGATTGGAGGCCGCCTGGGACTATGCGCAGAACCATCCCACGGCCTCGATAATCGTCACGGGCGGCAACGGCGGGGGAGGCGCGTTCTCCGAGGCCGCGGTGATGCGCGAGGTATTGCTGTCGAAGGGCGTGGACGAGGCACATATCCGCTTGGAGGATCGATCCACCGACACCATCGAAAACTTCGAGAATGTCGCCCGCATGGTCGATACCGCCGCGCCGGTACTGGTGGTCACCAGCGGATATCACATGCTTCGCGCCGCGGGACTGGCCAGAGCCAGCGGCTTCAGAACCGTCCTTCACATCTCTGCACGCTGCGATCCGCTGCTTCTGCCGGCCAATATTGTCTGGGAGACCATTTGTCTGGCGAATTGCCTTGTTGTTCGGAGAGTATCGATGGATTGCTTGTGCATATAGCTTAGATAATAAAGCGAAAATATACGCATAATACATAAATATATTAATAAATGCGGATTCCTATTGACAGAATCGGGGTTTAGTGATACAATCATAACTGTTGCGGGGTTATAGCTCAGTTGGTCAGAGCGTTACGTTGACATCGTAAAGGTCGATGGTTCGAGCCCATTTAACCCCACCAGAGCAGTTATCTTCGGATGACTGCTTTTTTTGAAAAAAGTGCTGGTTGTGGCGAGAGGAATTGTTCGGATGTTAAAATAATATATATTATAATGTAACTTAAAACAAAAAATTGTTAACGATACAATTTTTGTTGGAATTTTCAGTAAATAGACTTGAAGAAATCAGGGGTATGGTATATAATAATACCGTTTTATGGGGTGCCGCGAATTTGCATGCGATGAGACACGCAAAGCGAAATGTGACTTTGTGTTGACCTTTTTGTGACTTGCTGATGAAGCTTGAAAGCGAATTGGGAATCGCGACGCACATGTAAGACAAAAAAGCACGGATTGAGAAGTGGGATATGCCAGTAATAACTGATATGCACTGCCATGTGCTGCCGGGCGTTGACGATGGACCTTCGACAATAGAGGAATCCATTGCCGTGCTCCGGGAAGCAAAGCGCCAGGGCGTTAGCGCGATGATCGTCACGCCTCATTTTCATCCGGGCCGCTATATGGTCAGCGCACATCAGGTGCATCAGACCATTGAGTGGGTCAGAGAGGAACTGGCGGACAAGGGAATCGATATACGGCTGATTCCGGGGCAGGAGTGCTATTATTACAGCGGCCTGCTTCGAGAGTTGGACGCGGGCAATGTGCTGACTATGGGAGGCACGGAATATGTCCTGGTTGAATTCGAACCCAGTGTGCTTTATTCTGTTATCCAGCATGCGGTCCGGGAACTTTTTGGCAGTGGCTATCGTCCAATAGTGGCGCATTATGAGCGCTATCAGTGTTTGAACGGGCGGGAGGATCGACTGGAGGAACTGCGCAGCCAAGGCGCGATGCTTCAGATAAACTTCGATCGGCTGCTGGACAAGGAAGGTTTTTTTCGGCGCAATCAATGGCGCAGGCTGCTACGGGAGGGTTTCGTGGACTTTCTTGGCAGTGATACACACGGCATGGGCTTTCGTCCCCTGCATATCAAGCAGGCAGTGGCCTGGATGCGGGCTGAGGTTGATCCGAAGCTGACGCATGTCATCCTTGAAAGAAACATTCGGCTTCTTACGGGAAAGTGAAGGATGACACCTGTGTCGTCTGATAGTGACGGCTTAATTGTTTGATGAAAGGTGCTTTTATACATGGAGGATAATAGGACCGCTGTAGACAAACAGGGTTTGGTTCCCGCGATGCGAGAACCGCTGGAGCTGTCAGATGAGAGGGAAATTGACCTCATAGGCCTTTTCTTCTATCTGGTGCACAGCTGGAAGGCGATGCTGATGGCGTGCCTGATTGGCGCGACCATCATGGGATTGGTGCATACATATTTTGTGACGCCGACCTATGAGGCCAGCACGGAATTGTATATCACAAATACCGATTCCATGATCTCCCTGCAGGATCTACAGATTGGCAGCGCACTGACGGAAGACTATCAGGCGATTATCAAAAGCCGCTCCGTGTTGAACCAGGTCATCAATGATCTTCAGCTTGACAAGGATTATGATGAAATGATCAAGCTGGTAAAGGTGTCCAATCCTTCGGGAACACACATCATTCATACCAGCGTGACCACCGATGATCTGTCGCTGAGCCGGGATATCGCAAACGATCTTCTCAATGTCTGCATCGACCGTATATTCAGAATCGTAGGCACCAGTGAGCCGACCATCATCGACTACTCTGAAGCCAAGGCTGTCAAAGAGGTGACGCCGGGTATCCTCAGGTACATGGCGATCGGCGGTTTTCTGGGCATTTTCGTAGTTGCGTTCTTCCTGATTGCGAAGATTATGATGGATAATACCATCCGCAATGACGATGATGTCGAAAAGTATCTCCAACTGCCTGTGCTGGCTGCAGTGCCCTATTTTAAGGAGAATAACTGACCTGCTTAGGGTTGAGATGAAGGCTTGATTAGGAAAAGGGAGATTTAGCTGCATGCAGAGAGAAGCAGTGGGGTCTGAGAGGCTGGAACCCGTTGTCAGCGAAACTCAGAGGATCACTCTGAGACAGGAGGACATTCCGTTTCAGGTGAACGAGGCTGTCAATACATTGCGAGGCAATATCCAGCTCAGCGGTTTTGATATTCGATTGATTGGCATCACAAGCGCTCTGAAGCATGAGGGTAAATCCTCGGTGGCATTCAGGTTGGCTAAGAGCTTCGCAGCACTTGACAAGAAGACGCTGTTTATCGATTGCGACATTCGAAACAGTCATATCATGAGTCGCTACAATGTCCACAAAAAGGTCAAGGGACTGACGGAGTTCCTTTGTGGCGATGCCATGCTCGAGGAGGTTGTCTTTTCAACCTCGGAAAATAATCTTGATGTCATATTTACTGGCGCGGTTGCTCCGAATCCCAGCGAGTTGTTTTCGGGAGAACGCTTCAAAAATATGCTCAAGACAGTGCGGGATGAGTATGAATACATTATATTGGATACAGCGCCTGTCAATGCTGTCATCGATGGTGTGCTTGTAGCCAAGGAATGTGATGGTACTGTTCTCGTCGTTGAGAGTGGTGTGACGGATCGTCTTCAAACTCAGCGTGCTAAGCAGCAGCTTGTGTATGCCGGTGTGAAGCTGTTGGGTGTGGTTCTGAATAAGCTCGGGTCAAAGAAGAGCTCCTATGGCTATGGCTATGGTTACGGCTATGGCTATGGATATGGCTACGGCTATGGTTATGGTGAGGACAAGGAGAACGAAAAGACCAATAAGACGAGCAAGAGGAAAAAGCGTAAGAGATAGTAAGAGCTTGCCTGGCGGGTGGTGTGTGAAAGATGGGTGACGAATACAGGAACACTGGTAAAAATAAAGCAAGCACCGCCTATGATGAACCGAGAGGTCATCGACGCCATAAAAAAAGCCTCTGGCGCAGGCTCAGACATAGCATAATTAAGACAGTGAAAACCAATAAATGGGTATTTCCGGCTATCGTGATTTCACTAGTTGTGATATTTGCCACTGTCTTATGGATGCGGGGAAATATTAGGAGCATGTCACAGCAACGCGTGACTTCTTCTAACCAGCACAATGTTGGCATGGGCTATCGCAATGTTACCTTCAAGGGAAGGGAATATCGCTATAATACCAGGATAACTTCTGTCCTTTACATTGGCGTTGACTCAGAAGGTACTATGAAAAAAAACGAGACCTTCGTCGCTGCGCCAAGGGCGGACAGCATTCAGCTGATTGTGATGGATGGATACAAAAAGAAGATTTCTATCATTGCGATCAACCGAAATACAATCTGCAAAATCCATCGGTACAGCAGACATGGCTATGATTTGGGTGAGTTCAAAGATCAGCTCTGTCTTGCCTATGCCTATGGTGAAAATGGTGAGATTTCCAGCAAAAATGTTTGCAACGCGGTTTCCAAGCTGTTATATGGTGTTCCGATCAATGACTATGTTGTCTGCAATCGTTCGTCGCTGCTGGAGCTTTGCAACGTCCTTGGAAATGTTACCGTAACGGTTCCTAACGATGATTTGGTCGAGTATGGCTATCACAAGGGGGACCGGTTAGATATCGATTCAAGCAATATCAATTTGTTTGTACGAACCAGGGATACAGGAAAGGATTTTTCGAATGTCGGTCGTATGCAGCGTCAGAAGGCGTATATCAATGCGACGATTGGCACGATCATGGATATGGTCAAGAGTGATCCTAAGGGTACCTGGGAGAAAATTGAAAATGCGGAATACTGCATGAATACAAGCATTACCCGCAACCGCTATTTGGATTTATCCAATTTGGTTTCCAAAGCGTCTTACACGGATGGTGATTACTACGTCTTGGACGGCAAGACCATTATGGGTACCTTCTGGGAAGAGTTTTATCCCGATGAAGAGATGCTGTTGGAAAAGGTAATTGATACCTTCTATCTTCCCCAATAAGGGGGAAACATCATTATGGTATCTTCGCTTCGGCGTTGATATATCGGCATTTTGCCGAGCATCTTTCGAGAAAGGAGGAGTTTAAAATGAGAAAGTTTATTGCGGTGATTTGCGCTATCGTGCTGGTTGCTTCTCTTGCTGCGCCCGCTCTGGCTGCCTGGAGCCCTGAACAGTATCCGTGGTGGCTGTTTGAAGAGGATGACGACGATGACAGCTCCAGCTCCGATGACAGCTCCAGCTCTAAGAAGTCTGAGACCAAGTCTGAGACTACTGCTGCGACTGAAGCGGCTGCTCCCGCTGCTGCTGCCCCCGCTTGGGTGACCACCATGGATCTGACCAACTACGATGCTATCCTGGCTGAGCCCATGACCGTGGCTGCGGCTGGTGCCCAGAGGATTGTTATCCCCGCGCTGGCGAATCGTGCTTCTCTCGAAGGTCTGGTTCTGGCTCTGACTCAGGCTGATGGCACTGTTGTGTACATCAATCTGGACGAGTTCAAGGACAGCTTCGATGCTGCCACTGGCGCTATCACCATCAACTTCCCCGCGGCTGGTAGCTGCGAACTGCTGGCTCCTATTGCATAAGGGAATCCGGATGGTAGGTTTACCCCGGCAGGGAGCAGCGTAAGCTGCCCCCTGCTTTCAGGGTTAGATTCTTTTTAAGGGTTCGAACCTTGAAGAAATATGCCGGAATAATTCGGCATATTTCTTCAAGGCTTGAGTATTTAATTTTGTATTCGTACATGTGGATATTTTTAATATAAGTCTTAGGAGAGTGAACTATGTCAAAGAAGAATGTTTATCAGGAAAAGACATCACCTTTAATGACTTTTTTATATATTCTGGTTTGTGTTATTTTGATCATTGCCCTTGGATTTATGTTTATAAAGGATCGTACGCGCCGCAAGGGATTTGAAGATTTGGTATCCAATGCTGCTGCTTCGGAGATGAGTGTTGATATTGCGTCGGTTAAGGATGGGGACGAGATAGCTCCCATAAAGACGGTGGAAGTGCCTGAGCCGACTGTAACGGTCGTACCCACTGATACTCCCGCGCCTACAAACACGCCTGTGCCTGCCGAGACGGCAGTATCCACGGAGGAAGCTACCGCGGCGGAGCAAGCGGAGACTGTAGAAGAGGAAGAGGTATCACTTCCGGAGGTCTTTATTCCCGAAGACAAACTCATTGACGAATCACTGTCAAAGGGTATCAATGAATAATAAGCAATGCATTGCGCCGAACATCTGATTTAAAGCTGTATGTTCGGCCCATTTGATTTCACTTTAATTTAAATTGACAACAAATTCATTGGCGACTAAAATAATAAAAAATCATGGGAAAGGGACAATAATATGTGCGGAATCGTTGGCTATACAGGTGTACATGCGGCTGCACCTATCCTGCTGGAAGGGCTGTCAAAGCTTGAATACAGGGGATATGATTCGGCGGGTATTGCCGTTCGAAATGGAACCCAACTGGCCGAGGTCGTCAAGGCTACGGGAAAGCTGCGAAATCTTGCGGACAAGACGGACAATGGCTGCGCACTGGCAGGAACGTGCGGCATTGGTCATACGCGCTGGGCTACCCATGGAGAACCGAGCCAGACCAACGCGCATCCCCACGTCAGCGGGAATTGTTCCGGCACAGGTTCCGGACCCGTGGAATCGGATGTAGTAGGCGTTCACAACGGCATCATAGAGAACTTCGCGGAACTGAAGCTTAAGCTGCTGAACAATGGCTATACCTTCTACAGTGAGACTGACACCGAGGTCGCGGTCAAGCTGGTGGATTACTATTACAAGAAGTACAAGATCGGCCCGGTGGACGCCATCAACCGCATGATGGTCCGCGTGCGGGGCAGCTATGCCCTCGCCATCATGTTCAAGGACTATCCTGGCGAGATCTATGCCGCCCGGAAGGATTCCCCGATGATCATCGGCGTCAATGAAGGCGAAGCTTATCTGGCCTCCGACGTTCCGGCCATATTGAAGTATACCCGCAGCGTCTATTATATTGACAATTTGCAGGTGGCTCGAATTGTTCCCGGCGCTGTGACCTTTTACGACCTCAACGGCGACGAGGTGTCCATCGAGCCTACAGAGATCACTTGGGACGCTGCCGCCGCCGAGAAGGGTGGCTATCAGCACTTCATGCTCAAGGAGATCCACGAGCAGCCGACCGCCGTGCGGGACACGCTGAACAGCCTCATCAAGGATGGCGAGATTGATCTTTCCTCCGCCGGGCTCACTGACGAGCTCTTGGGCAGCGTCTCCGCCATCCACATCGTGGCCTGCGGTTCTGCGTGGCACGTGGGCATGGAGGCGCAGTATATCATTGAAGACCTGGCCCGGCTCCCCGTCCGGGTGGAGCTGGCGTCGGAATTCCGCTATCGTCGTCTGTTGCTGGATAAGGACGCACTGGTGATCGTCATCTCCCAGTCCGGCGAGACTGCCGACAGTCTGGCGGCCCTGCGCGCCGCGAAGGAGCAGGGCATCCGCACGCTGGCAGTCGTCAATGTCATCGGCTCCACCATCGCCCGGGAGGCGGACAACGTGCTGTATACCCTGGCCGGCCCGGAGATCGCCGTGGCGACCACCAAGGCCTATTCCGCCCAGTTGGCGGCCATGGATGCCTTTGCCGTTGCGCTGGGCCGCGTGCGAGGCACGGTGGAGGAAGAAGATTACGTCCGCTACATCGAGGAACTGGTCGCCCTGCCCGACAAGATGACCCGCGTGCTGGAGGACAAGGAGCGCATACAGTGGTTCGCGTCCAAGTTCGCCAATGCCCGTGACATTTTCTTCATCGGACGCGGCGTGGATTACGCCATCAGCCTCGAGGGCAGCCTGAAGATGAAGGAGATCAGCTACATTCACTCCGAGGCCTACGCCGCAGGTGAGCTGAAGCACGGCACCATCAGCTTGGTGGAGGACAACACGCTGGTCATCGGCGTGCTGACCCAGGACGACTTGTTTGAAAAGACCATCAGCAACCTGGTGGAGTGCAAGTCCCGCGGCGCTTACCTGATGGGCCTGACCTGCTACGGCCATTACAACGTGGAGGACACCGTCAACTTCACCGTGTACATCCCCAAGGCGGATTCCCATTTTGTTGGCAGCCTGGCGATCATACCGCTTCAGCTGCTGGGCTATTATACCAGCGTTGCCCGGGGCCTGGATGTGGACAAGCCCAGGAACCTTGCCAAGAGCGTGACCGTGGAGTGAGCCTATGAAGAAAGTGATCGTATTCGGCGGCGGCACGGGGCTTTCCTGCCTGCTGTCGGGCCTGAAATTGTTTCCGGTGGAGGTCACCACGGTCATCTCGGTGGCGGACAACGGAAGCTCCACCGGTGTATTGAAGCAGGAATTCGACATCCCCGCTGTGGGCGACGTGGGCAAGGTGCTGCTGGCCATGGCCGACGCGGACGACGATCTGGTGAAGCTGCTGCGCTACCGCTTCCACCGGGAGGGCTCGTCGCTGGATAATCATCCCGTGCGCAACATACTGCTGACGGCGCTCATCGACATGAAAGGCAGCCTCACCGAGGCGACCCGCTTCATGGTCAGGCTCTTGAACATCAAGGGTGAGGTACTGCCGCTCACTGAGGAAAAGGTGGAGCTGGTGGGTCACAGCGATGAAAACGGGAAAGAGTTCTACGGCGAGGAAAGCGTCAGCGCCAACGTGCGCTATATCTCCAGCCTGTCCTATGACCACGACATCCACGTGGGCAACGCTGTCAAGCAGGCCATCCGGGACAGCGACCTCATCATATTCAGCCCCGGCAGCCTGTACACCAGCATACTGCCGCACCTTATCGCCGAGGACATTGTGAAGGCTCTCTGCGCCGCCAAAGCGCCCATCATGTACGTCTCCAACCTGGTCACCCAGCCCGGCGAGACCGACGGCTACGATGTCAGCGACCACATCGCCGTACTGAACCGCTATCTGAAGCGGCGGCGGGTGGATATCGTGGTGGGCAACAACGCTGGCATCGACTCCCGAGTCCTTGAACACTATCTGCAAAGCGAGGGCAAAACGCTCGTGGCCCTGGATCGGGAGAACATCACCGCCCAGGGCGCCCGCATCATCGAGGATGACATCTTCTCCATCGATGAGGAGGGCCGCATCCGCCACGACGCTCTGAAGACCGCATTCCTCATTTTCTCCTATCTGATGGAGCAGGGGCGATAAACGGGTATTTCTTGTTTTCTGAAAAAAACAGCGTCCATCTCATTTCGGCGATGGACGCTGTTTGCCTCTGATTATTTTCCCAAAAGGCCGGAAAGCTTTCCCAGCAGGCCCGCGGCGGTCTTGACGTCGATCTTGCTCAGGTCCAGATTGGCCTTGACGCCCTCGATGACCTGGTTGATCTGCTCGTCCGGCAGGTCGATGCCGAAGGTCTTTTCCAGCAACTGCACGGGGTTCGACAGGAAGCTCTTGATGAGGTCGGGATTGCCGGCCAGCTTTGCAACGACGTCGGTGATGATCTTCTGAATATCCATAGTTGACGCTCCTTTCGTGTTCTGCATATCATTATAGACCCTTTTGGTCGTTTTTTCAAGAAGAAGTTGAGGCCACAAAATCCGGTATATTGCGCATTTTCCGCTTGTAGAAATGAGAATATTGTGTTATACTGTTAATACAGCAAACAAATGCAATAAGGGGGTTTTGAATATGTCTGAATTCAATCAGGATGCCGTCAGGCAGCCCTGCAAGGTGGCCTTTATCGGTTCGGAGTGCTATCCCTTTGTAAAGACCGGTGGTCTGGGCGACGTGATGTACGCGCTGCCCCGGGCGCTGATACGCCAGAACTGCGAGGTCCGCGTGATGATGCCGCTGTATCGCTGCATCCCGGACAAGTTCAAAGAGAAGATGGTCTACAAGGGCGACTTCATGATGGACCTGTGCCTGGACGGGCGGCAGTTCTACGTGGGCATCATGGAGCTGGAGATGGACGGCGTCATCTATGACTTCATCGACAATCGCGAATTCTTCGACTGGGGCAACCCCTACACCGGCCTCTGGGAGGACATTCCCAAGTATTGCTACTTCGCCAAGGCGACGCTGGCGGTGCTGAACTACATGGAGTGGATCCCCGACGTCATCCACTGCCACGACTGGCAGGCGGGCCTGGTGCCGGTCTATCTGCGTACTCGCTTTGCGGAGACCCCCGTGGGCGCGGCCCGCAGCATGCTGACCATCCACAACCTCCGCTTCCAGGGCATCTGCGGCATTCCGCACATGAAGTACTGGACCGGCCTGCCGGACTATCTGTTCGACTACCCGGTGTTCAAGCAGAACAACGACGACGCCAACATGTTCAAGGCCGGTCTGGCGTTTGCCGACCGCATCACCACCGTCAGCAAGACCTACGCCGAGGAGATCCAGACCTCCTTCTACGGCGAGGGCCTGAACGATCACCTCTATTATCACAACAGCAAGCTGTACGGCATCGTCAACGGCATCGACGTGGACATCTGGAACCCCAAGACCGACAAGCTGCTTCCCGCCACCTATGACAGCGCCGACGCCATCGAGCAGAAGAAGGCCAACAAGCGTGCCCTCCAGGAGAAGCTGGGCCTCGAGGTGGACGACAGCAAGTTCGTCATCGGCCTGATCTCCCGCCTCACCGACCAGAAGGGTCTCGACCTGGTGAACGCCATCTTCCAGGAGATGCTGGACGATAACACTCAGGTGGTCATCCTCGGCACCGGCGATCCCCGCTATGAGGGCGCGTTCCGCTATTATGAGAGCGTCAACAAGGGCCGTGTGTGCAGCTACATCCAGTACAACGAGGGCCTGGCCCACCAGATCTACGCCGGCTCCGACGCCCTGCTGGTGCCCAGCCTCTTTGAGCCCTGCGGCCTCACCCAACTCATCGCCATGCGCTACGGCACCGTGCCCATCGTCCGCGAGACAGGCGGCCTGAAGGACACCGTGGAGCCCTACAACACCGAGACCGGCGAAGGCAACGGCTTCACCTTCGACAACTACCAGACAGACCTGCTCCTGGATGCCATCAACCGCGGCAAGGCCGTCTACTTCGACGACCGCGGCCGCTGGGACGAGATGGTCCTCCGCGATATGGCCAAGGACGTCTCCTGGGAGAACTCCGCCAAGCAGTACCTGGAGATTTATGAGGAGCTGCGCTGAGAGGGATAAACAGGGATTTATCGAATTGCCCGCTTTCCCGTAGGGGCGGCGTTGCGCCGCCCGCCCGATCGAATGGGCTGTCTCACGAGGGCGGGCGCCGAAACGGCGCCCCTACAGGGCGGTGCGTGTCCCAGACAACTTCCAACGCATAAAACAAGCCCGCCGCCGATGCGCATCGGCGGCGGGCTGTTCATGGTGTGCCGGGCATGGCACACATCTAACCGGTGAGAGTCCGGTCGCGGGTATTTACCGCCAAGCGTAGCGAACCGCAAGCCGTTGGTGGCGACG
>CACZXF010000024.1 GCA_902785105.1 uncultured Eubacteriales bacterium | reverse complement strand
GCTGGCCGAGAAGGGCATCGACGCCGCCGTCATCGACATGTTCACCATCAAGCCCCTGGACGAGGCCCTGATCCTCGAGTACGCCGAAAAGACCGGCGCCGTGGTGACATGCGAGAACCACAACGTCATCGGCGGCCTGTACAGCGCCGTCGCCGAGCTGCTCTCCGCCAAGTGCCCCGTTCGCATGGGCCATGTGGCCGTCGAGGACACCTTCGGCGAGGTCGGCCCCGTGGACTACCTGGCCGAGCGCTTTGGCCTGACCGTGGAGCACATCGTCGAGGCCGCGGAGGATGTCGTCGTCCGCGAGTAAAACGTTCGAACGAATAGAAAATTCAGAGTTGAAACAAGAAAGTTTAGCAAGTATACGTCCTGTCCCTGTAGGGGCGGCGTTTCGCCGCCCGCCCGGAACGACGTATCGCCTCGCACAAGACGGGCGGCGCAACGCCGCCCCTACAAGGCCCGCACTGAATTTTCAATTTTCAATTCTCAATTTTCCATTCATAAAGCAAGATACAATCCCCACTCAACGTCTTTAATTTGAAGGAGGAGATTCCAATGAGCAAGAAAATTCGTGTTGGCGTCGCCGGTTACGGCACTATCGGACAGCGTCTGGCGGACGGCGTGGCCCTGCAGGGCGACATGGAGCTGGTCGGCATCGCCGATCTGGCCCCCACTCTCTCCATCCGTGCGCTGCGTGAGCGCGACATGATCGGCGCGAACAACGTGAAGTACAACCTGTACCTGGTGGACGGCGCGGACAAGAGCCAGTTTGACGCGCTGGACATCCCGGTGGCCGGCACCTTCGAGGAGCTGTGCAAGTCCGTGGACATCATGCTGGACTCCGCGCCCGGCGGCGTCGGCGCCAAGAACAAGGCCAACTACTACGACAAGTACGGCGTGAAGGCCATCTTCCAGGGCGGCGAGAAGAACAGCGTCGCGGACGTGTTCTTCCATGGCTATGCCAACTATGAGAAGGGCCTGGGCCAGAACTATCTGAAGCTCACCAGTTGCAACACCACCGGCCTGATCCGCTCCGTGGACGCGCTGGACCGCGCCATCGGCATTGAGAAGGTCGCCATCACCATCATCCGCCGCGTGGCCGATCCGGGCGACTATCATCGCGGACTGACCAACGCCCTCCAGATGGAGAAGGCCCCGACCCACCAGGCCGTCGACCTGATGACCATCATGCCCCACGTGAATGCCACCGGCATCCTGGTCCACACCCCCGTGACCCACGGCCACATCATCACCGTGCTGGCCACCGCCAAGGACGGCAAGAAGATCACCAAGGAGCAGGCCCTCGAGGTCTTCCAGAAGCATCCCCGCATCCGCGTGGTCTCCATGGAGGACGGCTTCAAGGGCAACGCCAGCTTCTTCAAGTACGCCCGCGACCTGGGCAACCGCCGCGGCGATATGTATGAGATCGGCCTGTGGGAGGATTCCATCGTCGAATCCGGCAACGACATCATGTATGCCATCAACATCCCCCAGGAGAGCGTCACCATCCCCGAGACCATGGACGCCATCCGCGCTTCCATGAAGATGCAGCTCACCCGCGAGGAAGGCACCGCCGAGACCAACAAGTACCTGGGCATCGGCAAGTTCAAGAAGTAATCCCTAAAACGACACATCCCCGGAGCCTTCGCTGTTCCGGGGATTTCAGTTGGCATTTCTCTATTTGCAAATTGGAATTTGTTTTAGGGAGTAGGCAGTAGGGAGTAGGGGTTACGGCCCATCTTCCGTTTCTGCTGAAAACAATAGCTTTTCTGCGCGGCAGCCGGTAACTTCCCCTACTCCCTACTCCCTACTGCCTACTCCCTAAATCAAACAAATCCCCACTTATCGCCAAGCCAGAATAGCTGCACAATAAAAGATGGAGGTTGGTCACATGAAAAAGTTGTTATCACTGTTCATCGTTCTCTGCCTGTCCATAGGGTGCTTCGGCGCGCTCGCCGAGGGCGCGGCGGACGGCACCTACACCGCCAGCGCCGAGGGCAAGGACGGCCCCGTGGTGGTGGAAACCACCTTTGAGGGCGGCAAGATCGTGTCCGTCGTGGTCACCGAGCAGAACGAAACCCCCGAAATCGCCGGTCTGCCTCTGGAGCAGATTCCCCCGGCCATCGTCGAAGCCAACGCCTACAACGTGGATTCCATCACCGGCGCGACGGTGACCTCGGACGCCATCAAGGCCGCCGTGGCCGACGCCATCGTGCAGGCGGGCGGCAATCTGGCCGACTATGAGAAGGGCGCCGAAGCCGAGGCCGAGGCCGAGGTCGTGAACATGGAGGCGGACGTGGTCGTGGTCGGCGCGGGCGCCGCGGGCGTCACCGCCGCGCTGGCCGCCCAGCAGAACGGCGCAAAGACCATCCTTCTGGAAAAGGCCGCGTCCGTGGGCGGCGTGTCCATCATCGCCGGCGGCCCCATGGGCATCGACAGCAAGGACCAGCAGGAGGCCGGCGTGGCCGGCACCTTCACCATCCAGCAGGTCTGGCGCGACTGGATGGATTACAACTGCTGGCTGTGCGACGGCACGCTGTTCTACAATCTGTTCAAGGACTCCGGCTCCACCGTGGACTGGCTGGAGGAGAACGGCATGGAGTTCAACTTCATGGGCAACGAGCAGGCCGCTCACGCCGAGGGCTATCCCACCTATCACATCTACGCCGATCAGGAGAACAAGTACGGCTACTACCAGACCCTGGTGGAGAAGTTCACCGAGGCGGGCGGCGAGCTGTATCTCCAGACCGCCGGCTATGAGCTGGAGGCCGAGAACGACGCCATCACCGGCATCAAGGCGAAGCAGGCCGACGGCACCATACTGGACATCGCCTGCAAGGCGGTCTGCCTGTGCACCGGCGGCTTCGCGGCCAACGAGGAGGCCGTGCGCAATGAAGTGGGCTTCCACCTGGAGGAGTTCTCCACCGGCACCCAGACCGGCGACGGCGCGGCCATGAGCCAGGCCATCGGCGCGGGCAAGGGCAAGACCATCCAGCAGCTCCATGGCATCACCAGCTTCTCCGGCATCCGCACCGGCTCCGGCGAGGACAAGATCGCCATGGCCATGTACATCCCCAACTGCATCTGGGTCTCCGTGCGCGGCAGCCGCTTCTGCCCCGAGGACCTGAACTACGACACGGCCCTGGCCTCCAACTCCACCTTCGCCCAGGGCGAATACTTCTACGCCATCATCTCCAGGGAGATGGCCGAGAACCTCCAGGCCAACGGCGCTTCCTTCTATGGCATCGACACCACCGTCAACTATGAGCCCACCATCCCGCTGTTCACCCTGGACAACACCGCCTGGGAGGGCTTCATCGACGCGCTGGAGGACGGCTGCGAGAAGGGCATCGTCTTTAAGGGCGACACCGCCGAGGAGCTGGCCGCGAACATGGGCATCGACGCCGCGAACCTGAAGGCCACCATCGAGCAGTATAACGCAGACTGCGAGGCCGGCGCGGATCAGATCCTGGGCAAGGACGCCAAGTATCTGACCAGCCTGGGCGAGGGCGGCTACTACGCCGTCAAGGCCCGCCCCATGAGCCTGGGCGCCATCGGCGGCGTGCTGGTCAACAGCAATCTCCAGGTCATCAAGGCGGACGGCACCGTCATCAACGGCCTCTATGCCGCCGGCGCGGATGTGGGCGAGTTCTACAACAACAGCTACCCGCTCATCGAGGGCGTCACCCTCGGCGCTGCCTTCAACGGCGGTCGCATCATCGGCACCGCCAGCGCGGAATACGCCAAGTGATCCCCTGACCAAAGAAAAAGAGCTGTCATAGCGACAGCTCTTTTTCTTTGGTATCAACAGGAATGTTTCATAAAAAATACCCTCAAACGCCTGTAGGGGCGGCGTTTCGCCGCCCGCCCCTCTATCGCCTGTTTTGCGCCAACAGCCGGTTTATGGTGAATAATCCCAGGGCATGGAAAAAGAGCTGTCACAACGACAGCTCTTTTTCTGTGGTATCAAAAGGAATGTTTCATAGAAATTCCCTCTAACGCCTGTTTTGCACCAGCAACCGATTCATGGTGAAGCCCAGGGCGGAGCCCACCGCGCCGCCGAGGATGTGGCCGAGCTGGGAGATGTTGTCGGCGACGAACAGCCCCTCGTAGATCTGCTGGCCCAGGTAGATCAGCGCCACGAGTATGAAGGTCACGGGGATGCTCTCCCCGTCGGTGGCGGTGATGGAGGACAGCAGTATAAACGCGAACACCACGCCGCTGGCCCCCAGCAGCATCACGTTCGGGAAGAATATCATATTCACGATGCCCGTGACGATGGCCGTCACCAGCATCACGATCATCAGGTCCGCCGAGCCGTACTTCTCCTCCAGCATCGGCCCCAGTATCAATATGTACATCATATTGCCGATCAGGTGGTTCCAGTCCGCGTGGCCGAAGATGTGGCCGACGCAGCGCACATAGGTCAGCGGGTCCGTCAGCCGGGAACGGTACACGCTGAACAGCAGCCGGTTCGCAGCGCCACCCGTCAAAATATTCGCCACCTGCGCCGCCACGCAGATCAGCATGAAGCCCAGCACCACCGGCGAATTGAAGCTGATCTTCACCTTTTTGCCGTTCATATTCATTCCTCCCCTTCAGAGATCGCAGGCAGGATCATAAGCAGAAGCACACGACGATGTTGCCGGGGTTCTGGGCATAGTCCCATTTGGGATTGCCGTAGAGATTGACGAAGTCGGCCTGACTGCCATCGTGAGCGGAACGCAGCCACCACCAGACCGGCTTGCCCTCCTTTTCCCTGACCCGCCGCCCGGGCTCGTCCCGGAACAGCTCGAAATACCGCGAATCCGCGCCAAATACCTCGTCATAGCTGGGGACCCACAGCCGATCCGCCGTGGTCTGATCCACGCGGGCTTCCGAAGCGTCATAGCCGGGCTGGGTCTTTTCCACTTCGACCATCTTCGAGCGAATCTCCCAGGGAATGGTCAGCATCACCGTGGTATTCAGGTATTGTCTGAGCTGGGTCTTCTCCCAGCCGCCGATCATGCCGGTCCCCACGGCGCCGTCATACTCCGGATTCATGCTTTGCGTACCCGGCAGCAGCTCCATGGCGATCCACGTCGTCGCAGCCTTGCCGCTGCCGTCGGCGCGGGTGTCGAGGTCAAAGCCGGCAAGCTGCATGTTGATGGTGCCGAACTGGCCAAAGCTGAGCGGCTTGTAAGCCCCAACGGCATAGCGCTGTTGTGCCGTGCCGTCGGCGATGGCCGCGATGATCTCTTCCCAGCTGTCGCTGATCTCTCCCTCCTGTAGCACCGCAGGCTTCTCACTCTCGTCTTTGCCCAGGCAAAAGCCCAGCAGGACTCCGCCGGAAACGGCGGATGGGCCGCTATAGCCTGTATTGCCATAGCTGTTGACGGTGCAAACATTTTTTATATCATAAATGGAGCGCAGCCACCATCTCGCGGCAGTGCCATTGCGTTCTTTAATCCGGTTGGCCGGTTCATTTGAAAACAAGCTGAAATATAGCGAGTTTTTGCCAAACACCTCATTATAGTCAGGAATCCACAGGCTGTCCTCTGTCGTTTGAAGCGTATCATCCAGCAATGAATCCTTGCTGTTCTGCCGCTTTTTTACAACAACAATACTATCCCTGATGTCATCGGGAATGGCAGGCAGTACCGTTTCATTTAACCAATGGCGCAATTCGCAGATTCCCCACCCGCCGACTATGCCGGTTCCTATTGAACCATCATAAACAGGATTCATTCTGTGCCCCTCCGGGAGAAGCTCCCTGGCGATCCAAGTCGTCTCCGCCATGCTCTTGGCATCGGCGCGGGTATCCAGTTCAAAGCCCGCAAGCTGCATATTCACAGTGCCAAACTGACCCATGTCGAGGGGCTTCCAGGCGCCCACGGCATAGCGCTCCCGCGCCGTGCCGTCGTCGATGGCCGCGAGAATCTCATCCCAGCTATCCGCGATCTCCCCGGTCACTGGCTCCGCGGCGACGGCCGTCGGGGCGGGGGACGGCGTTGAGGTCGGCGCTTCCGTAGGAGTGGCGGTCGGATCGGGCGTCGGTGTATCGGTTGGCGCGGCAGTGGGCGTGGCCGTGATTTCGGGTGTCGGCGCTGTGGTCGGCTCGGGTGTCGGCGCCTCGGTTGGCGCGGCGGTAGGCACCACCGTGATTTCGGGCGTCGGGGCTTCGGTCAGTTCAGGCGCTGTGTTCCGCCTGAACGCGCCGTTCGACAGGTTCCAGCCGACAACGCCCAGGGCCAATACGGCCACAACGGCGATGATCGGCAAAACCAGCTTCTTTGCCCGCTTTGCCGCCGTGGGCTTGGAGTAGAGATAGCGCTCACACAGCCGGTCGATGCTGGCCTCGAAGTATTCGGTGGTGGAGGTCAGGCCGTTCTGATAGCGCAGCTCTTCGATGTCCTCCGGCAGATTTTCGGGAAAATCAAAGCCCTTCATGATGATGGGCACGATGTTCTTCCCGCCGCGCAGGGCCTCGCGGATCTCCATGCGCACCCAGTCTCCCTCATCTTCACAGCGATCCAGGGCATGGGGAGAGAGTATCAGCACGAAATCCTTGCAGGACTGTATGGATTGCAGCAGCGCCTTGTTGAACTTTCCGGAACGCAGCACTTCAAGGTCATAAAAGACATTGTAGCCCCGGGCCTTCAACGATTCATAGACATGCAGCGCGGTCATGTCGCCGCCATTTCTGCGATAGCTGATGAAAATATCGCATTCCCGGACGCCGTTATTGGGATGATTGCTCATATCGCTTTTCGTGCCCTTCTCATTATAATGTCGCAAATTTAGACAAACATATTTTACCATATTTTCTCATATTGTGCAAGGGATACACGCCGAAAAGAGGCTCGGCATAGTATAAATGACCCCAGGGGTCAGGCAATGCGATTGGAAAGGCGATGACGATATGTATTATGAGAACATGCCCCTGTATCCCGGCATGAGGCCGCCGTGTGAAGGGAATTCCTGCATGAAGGTGAAAGTTTTTGACGACGCCTGCTGCGGCTGTCACCGGGCCCCGCCCATGCGGGAGTGCGAGCGGGTGACCATCGACAACCCCTGCCGTCCCGGCGAACAGGCCGAGGTGACGCTGGGCGTGGACGACTGCGGCAATCTGGTGATCTGCGTCCACCGCGTCCGCCGCCCCGAGCCCTGCCGCTGCGACGACTGGGAAAAGTGGGAATCCCCCTGCCGCATCCCCTGCAAGCGCCCCCGCCCGCCCATCTGGGACGGCTGTAGGAGGGTCTGCTGCCGGTAAGTCTATGAGATACAAATAACACTGTAGGGGCGCCGTTTCGGCGCCCGCCCTTCACGTGCCGCGTCGCAACTTCTTTTATCGACAAAACCGTGAAATTCAGCAAATTATCCGTTTATCCTCGCGCCTCCTTGTCATATCGCGGCGTCTAATGACATATATAATGCCATCAATTATGCCGGAGGTAGTAAATATGGACAAGATTCGCGTGATGCTGGCGGATGACAACCGGAGCGTTTTGCAGGCATTGTCGGAATATCTGAACAGACAGCCGGACACGGAGGTCGTGGCGGCGGTGACGGACGGGGTGGATGTGGTGACCACGGTGGCATCCTGCGCCCCGGACGTGCTGATACTGGACATCATCATGCCCCGTCAGGACGGCTTCCTGACGCTGGAAAAGCTGGGCGCGGCGGACTTCCCGGTGAAGCCGAAGGTACTGGTGCTTTCCGGGCTGTCGCGGGACGACTTCATCCTCCGTGCGGTGAAGCTGGGGGCCAGCTATTACATGGTGAAGCCCTTCGACCCAGCGCTGATGCACGCACGGATCGTGGAGCTGGCCGGGGCCCACGAGAGCCCCGTAGCGCTGCTGCCCGAGGGCCCGGACGAGAGCGCGGACGAGCAGATCACCAACCTCTTTCTGACCCTCGGCATCCCCGCCCACATCAAGGGGTATCAATACCTGCGGGAGGCGGTGCGGATGGTGCTGGAGGACCACGACCTCATCAACCGCATCACCAAGGAACTCTACCCCGGCATCGCCCGCCGCTTTGACACTTCGTCCAGCAAGGTCGAGCGGGCCATGCGCCACGCCATCGAGGTGGCATGGCAGCGGGGCCGCCTGGATACCGTCAACCAGATGTACGGCTACAAGGTCTTTAAGCGCGAACAGAAGCCCACCAACGGGGAATTCATCGCCCTGGTCGCCGACAAGATCGCCATGCGCAAGACAGCATAGTAAAATGTTGTATGGAATTTGGTTTTCCCTGCTATTGCCAGTGGCCAATCTCCGTGATAATATAGTAGTGACAATGACACGAAAAGGAGATCATCGCCATGGCTTACTATGGAGCAGAACAATTCGGAAAGGTCATACTTTCCGACGGACCTTACAGGACACCTGACGACCTTTACAGCGCCCTGCGCCGCTGCTGGCGCGCCGAGACCTGCGCGCCGAGGATGAGGAACAACTGGACGCCTGAGAATCCGACACTGGGCCAGTGCTCCATCACAGCCTTTCTGGTGCAGGACATCTTCGGCGGGAAGGTCTACGGCATACCGCGGTCGGGCGGAAGCTTCCACTGCTTCAACGCGGTGGGCGACTGCGTCTTCGACCTGACCAGCGAGCAGTTTGGCGGCGAGCCGCTGAACTACAGCGACTGCCCGGAGCAGTTCCGGGAGGTCCACTTTGCCAAGGCGGAGAAGAAGGAACGGTACGAGAAACTGAAGGCCCTGCTGTCTCAGCTTTGAGCCGACAGCCGCCGGTATACCTCGGACACCTTCTCTTCCAGCGTGCCCGCTCCCTCCCGGACGGTGATATCGGCATACTTCTGATAGAGGGGCACCCGCTCCTCATAGAGCTGCTTCAATGTCTGACCGGGGCGAAGCACCACACCGCGGCCCTGGATGTCGCTCAGGCGGTGGTTCAACGAATCAAAGTCCACCTCAAGGTAGACGATGCGTCCCATTCCCCTGAATCGCTCCATCGCCGCCGCGCTGTAGACCGCACTGCCGCCGGTGGCGATGACACAATTATCCGCCTTTAGCGCCAGACAGGCCGCTTCCTCCGCCGCGAGAAAACCATCTATACCCCTTGTTTCGATGATTTCACTCAGCCTTTGCCCCTCCCGGCGCTGGATCACCAGGTCCGTGTCGATAAAATCATACCCCAGCAGCTTCGCCAATATGACGCCTACGGTGCTCTTCCCGGAGGCGGGCATGCCGATTAAGATGATGTTTGACATGTTTGCTCCTTTTATATTCGTTCGGTAAATTGGAATTTGTAGGGGAAAGCGGGTAGGCCACCTCATCCGCCCTCACGGGCACCTTCCCCTCAAGGGGAAGGCAAGGGCTCTTCCCCTTGAGGGGAAGGTGGCGCGGAGGCAACTTTGCCTTTGGCAAAGTTGGTCTGGCCAAAGGCCAGACTGCCACGGCTCAAATCGAAGATTTGAGCCGCGGCACCGAAGCGCCGGATGAGGTGGCCTCGAACGACATCCCGACAAATCCCCGTTTATCACTCCAAAAAAACTCCCATGTCGCATGAGGCATGGGAGTTTGATATTGGTACTGCTTATTCCTTGACGCCGCCCACGGCGATGCCGGCGATGATGTACTTGCTGAAGGCGAAGTAGACGATGATCAGCGGCAGGGCGGTCATGGTGAGGCCCAGGTAGATGGAGCCGAACTCGGTGCGGTAGATATCGCCGCGGAGCTCCTTGACCATCATGGGGAGGGTCTTCATGTTGGGGTTGGTCAGCAACATCAAGGGGGTCAGGTAGTTGTTCCAGCTTCCGATGACGGCCATGATGCCCATGGTGGCCATGGCGGGCACCATGATGGGCATGATGATGCTGTTGAAGATCTTGAACTCGCCCGCGCCGTCGATGCGCGCCGCCTCGACCAGCGCGATCTGGAAGTTGGCCTCCAGATACTGCTTGAAGAAGTAGACGGTGGACGCCGCCGCGATGGACGGGATGATCAGCGGCAGATAGCTGTTGACCCAGCCGAGCTGATACATGAAGATGTAGAAGCCGGTAGCGGTGACCTGGGTGGGGATCATCAGTATGCCCAGTATGATGGCGATGGCGAGCTTGCGGCCCTTGAAGTTATAGACCGTAATGCCGTAGGCCGTCAGTGCGGAGAAGTAGACGCTGAGGATCGTGGAGCCGAAGGCGATGATGGCGCTGTTCCGGAAGCCGGTCATCAGGTCGAAGTTCTTGCTCTGCAGCACCTGCCAGTTGTACAGGAAGTACTTGGAGGGCAGCAGGGAGACGCCCTGCTGGATCTGCTGGCTGGAGCGGGTGGAGTTGACGATCATGATCCAGAAGGGCACGATCGACAGGAAGCACAGGAACACGCACAGCACGTAGATCATCGAGCGCTTGCTGTTGAACACGTTGGACAGGTTGATGCCCAGCACCACGATGGGCAGTATCACCAGCAGGCAGGCGATGACGGAATTGATCATCGCGTTGGAATAGGGGGGCTTGATGGGGAAGGCGCCCAGCCGCATCAGCGTGTAGGCGATGAGTATGATCGCGGCCAGGTTGGTGAAGCTGGCGAAGGTGTAGCACTTGCTGACGATCTTATCGCCCGCGGACAGCTCCAGCAGCAGCGTCAGCACCAGCAGGGCCAGCACGGCCCAGATGCACATATAGAAGCCGGAGAAGTTGGCGTCATACAGCTTGTAGGAGTTGATGACCTGCATATCCAGCTCCAGCTCGGCGGGAAGCTTGCCGGGCAGCAGGGAATAGCGCAGCCCGCCGCCCGCGTTGTCCGCCGCGGCCTCGGACTGGGCGATCAGCTCGTCCAGCGCGGCCTGCTCCTTGTCCACCTTGGCCTGGTCCTTGGCCAGGGTGTCGGCGTCCTTGCCGGCCTTGGTGTCGCGCTCCAGCTTGGCGTTGGCGCGGTCCAGCTTGTCCTGCTGCTTGGTGATGTCGCCGGCCAGGGCCCCGGAGGCGTTCTCCTGGAAGGTGGCGATGGGCAGGAACAGGCAGATGATGGTGATGGCAATCAGCGCGAGGCTGAGCATTTTCTTGGTACGCTTCATAACGCTCGCCTCCTTAGTGCTTCTTGCCCACGGGCCGGTCCTTCATCAGCATGTTCAGGAAGATGGAGCAGATGATGATGATGCCGAACAGCACCACGGAACCGGCGGAGGCCATATTGAAGTTGTAGGTGCCCGTGAAGCCCTGCTGATAGATGAAGCGGGCCACGGTGTTGGTCATGTTGTTGGGGTTGCCCTGGGTCATCAGGTGGGGGATATCGAACATGGTCAGGCCGCCGACCAGGGAGGTGACCAGGTTGTACAGCAGTATGGGCTTGATCAGCGGCAGGGTGATCTTCCAGAAGATCTGCCGGCTGGTGCAGCCGTCGATCATCGCCGCCTCGAACAGAGACGGATTGATGCCGGACATGCCCGCGATCATGATGATCATGGTATTGCCGTACCACATCCACCACTGGATGAAGGATACGATGCCCCGGGAGGAGGCCACATTGCGGAAGTATTCAAAGGGCGTGTTCAGTATGCCCAGCTTTTGCAGCATGGTGTTCACCGGCGCGATGGGATAGGAGAACAGCGAATAGAACAGCATACCGATGGTGGCGGCGGTGATGATGTTCGGCATGAAGATCATCACTTTATAAGCGCCCTGACCCTTCAGGTGCAGGTGCTTGTCGGTGAACCAGCTGGCCAGGATCAGCGCGAAGCCGATCTGCGGCACGAAGTTGAACAGCCACATGATGATGGTGTTCTTGAAGGACAGCCAGTAGAGGCCGGACACGTCGTTGGGCGTGAACAGCGTCTTGTAGTTGTCCAGGCCGATGATGGAGTTGTTCAGTATCTTGTCCCAACCCACCGCGTCCGTCAGGGACGTGCGGAAGGTGAAGAAGATGGGATAGAGCTGGAAAACCAGGAATACAATGAAGAACGGCGCGATGAACAGGTAGCCGTAATGATCGTATGTGATCTTCTTGGGCTTGTTGCCGCCTGCCTGCATACCTTACACCCTTTCTGTGAGATGATGAAATCAAGCGTTTGCGGGTAACCCACCTCATCCGACCCGCTTCGCGGGCCACCTTCCCCTCAAGGGGAAGGCTTTTGGGTTACCAGGGTTCTCAGCCCCTGCCTTCCCCTTGAGGAGCATCGAGTGCCCGGAAAACAGTCCAGTGGACTGTTTTCAGCGAGATGGGGTCGGCAGGCCCTTGTCAGGTGCCCCGTGAGGGGCGGATGAGGTGGCTTTCCGCCAACCTCCCGGAATCGGGGAATTGGGAATGAACGTTCTGCTTCCATTCCCCATTCCCCACTTCCCAATTCCGACTATGGAATGGGACTGCCTCCCGGTTGGGGGGCAGTCCCTTGAAGTGTCCGGGGAAATTATTCGACGGTCAGGCCGGTGAACTGAGCGGCAACCTGGGCCTTGAAGTTCGCGATGGCGGTATCAAGGTCAACCTCGCCCTTGATGTAGGGCTGGGTCACGTTGTCGTCCCACAGCTTGTTCATGGTCTCGTCGTAGTCAGTCATCGTGGAGGCATTGGCCAGATTGGCAGCCTGCGCGAAGATGCTGTAGTGATCCTGGCCGCCCAGGAAGGGGTTGGGCGTGCCGCCCTCGGCGACGATCTTCTCAACGACCGCGTTGTTGGACACGAAGTCGCCGGAATCCTTGGCATAGGTGTACAGGAAGTCGGGATCCAGGGTGAAGAAGCGGATGAGCTCCTTGATAGCAGCCTTCTTGGCATCGTCAGCAGCCGCGACCTTGGCAGCGTTGGCGGCAACCCAGGTGCCGCCCCAGCTATAGCCGACGGGGCCGGCAACCATGCGCCACAGGCCGAAGGTGCCGCCGTTCTCGTCGCTCAGCTTCTTCAGCTCTTCGTCGCTCATGTCGCCGGAAGCGCCGGGCACGCAGTTGGGCTTCAGGGTGTAATGCAGGCCCCAGGTGGGCAGCAGGTAGCACATGATCTCGTTGGTGCCGTTCATGCCGGCGAACCAGGTCTCCTGCCAGGCCATGCCCTTGGCGTAGAGGTCCTCTTCCTCAGCGGTCTTGACCAGGTCGAGGAAATCATACAGGACGTCGTCGATGACCAGCTTGCCGTCAACGACCCAGCCCTGGGAGCGGTTGTACTGATAGGCGTTCCAGATGTCGCCGGTGGCGCAGAACATCTTGCAGGCGCCGTCGGAGGCTTCCTTCAGCTCCTCAGCGGTCTCCAGGAAGGCATCCCAATCGGCAACCTTCTCCTGGAACTCCTCGGGGGTGGTGACGCCCAGGTACTTCTCAGCCAGGTCAGCGCGATACATCAGAGCGCCGGGGGTGGACTGCCAGGCCAGGCCCTTCTGAACGCCGTCGGGATTGGCGCCGATCTGCAGCATGGCGGGGATGCAGGTGGCGAAGTCCTCGTCGGTGAAGCCCAGGTCCTTCAGATCAGCGGTCCAGTCGCTGTTGACATACTTCTTGACGAACGCGGCCTCGAGGGTGAACACGTCGGGAGCGTCCTCGGCGGTGGCGTCAGCGGCGAACAGGGTGTCGACGTGGGAGGTGTACTCGCCGCCGTCGGTGGGATACAGGGTGAAGTTGAACTTGATGTTCGGATGGGAGGGGGCGAAATACTTCTCGATCATGCCCTGGAACTCGTTGGTGAAGGACCAGACGTTCAGGGTGACCTCTTCCTCAGCCATGGCAAAGGGCACAGCCGCGATCAGCATGACGGCAGCCAGAACCAGAGCGAGAACTTTCTTCATGGGGATTCCTCCTTATTCTATTTTGCGAAGCCGTCCAGGCGGCTTTGCCAATGTATTCGGCTGCGACCTCCGGCAATTTCTCAACACGGAATTAACTCTAACGTTTTCGTTAATTCCCTGAAAAAAAGCCTTCATCGCGGCACTGAACACATTATACTATAAAACATCCGATTTGTCCAGTCTTTCCGAAAATTTTTTGCCACTTTTCGCAGAAAAGTTATTATTGGGTAAGTATACCAAGGTAATGGGCAGGTTTTGAGAAGATTTAGGACAGGTCGGGGAGATGTGAACTCTCCTGTAGGGGCGGCGTTGCGCCGCCCGCCGGGTAGGACGATGTGCTTCGTACAAGGCGGGCGCCGAAACGGCGCCCCTACAGGGATAATTTGTTTCCTCGATAAACTTCAATTTATCGAGGAAAGACCGATTGATTGCCAACATTCCCCATTAAAAAACCCCCCGGGTCACGCGAACCGGGGAAAGGGGGTTAATGTATTTACTTCACCAGATCAGAGCGAATCCACCCATTCTGGTCCACGGCGCGGACCTTCATCCAGGTCTTGCCGTGCTTGTCCTTCTTCTTCTCATAGAGGTTCAGCAGCTCGTCGCCGCGCAGCATGATGGCGACGACTCCGTACTCCTTGCCGGGGCCGGAGCGGATGTTGACCTCGCCCTTGCGCACCTTCAATATATCCTTGCCGCCGGCGACCTCTTCCAGCTCGGCATCCTCCAGCTCGACGATGTTCTCATTGATATTCTCGCTCATTGGGACGACCTCCTGTCGTTCATTTGATGGCATCATTATAGCACAGGGTTTGTCACAGAAGCAGTACACAAAAAAAGGAATTTCCCGTGACAATATTACGGGAAATTCCTTTTTTCTGGTAACTATACAGTCCTCGATATGAAACGGGGATTTATCGGGGAGTTACCCGCCCTCCTGTAGGGGCGGCGTTGCGCCGCCCGCCGGGTAGGACGATGTGCTTCGTACAAGGCGGGCGCCGAAACGGCGCCCCTACAGGGTTGGTTTGACTGCTCGACAAATTCCAATTTATCGAGCAGACTGTACAGTTACTTTTTCTAAACGGCGAACTCCTCCAGCGCGTCCCTCAGAACGTGGGCCTCCTTGCCGTAGGCCTCCACCATCACCGGCCTTGAGTGGTCGAGGCTGAATATGCCCATCAGCGACTTTGCGTCAATCAAGGCGCGATCCTGCCTCAGCGCGATGTGGAATGGGTAGCGGTTGGTGATGTTGACGAAGCTCTTGATGGCCTCAATGTCCTTCAAATGTACGTCAAGCCTGAACATAAAAAGCGCCTCCTTCACCGTCAAAGTCGTTAAATTGCAAATATAGGTTTGTTAACTTATTATAGCATACCTCCATAACGAATGTCAAGTAAATTTATAAATTTTCGTTATCAGGAAAGCATGCTATAATAAGGCACAAATATATATATTTTTCATTAATTACGACGGTTTATTGGCATATTTTGTTCCATTACGCAGTTTATTTTATATGTGCTTATAGACCTATAAGCATTATTGATAGCAAATGAGGACGGCATTGCCGTCCTCCCTGTGGGATTCCTGATTTATACCGTGGCTTCCTCCGCGACGAGGAACCTCAGGTCCTCCTCGCGCATGTAGCCCTGATGGTCCTGATAGCTGATGAGGCTCCATCCGCCGACGGTTTGCAGCACGTCCACCTTGATGCCGTTCTTGAGACTGCCCAGCACCTTGGCGTCGCCGGAGTCCTCCGCGTAGACGGCGGCCTTTTCGGCGGTGTCGCAGGCGACTTCGGCGTGCTCCACCTGGCCGGGGGCGTCCTCCTCGGGGACGTCGTCGATGAACTCATCGTCCGCCATGGCGGCGGCGCGGTCGGCCTCGCTCATCTCGGGGCCGGTGCGGAATTCGAGGTACTCGTTGAGCAGATAGCCCTGCTGGCCGTCGATGGACACCAGCGACCAGTCGCCGCTCTTGGAGCTGACCTTCGCCTCGGTGCCGTTGGGCAGCGCGGCCAGTATGGCGCTGTCGGTGGTGGGCGATTCGCGCAGGTTCAGCGTCACGGAATCGCTGGCAGTGTTGACGGTGGCGTACTCCACGATGTTGTCATAGCTGTCCAGCGAGCCGCCGGAGGTCAGATAGTCCGAGAACCGGTCCGCGGGCAGATCCGCGCCGGAGAAGTAGTCCTTGGCGGTATAGCCGATGGTGTAGGAATCGCCGGTGCTGTCGGAGACATACTTCAGGGAAGAGATGCTCTGGGGATACATGTCCAGATACTTGTTCATGACGTACCCGGCGTTCTTGCCCTTCTGGACCTTGCTCCACTCGTCGCCCTGCTCCGCGACCACCACGGTGTCGCCCAGCTTGAGCAGGCCCAGCTTGTCGCTCTCCACGGACTTGCCCTCGCGCATCCGCACGCCCAGCTCGCAGGTGACGGTGGCCATGGTGATCTCCTCGTCCACGGTCTGGAGGGTGTAGCCGCCGTCCTCGCCGAACATGGCCTTCATGCGGCCCGCCTCATAGTAAGCGGCCTTCTGCACCTCGGTGGAGGCTTCGCCGTTGATGGTATAGCCGTAGGCCCCCTGGAACACCTTCACGGCCTCGACCACGTCCAGGTCATACACGCCGTCCAGCGCGCCGTTGTAGAGTTGGAGCTCCGTCAGATTGGTTTGCAGCAGGCGCACGGCGGGGCCGCTCATGCCCTCCTTCAGGGGCACATTCATGGCGGCAGGCGCGTCGGCGGAGTAGAGCACCTTCTGGAATTCCAGCGTTGCCACGCCGGTGGCCTCCATGCCCATCAGCGTCTGGGCCTCGCGCACGGCGGTGACGGTGGGCACCTGATACACCCCGGAGACCTCCTCGGTATACAGTCCCAGGTCGCGCAGGCGCATTTGCAAATCGCGCACGTCGGGCCCTTCGGAATAGCGGCCCATGACGCCCTCCTCGTCGGGAATGCCCAGGAATTCACGATAGCTCATGCCGCTCTCGTCGGTATAGCTGTTTTGCAGCAGCAGCGCCCGAAGCTCCTCGTCCACCTCGCCGCTCTTGTAGATCTTCACCGACGTGCCCTTTAAGCAGTTCTTGGCGATGAACTCCGCGTCCTGCCAGCGCATGCGGATGCAGCCGTGGGAGACCGCCTTGCCATAGTCCAGCACCGACTGCTTGTTCAGCGAGGCCATGTTGGGCCGGTTGTACAGCAGGGAGTGGAACATCACGTCATAGTGTATGCGGGAAGCGTACCGCGCGTAGCCGCCGAAGGCGTTGAAGTGGAACCACTCCGTCCGCTCGGAATCGCGCTCCTTCTCCGGCATGATGAACGTGCCCAGGGGCGTGGCGTCCTTCGCGCCGGAGGAGCAGAGCATCTGCCGCACGATCTCGTCCGTCTCGTTGGAATAAATCGTGACGATCTGGTTCGTCACATCCACATAGATGCGATAGGGCATCTTCTTCGCCGCAAAGGCCGGCACCGATGTAACTACAAAAACGAGCGCCAAAAGCAGCGAAAAAAATTTCTTCATATTCATAGCCACAATCCTCTATACTATAAACTGTCATTATTGTATCATCATCCCATGACCTTTTCAACGGATTGCGCAACATGAATATAGGCAAAAATGTGAATTATTCTTGAAAACAGATTGCCCAATAAAGGAATGTAAACGATAATTGCGAACAAGGCCTGTAGGGGCGGCGTTGCGCCGCCCGCCCCCCTTTGCGATTCGCTACGTACAAGACGGGCGGCGCAACGCCGCCCCTACAAGGCAATATTTTGTATCACTGAGAAACATTCCTCTCGACACGTGCTCAAACAGGAAAGAATCTATGGGGCATTGTCAACGCATAAAGAAACAGCCCGTCTTTTACGACAGGCTGTTTCCCTCTATATCAATGGCAGTTTGCCGATCAGAACTTCAGGCTGTTCAGCTTGATGCCGGGGCCCATGGTGCTGGAGATGACCGCGGAGCGGATATAGGTGCCCTTGGCAGCGGCGGGCTTGGCCTTGATGATGGCCTCCATCAGGGTGCGGAGGTTCTCGGTCAGCTTCTGCGCGTCGAAGGAAGCCTTGCCCACGGGGCAGTGGATGATGGCGGTCTTGTCCACGCGATACTCAACCTTACCGGCTTTGATATCGTGGATGGCCTGGCTGACGTTCATGGTGACGGTGCCGGCCTTGGGGGAGGGCATCAAGCCCTTGGGGCCCAGCAGACGGCCCAGACGGCCGACCTGACCCATCATATCGGGGGTGGCGACGACCACGTCGAAATCGAACCAGCCGCCCTGGATCTTGGCGACCATGTCCTCAGCGCCCACGAAATCGGCGCCGGCGGCCTCAGCCTCAGCGGCCTTGTCGGCCTTGCAGATGACCAGCACGCGGACGGTCTTGCCGGTGCCATGGGGCAGCACCACCGCGCCGCGGACCTGCTGGTCAGCGTGACGGGGGTCGACGCCCAGGCGGACGGAGATCTCGACGGTCTCGTCGAACTTGGCCTTGGCGGTCTGCTTCACCAGCGCGATCGCCTCTTCGGGATCGTACTGCTTGCTGCGGTCGATCAGCTTCAAGCTGTCGGAATATTTCTTGCCCTTTTTCATGAATACATCCTCCTTGTGGTCAAACGGATAGAAAATCCTCCCACTGTTGTGTCAAAAACCGAATCAGTCAACGACCACGACGCCCATGGAGCGCGCGGTGCCGGCGATCATGCTCATGGCCGCCTCGAGGGAAGCCGCGTTCAGATCGGGCATCTTCAGCTCGGCGATTTCCTTCACCTGCGCCTTGGTGATGTTGGCGACCTTGTCCTTGTTGGGACGGCCGGAAGCATGCTCGATGCCGCAGGCCTTCTTGATCAGCACGGCGGCCGGAGGCGTCTTGGTGATGAAGGTGAAGGAGCGATCCTGGTAAACGGTGATGACCACAGGGATGATCAGACCGGCCTGCTTGGAGGTGCGGTCGTTGAATTCCTTGCAGAAACCGGGGATGTTCACGCCATGCTGGCCCAGCGCAGGACCGATAGGCGGCGCGGGCGTCGCCTTGGCGGCAGGCACCTGCAGCTTGATCAGCGCAGTAACTTTCTTTGCCATAAAGGGTATCCTCCTTAACATGTATGTGGTGTAAGCGGGACGCGGGCCGGGGCCCATATCCCTCCCACGCACTGAAACCCCGGTGAGGGTCACAGTCAGCGCATCATCCGGAACGGGTCAGGTTCACCCATCCGGAAACCCATCATTCCGCGCGCACGACCTCGTCGTAGGCCAGCTCCACGGTGGTCTCGCGCTTGAGCATGGGCACCACCACGGAGAGCTGCTTGGTGACGTTGTCGATCGAGACCACCTTGCCGGTGAAGTTCTCGAACAGGCCGGTCAGTATGCGCACCTCGTCGCCCACCTCGATGTCCAGCCGCGTCTGGGCGGGAGCCTCGAAGATGGAGGCGAAGTCCGTTTCGGAAAGCGGGGTGGGCTTGTTGCCGGAGCCCACGAACCCGGTGACGCCGCGGGTGTTGCGAACCACGTACCACGTCTCGTTGGTCATTTCCATCTTGACGATGACGTAGCTCGGCAGCAGCTTCCGCTGCACCGTGCGGCGCTTGTTGTTTTTGATTTCGATGGCTTCTTCCACAGGGATGCGGACATCGACGATCTTGTCCTGCATACCGTTGTTCTCAACGGCCTTCAGCAGGCTGTCGCGCACCTTGTTTTCGTAGCCGGAGTAGGTATGAACGACATACCATTTGATATCCGCGTTTTCAGACATATTCGATTCTCCGGAATCAGAGCTTGACGATCAGGTTGATCAGCTCGCCGGCGGCGAAGTCGATCACGCCGATGATCGCGCCCATGATGATCATGAATACGAACACAACCACGGAATAGTTGATCAATTCCTTCTTGGTGGGCCAGGTGACCTTCTTCAGCTCATGATACATGTTCTTGAAGGCCTTGCCAATGCCCTGGAAGAAATTGGTGAAGCGGTTGCCCTGCTCGGGCTGCTTCGCGTTCTTATTGGTGGTGTTTTCCGCTGCCTTTGCCATGTTTTCACATCCTTGTCTCGGTGGTGGACAGGAAAACCGTCAATCCGACTGAGCGGACTTACTTCGTCTCCTTGTGAGTCGTGTGCTTCTTGCAGAAGCGGCAATACTTGTGCATCTCAAGGCGGTCGGGGTCGTTCTTCTTGTTCTTCATGGTATTGTAATTGCGCTGCTTGCACTCAGAGCACGCCAGCGTAACCTTAATACGCTTATCCGATGCCATGCTTGACACCTCCCCTGTTCTTGATCCGGCCCATGTCAAGCCGGTAAAATGGTCAACAGCACTTAAACCCCTCGATGGGGGCACACTGATATATTATAAAGGAGTCCGAAGGGATTTGCAATAGCGTCCGCAAAACCTTGACTGACTTTTTACAAAGATACCAGCCCCAAATGGAAATGAGAGGGGCACACCGGCCCGAACGCGAGCTCACCCTGTAGGGGCGGCGTTTCGCCGCCCGCCCTCCCCGGAATCGGAAGGACACGGCGCAATATTCAGGCCGCACGACTGTGCTGTTTCCAAATGAGACCATGCGCTGAGCACATGGTCTCATATCGTTTTTGTATGAAATTACTTGATCTCGATCTCGGCGCCGACTTCTTCGAGCTTCTTCTTGAGCTCCTCGGCAGCTTCCTTGGAGACGCCTTCGGCCAGAGTGGAGGGCGCGCCGTCCACCAGCTCCTTGGCTTCCTTCAGGCCCAGGCCGGGCTTGACTTCGCGGACGACCTTGATGACCTTCAGCTTCTGAGCGCCAGCGCCCTTCAGCACGACGTCGAACTCGGTCTTCTCTTCCTCAGCGGGAGCAGCCTCGCCGCCGGCGACAGCGCCAACCACCACGGGAGCCGCGGCGGACACGCCAAACTTCTCTTCCATCTCCTTGACCAGATCGGCCAGCTCAAGGATGGTCATCTTCTCAATCGCAGCGATGATCTCAGCATTGTTAGCCATGATTATATCCTCCATTAAAGATTATATTAAAAGGTAAAAAGTGGTTTCAGGCGGCAATTATTCCTCGCCGGCCTGCTTCTTGCGGATGGCCTCCAACGCGTAGACGAACTTGGACACAGAGCTCATCATGCTGCCCATGATACGCGCAATGAGAACCTCCCTGCTCGGCGTGCTGGCCAGGGCGGTGACGCCGGCCTCGTCGAGATAAGCGCCGTCGCAAACGCCGCACTTGACGGTCAGATTCTTGTTCTTCTTGGCGAAGTCGGTGAGAATCTTGGCGGGAGCGATGGCATCCTCGTAACCAAAAGCCACGGCGGTGGGGCCTTCGAGATGCTTTTCGATCCCGTCGAAGCCCATATCCTTCACGGCCAGGTTGATCATGGTGTTCTTCAGAACCGCATACTCAACGCCGGCCTTGCGCAGCTGGTTGCGAAGCTCGGTGACCTCCGCGACGTTCAGGCCGCGATAGTCAACCAGAACGGCGGTCTGGGCCTTTTCAAACTTTTCCTTGATGTCGGCCACAACGCCCTTCTTGATTTCGAGATTCTTGGACATATTCTTACACCTCACATTCCGTCCAGAATTGACGGCAATAATAAAACCCTTGCGCAGGGCGCAAGGGCGGTGTGTATCAAACTCCATCCGTTGCGCCTCGGCGAGAATATTGAGCCAAACGGCACTCGCTGTCTATGGCACAGGGCTTTCAAAGCCATATATTAGTATAAACGTTTGCGAGCAGGGTGTCAAGTCAGGCGGGAAAGTTTAACATTGGCGAACTTGCTGTCGTATTGATAAACAGGGATTTGTTGGGGTGTCGTTCGAGTCCACCTCATAAGGGGAAGGCAAGGAGTTAAGAACGGTGGCCCCAAAAGCCTTCCCCTTGAGGGGAAGGTGCCCCGAAGGGGCGGATGAGGTGAACCCCCGTCTCCCCGACAACTTCCAATTTATCAAGCTAAAGCGAACAAGGCAATACTCAAAATCTTAACAATAATCCCACACTTCCGCACATATTCTCTTTTGTGCCGGGATTGCAATTCCAGTTGATTCGTGTTATAATGTAGTAAATTTTTTGACATTTACGGGTGACAATGCCCGCTTTTATAGAAAGGTAGTGATCAAATGAATATTGGCCTGCATTTACACGACGCGCCGGCGGATTCCTTTTGGAACCGGCTGTGCTTTGCCCTGGAGCAGGGCTTTTCGACGGTCTATATCACCCCCACAAAGGTGCTGCCCGGTCTGACGCCGACAAACGCGGCGCGGCGGCTGGACGACCATCTGAATGAGCAGGTGCGGTGCGCCTTGAAGCTCTCCCGATTAAATTGCCCCATCGTCGGCTGCGCCGTCGATCCCACGCTGCCGGAGGCGGAAGCCGCCTATCGCGCCCACATGCGTTTTGCGAAGCGCATCGGGGCAAAATACCTCTGCCCGGAGGCCAGCCAGGAGGCCATTCTGGCAGCCCTCCCCCGGCTCATGGAATGGTCAAAGGACGAGGGCATGCCCCTGGCCGTGAACGCCTGCCAGCCCGCCGCCGTTCCGGAGGGACTGGGCGTCATACTGAACCTTCGCGAGACGCCCTGCGAGGTTTCGCCCCGTGACTCAGCCCGCATCTGCGCCGTGCGCCTCCCCGCCATGGAGACCATCCGCGGCAGTGCCCGCCTTTCAAACGTGCTCCGCGTCGCGGACAGTCGGGGCCTCCCCATACTGCTGCGCAACGTCACCGTGGAAAACGCCGACGCCGTCCGCCGCTGGATCGAAGCCAGACAGACCGGCATGAGCGCATAAAAACCCCAACGGGAAATCGGTCAAAACCGGTTTCCCGTTTTTCTTTTCTACTATAACATAACCTTTCTTGACATATATGGGGGCTATGATAGAATGGATTTAACTGTCAGTGTGAGATAAATTGGAAGTTGGCGAGGAGTCAAACTAACCCTGTAGGGGCGCCGTTTCGGCTCGGCGCCCGCCTCGTACGATGCACATCGTCCTACCCGGCGGGCGGCGCAACGCCGCCCCTACAGGAGTGTGTGCATCTCCCCGACAAATCCCTGTTTATCTGTCCACATCAATACATACCAAGGGGGGACCTCCCGTGCAGAATCAGGGAAGAGCCGAGAACAAGATGGGCGTCATGCCGATCCCAAAGCTGATCGTGAACATGTCGCTGCCGATGATCGTATCCATGCTGGTGCAGGCGTTTTACAACATCGTGGACAGCTTCTTCGTGGCGAAGGTGAGCGAGCAGTCGCTGACGGCGGTGTCGCTGGCTTTCCCGGCGCAGAACCTGATGATCGGCGTCGCCACGGGCACGGCGGTGGGCGTGAACGCGCTGCTGTCCCGGGCGCTGGGCGAGAAGAACCAGAAGCTGGCCAACGACATCGCCGAGCACGGCGTGTTCCTGGCGGGCGTGGGCTATGTGCTGTTTCTGCTGTTCGGCCTGTTCGGCGTGCGCGCCTTCTTCGCCTCCCAGACGGACGTACAGGAGATCATCGGTCTGGGCGTGGACTACCTCTCCGTCATCTGCTGCTTCTCCTTCGGCGTGTTCGGCCAGATCATGTTTGAAAGATTGATGCAGTCCACGGGCCGCACCATCTACACCATGTACACCCAGGGCCTGGGCGCCATCATCAACATCATCCTCGACCCGGTGTTCATCTTCGTGTTCCACCAGGGCGTGCGCGGCGCGGCCATCGCCACGGTCATCGGCCAGATCATCGCCTTCTGCCTGGCGGTCTATCTGAACCACACCAAAAACGCGGACGTTCAGATGAACATCAGGACCTTCCGGCCCAAGCCCCGCATCATCGGCCGCATCTACGCCATCGGTGTGCCATCCATCATCATGGTGGCCATCGGCTCGGTGATGACCTTCGCCATGAACAAGATACTCATCGTCTATCACACCGCCAAGGAGACCGCCGCTACCATCTTCGGCATCTACTTCAAGCTGAACAGCTTCGTGTTCATGCCCGTGTTCGGCCTCAACAACGGCATCATCCCCATCGTAGCCTATAACTACGGCGCACAAAACCGCAAGCGCATGCTGGAGGCCATCAGGATTTCGGTGATATTTGTGGCGTCCTACACCATTCTCGGCGCCATCGTGTTCTTCACCATTCCCGGCGCGCTGCTGAGGATATTCAACGCCTCCGACGTGATGCTCCAGTACGGCATCCCCGCCCTGCGCATCATCGGCTCCACCTTCATCTTCGCCGGCGTGTGCATCGCCCTGGGTTCCACCTTCCAGGCGCTGGGCTATGGCGTCTATTCCATGATCGTCTCCCTGGCCCGCCAGCTCCTGGTCCTCATCCCCGCTGCCTACCTGCTGGCCCGCCTCGGCGTCAGCACCGGCAACCCGGACCTGGTCTGGTTCTCCTTCCCCATCGCCGAGCTTGCCTCCCTCGCCACTACATTGATACTCTTCCGCCGGCTCTATAAAAACGTCATCCTCCCCGTGCCGGAGGGCAGCAGCAATTAAAAAACAGTCCTGTCGATGTAAAGATACCACTATCGACAGGACTGAATTTTTTCCAGTATATTCCCGCATTGTTTTCTCAATTCGGGTACATCCTCGGTGAGCGTCACCCATATCTTGTCAAAGCTCATATCCCAATACTGATGGGCGTTGCAAGCTCTCCGATCTGTTGCAGCGGCATACTCAGGGCGTTGCGCATGATGTAATCCGCGTAGAAGCGCTGTTCATCGCGTCCAAAATAATCCAGCGTGCCCTCGATCTCATCGCAACAGGCGATTTCAGCATCAGAAACGACCTCCGTTTTATGGATATAATTGCCTCTGGTCCGCCTTGATCCTGCTGAGAAACGCCTTGTCCCGGTGATCCGTCGTGATCAGATCGAGACCCTTGCCCAGACCCTCGGACAGGTCGGCATACAGCCCGCCCATCTGGAAAGCGCTGCGGACAGCGCCGCAATCCACCAGCAGGTCAACGTCGCTGTCATCCGTCGCCTCACCCCGCGCGTAGGAACCGAACAGCGAGAGCGATTCCACGCCATGGGCGGCGGCGATGGGCGCGGTGATGGCCCTTAACTCATCAAAGGTATAGACCATAAAACACCCTCCCTTCCATTTACAGCATACCACAAAAACCGCAACCGCGCAAGTGAAAGCAGCGATTGCCAGGACAAACGCACGAATTGCGATTGTATTACAAAACGGGGAACACCCATGCTGTACGTTGCGTTTCGTACTGCCGGCGGGCGGCGAAACGCCGCCCCTACAAGGTTATTCGATTTCATTCAGTCGTACATTTGTAATTCATGCGTTTATCATGCGCGATTGCATATTTTTTCCCGTCATCGTCAAAACTACCCTCCGAAACCAATATTCGGAGGGTGTTTTTATGCGCATTGGAACCATACTGCTTTTGCTGGCGGGGCTGCTGGTCCTGTTCGGCGCGGGCCAGCGGGTGCTGGACCGGCTTCGGCTGACGGACCGGGAGGCGCTGCTGTTCATCGCGCTGATCATCGCGGGCGGCTATCTGCCGGACATCCGAGTGACGGAGTACTTCGCCTTCAACATCGGCGGGGCGCTGATCCCGCTGGCGCTGTGCGTCTATCTGTTCTTCAAGGCGAACACGGCGCGGGAGAAGGGTCGGGCGATACTGGCCCCCATCGTCACCGCCGTCGCGGTCTACGGGCTGGGGCGGGCGCTGCCGGCGGACCCGTCGGAGATGATGTTTGACCCCAACTACCTCTACGGCATTGTGGCGGGCGTCATCGCCTACGCTTTCGGCCGCTCCCGGCGGTGCGCCTTCATCGCGGGGGTACTGGGCGTGACGCTGGCGAACGTGGCCACCTGGGCCACGGTGCGGATGCAGGGCGTCCCCCAGCGGCTGGTGCTGGGCGGCGCGGGGGGCTATGACGTCATCGTCATCTCCGGCCTGCTGGCGGTGCTGCTGGCCGAGCTCATCGGCGAGACGCTGGAGCGCATGAGCCGCCCCGCCCGCGCCACCGTCGAAAGGAAGTGACGGGACGTGCGCAAGATGATATTGCTTCTGCTGGCCGCGCTGTTCCTGATGGCCTCGGCGCTCCCCGCGCGGGCCGAGAACGACGGCGACTATGTCTACACCCTTATGGACACCCAGGGCAACACCCTGACCCAGCGCGGCGGGCGCATCTACGAGGGCGATGAGTACATCGCCGGGGACAACAAATACTATCGCGTCACCGCCGTCAACGACGAGCTGTTCACCGCCACGGCGGAATATATCGGCGAGGCGTCGGTGGAGGCCTTCGCCACAGACAAAAAGACCGACGGCGACGGCAGGCGGCTGGTCTGCATGTACTCCACCCACTCCGACGAGAGCTATGTCCCCGACGACGGCACCGAATCCAAGTGGAACGGCGCGGGCATCTACGACGTGGGCGACAGCCTGAAAACCGCGCTGGAGAAGAAGGGCATCGAGGCGGTCTATTCCCACGAGACCTTCCTCCCCCACGACGCCGACGCCTACACCCGCTCCCGGCGCACCGCGGAGGAGCTATTGAAGAAGAACCCCGACGCGCTCATCGACGTCCACCGGGACGCCGTGCCCGCCAGCCAGTATGAGACGGAGGTGGAGGGCAACGACATCAGCAAGGTCCGCCTGTTCGTGGGCCGCAGCAATCCCAACGCCGCGGCCAATAAAGCCTTCGCCCAGCAGCTCAAGGCCCAGGCGGACGAGCAGTACCCCGGTCTGGTGAAGGACATCTTCATCGGTCGCGGCAACTACAATCAGGAGCTGTACGACCACTCCATACTGCTGGAATTTGGCACCCATGAGATCGACAAGGACAAGGCCATCGCCGCCACGGCCTACATGGCCGACGTGCTGGACAACGTGCTCTACGGCAAAGGTGCGAAGGCCGAGACCCGCCGCAAGGCACAGACCGCCGGCGCCGTGAAGGGCCTGGGCTGGGTGGTGCTGGCCCTGGCCGCTGCGGCCATCATATTCGCCTTCCTCGCCACCGGCAGCGGTCGCGGGACCATGACCAAGCTCAAGCGCCACGCCAGCGAGGTCACCGGTGGCCTCATCGGCCAGCGCCCGGAGGACGAGGAGGAACACCGTCAATGACAGACAGAGGGATGATTCGCCCGGAATCATCCCTCTGTTGCTATGGCAAATGCCGCCGTATATCCATGCGCTCATGCAATACGCGCATGACGACGATCTTTTCATCAATAATCCGATAATAGATGTGATAGGGGTGGACGTAAAGCTGATGATACCGTCGGCTCCTGCGCCCGCCCACCGTGATCTCCACCCCGGAAAAAGGGTGGCGGGAGACCTGTTCCAGCGCCTCCAGAATGGCATCCAGCAGCCGCCCCGCCGCGCCGGGATCGTCTATAGCGATATAAGCCAGCGCCTGGGACACGTCGTCCTCGGCGATGGGCAAAATCTCAACGGGCATCGACGGCATCGGCCACAGCCCTCCATTTCCCGGCGGCCTCCGACAGCGGCACGGGCTTCACCCCGGCGGCCAGCTGTTCCTCGGCCTCCAGCAGCTTTTCCCGAAGCTCCAGGCTGGCCTCACGCCGGTTGTAGGCGGCGATGCTCTGCACCACCAGGTCGCCCTCGCCGTTTTGGGTGATGAACACCGGCTCGCCGCTCTCGTGGCATACCCGGGAAATCTCCGCGTATTCGTTGCGCAGCGCCGTGGATGGGCGGATCGTCATCATAGCCGCACCCCCTGTCATTATTCTGATAGAATTATAACAGCTCCCAGAGGGGGCTGTCAAGGGACGTTCATTGCAGCGCAGGACAAACGCACGAATTGCAATTGTATTACAAAACGGGGATTGCGCCGCCCGCCCTTGTACGTTGCGTTTCGTACTGCCGGCGGGCGGCGAAACGCCGCCCCTACAAGGTTATTCGATTTCATTCAGTCGTACATTTGTTATTCATGCGTTTATCGTGATTACAGCGTCCTCCCCTTTCGTGAAGCGCTCGATGGCCTCCGCGATGAACGCCCCCGTGCCGGGACCGCCGGCGGCGTCGATGTTTTCGGTCATGCTGCCGCCGCCGGCGTACATCCTGCCGAGGCCCCGCAATATCTCGTTAGTGCAGGTATAATAGTGTTCGGTTATGTAGTTCTTCAGTTCCAGGACCAATGCCTGCGCCTCCGGGCTGTCGGGCGACTGGCCGGTCAGCCTTCCGAAGGAGGCCATGAGCTCCATCATGCCCTCCCCCAGCCGCTTCTGCTCCGCCGGGGCGCGTCCATGGGACTTCCGTTCGTATTCCCGCCACGCCTCGGTGTCTCCCCAGCTTGCCCGGGCCTCGGCGGCATACTGTTCGATCTTCGTGGTGTCAAAGGCTTCAAATTTCATATGCTCCACATCCATTCCAAAGGTTCTCAGGCTCCTGGCCAGGGTCAGTACGTTGTCGATGTGCTCCCGCTTCAGCTCCAGCAGCCGTATCTGCTGATCCAGCGCCCGGTTGCGTTCAAAGGCGGGGCTGTCCAGTATCGCGCGGATGTCCTTCAGCGGAAATTCCAGCGTCTTGTACAGCATGATACATTGCAGCCGCACCAGCGCCGATTCGTCGTACAGCCGGTATCCCGATTCGCTCAGCGCCGTGGGCCGCAGCAATCCGATCTGGTCGTAGTGCCGAAGCGCCCGAACGGTGACGCCCGTCAGTGCGCTGACCTCCCGCACCGTCATCATGTCCCCCACCCCCTTCACCAACATAATAGACCCTGACGCAGCGTCAGGGTCAAGTGCTTATATAATATTTTACAATGTCCTCAGCGCGTCGATCAGCGCGGTCTTGGAGGCGGTCTTTTCGTCCTTCATCTTGATGACCTTGGCGGGGACGCCTGCGACCACGGCATTTTCCGGGACGTCGTTGATGACCACGGAACCGGCGGCGACCACGGCGTTTTTGCCGATGTGGCAGCCCTCGATGACCACGGCATTCGCCCCGATCAGCACGTCATCCTCGACGATGACCGGCGTGGCGCTGGCGGGCTCCACGACCCCGGCCAGCACGGTGCCCGCGCCGATGTGGCAGCGGTTGCCCACGGTGGCCCGGCCGCCCAGTATCGCACCCATGTCGATCATGGTGTCCGCGCCGATGACCGCGCCGATGTTGATGACCGCGCCCATCATGATGACAGCCCGGTCCCCGATCTCCACCCGGTCGCGGATGATCGCGCCCGGCTCGATGCGGGCGTTGATGGGCTTCACATCCAGCAGCGGCACCGCGCTGTTGCGCCGGTCGGCCTCCACCACGCAGTCGATGATGTCGGACGCCTTCGCCTTCAGCACCGGCTCAATGTCCGCCCATTCCCCGAACACCACGCAGTCCTTGTCGCCAAACACCTTGCACCCTGGAAATTCCACCGGCGCGCTGGCCTTCACATACACCTTCACCGGCGTCTTTTTCTCGGCATCATGTATAAAACGAATGATTTCCTCAGCGTTCATTCAATCACCTTTCACCTGTATCAGGAAGATGGTCCGTCACCCCCGCGCGCCGCCCACGGCGCGCCATCGGGGATTCCAAAGGGACAATGTCCCTTTGGCAGGGGGTCCCGGGGGACAGCGTCCCCCGGGTTACGCCAGCACGTCGTCCATATTATAAAGTCCCGCGGGCTTGTCCACCACGAACCGCGCGGCGCGGATGGCTCCCGCCGCGAAGATCCTGCGGCTGGCGGCGGAGTGGTGGAACTCCAGGGTCTCATCCTGACCGAAGAAGAACACGGTGTGCTCCCCGGCCACAGTGCCGCCCCGCAGGGCGTGGATGCCGATCTCGCGGCCCCTGGCCCCGGTGATGCCCTCGCGGCCATAGACGTGGTCAAAGCTGTCGTCGGGGTCCACAGCCTTCAGCAACATCTTGGCCGTGCCGCTGGGGGCGTCCACCTTCTGGTTGTGGTGGGTCTCGGTGATCTCGATGTCGAAGCTGTCCTTCAACGCCGGGGCCACCATCGCCACGGCCTTCCGCAGGATGGCCACGCCCACGGAATAGTTGGAGGAGTGCATCACCCGCAGGGTCTTCGACGCCTCGCGCAGTTTTGCAAGCTGCTCCTCGGTGTAGCCCGTGGTGCCGATGACCACCGCCGCGCCGTCCTTCTCCGCCCGGGCCAGTATGCCGTCCAGATTGCCGGGATAGGAGAAATCAATGATGACGTCCGCCTTCCCCGGCACGTCCAGGGCGTTCTCATACAGCCCCGGATGCACCACGCCGATGATCTGCATGTCCTCCGACTGCAACACGATCTGCTCGATCATCAGGCCCATGCGGCCATAGCCACAAAGAATGATATTCATATATTAACTCCCATTTTGTAATGCGGAATGGGCAATTGAAACGGTCTCGATTGCCCATTTCCAATCCTTATCCCAGCACCTTCATCGCCTGAATCAGCTTCGCCCGGTTCCCCTCGTCCATCTCGCACAGGGGCAGGCGATAGCCGCCGACGCCCATGCCGCGGAGGTTCATGGCCTCCTTGATGGGGATGGGGTTGACCTCGATGAACAGGGCGTTGATGAGGTCGAGGTACTTGAGCTGCATCTCGCGGGCCTTATTGACATCGCCGTCGAACCAGGCCTGGCACAGGTCGTGCACCTCGCGGGGACACAGGTTCGCCCACACACTGATGACGCCGCTGCCGCCCAGGGACAGTATCGGCACGATCATGTCGTCGTTGCCGGACATCATGCAGAAGTCGTCGTTGAGCAGATTGCCCACCTTGGCCGCGAAGGAGATATTGCCGCTGGCCTCCTTGATGCCCTTGATGTTGTCGATCTTCGAAAGCGCCTCGATGCAGTCCAGCGACAGGCTGCAGCCCGTGCGGGAGGGCACGTTGTACAGCAAAATCGGCAGCTTCACCTGCTCCGCCACGGTGGCGAAGTGGCGGTACATGCCCTTCTGGTTGGCCTTATTATAGTAGGGGGTGATGAGCAGCAGGCCATCCACGCCGCAGTCGCGGAAGGTGCGGCTCTTCATCAGCGAGGTCTCGGTGCTGTTGGAGCCGCCGCCCGCGATGACCGGGATCTGGCCGCCCACGCAGTCCACCACGCAGCGCACGATGGCCGCGTCCTCCGCGTGCTCGGTGGTGCTGGATTCGCCCGTGGTCCCCAGGATCACCAGGCCGTCCGTGCCGTTCTCCACGTGCCACCGGCACAGCTCCTTCAGCTTCTCAAAGTTCACCGTCCCGTCCGGATGAAACGGCGTGACCAGCGCGACATAGCTTCCCTTAAACATAGCGAACCCTCCGTCCGTATTTTATATGGTTCTATGTTAACAGACCAATATTATATTTGCAAGCGAAACGGCCCGGATTCCTCCAAAATTACACATCTGAACAAAACCTCTATGGAATCCTCACCTCCCGGTCAAATTGTTGCCGCAATCGCCGATAATAAATGACAATATATTGCGCAATTGTGTCTATTCATGGCACGTTCGTGTCATAATCGGCCGTAATTAACGTATTATCAATGTTTCAACGTCTTTTCCCACGGAATTTGTGAAAAAAGTTTTAATTTATTTTACAAATTTTATAGAGTTTGCCACTTAAAATATCGTCGAATCTATGCTATAATATAGACTGTAATGAGGTGGAGGCTTCAAACCTTTGTCAAAATCCAGGATAACACGATGTTTCCCAGAGGTCTCCCGCTTAGTTTGTAGGGGCGGCGTTGCGCCGCCCGCCCGATCAAACGTGATGTGTCGCGCAGGACAGGCGGCGAAACGCCGCCCCTACAGGGTTGTTTCGTTTCCACGACAAATTACCACCGATCTGAAATCAGGAGCGGATGTTTCTTGACAAGCGAACGCTATTATGATTATTACGGTCCCCGGCAGACCTATTCCCCGCCGGACCGCTATGCCGCGCCGCGCCGCGCTCAGATGAATTACATGGACGCCTCGCGCACGCCGCCGGGCTACGGCACCCCGCGGCGGATGAACGCGGAATACGCCCCGCGCCGAAGCGGCACTTATTCGCAGACCTCGCGCCGACCCTCTCAGGGCCAGCGCCCCGGCGGTCAGCGTCCCTCAGGCAGCGGCGCGCCGCCCCGCAGGCGGACCCCCAACGACGCCCGCCGCAGTCCCACGCCAAACCGCCGCCCCGCCGCGGCCAAACGCCGGGCGGGCATCCCACTGGCGGTCAAGCTGGGCATCGGAGCGGTGCTGCTGGGCGCGCTGATCTTCGGCGGCGTAAAGCTCATCGGCGGCGCAAGGACCTCCATGACGGAGACCTTCGTGGACAACGTCTACGTCAACGGCGTCTGCCTCACCGGCTACACCCACGAGGACGGCGTCCAGCTGATGCACGACCTCCGCGACCAGTGGCTGAACACCAGCTACACACTGACCTTCCAAGACAAGAGCTGGGATTTCAGCCCGAAGCTGGTCAACGCGCAGCTCGATATGGATGAAAACCTGGAGCGCGCCTGGAACCTGGGCCACGTCGGCGACCGCGCCACCCGCCGGGAGATCGTCAAGGGTCTCCAGCAGGTGCCCGCCGAGTTCACCAGCGAGCCCACCTACGACGAGACGGCGCTGGACGATTTCGTCTCCGAGATCGCCGCGGCGGTGAACGTCGCCCCCATCGACGCCGAGGTCACGCTGACCGAGCTGAAGCCCGTCATCACCCAGCCCTCCGTCAACGGCTTCGCGCTGGACGAGGACGCGCTGAAGGCCACGCTGGTGAACCTCATCGAGACCGGCAAGGGCGACACGAACCTCCCCGTCAACGAGGTCCAGCCCGCCATCGCCTCCGACGACATGGAAATGGACGAGATCGCCAAGTTCTCCACCGACGTCACCTTCCGTGGCTTCGACAGCCGCAGCAACGTCCGCACCGCGCTGAACCACTTCAACATGCTCACCGTCTATCCCGGCGACACCATCAGCTTCAACGAGGTGGTCGGCCCCCGCACCGAGGCCATGGGCTTCAAGGAGGCCCCCGAATACGCCGGCTCCAAGGAGGAAATGGGCATCGGCGGCGGCGTCTGCCAGGCGTCCACCACACTCTATGACGCCATGGTGCAGGCTGGCATGACCATCATCGAGCGCCATAACCACACCATGACCGTCTCCTATGTCGAGCCCAGCCAGGACGCCGCCGTCAACTACGGCAAGAAGGATTTCGTGTTCCGCAACGATACCGGCCACGCCATCTATATCTACACCAACGTCACCAAGGAAAAAGCCACCGTCACCGTCTACGGCACGCGACCCGAATACAAATACGTCCTCGAAAGCGTCATCAAACAGGAGAGCAAGTCCGACGTCATCGGCTACCAGGATGACCTCTCCGGCAAGTACGTCTATTATACCACCGATACCCCCGTCCTCTATAAGGAGGGCCACGGAAGCTGCCACTCCGAGGGCTGGCTCGTCTCCTACGACTGGAACACCCAGCAGGAGGTCAACCGCGTACAGGTCAGCTACGATATGTACTCCGCCGGCGTCAACGTCTACTGGCGCGGCATTCATAACCCCGATGGCACCACCACAACCGCCACCGAGCCCCCCTCCCAATTCTAACCCCCACGGCGCAGGCCAAAAGGCCCGCGCCGTTCTTCATCCCCCCAAATAAATCACCCCCAGCCCGCTGTGGACTGGGGGTTTTGTGTTAGGGTGTTTCGTTAAGTTCTTCAATCGTAGGCCGTGTTGCATAAGACTTTATAGGCTGTTCTACACCCTTATCAGTTACTTTGACAACAAACCACGGTTTATCTCCACTGGCACCTTCCGGAACCCCTGTTTCATGCAGATAATAGATTCCTATTGGCAACATGCCAATCCAGATGATACCATTAGCCTCCGATTTCAAGTTCTCAAATACATTCGTCGGATTGCCTTCCGCATCCTTCACGGCTGTATCAAGCTTAACCTCGGTCTTTCCGTCCGCATAGTAGAGTGTAAACACTGCTCCCGACAACGATTCATATTTACCACCACTTGAAAGTACCTTGCGCAAAATGGCCTTGCGCTTCGTAGTAAAGATATTTACTATCGTATTGCCGTTGTATGAAACAAAGTCCCCTTCACCTTCATTCTTTACTTCAATCTTAAAACCGGATTTCTCAGGATTCGATTCATCAACCTCATAGGTAACCCTATAAAGCGCGTTATTATCTTGATAGTCCCCTACCGGTTTTTTGGTTTCCTTCATGAAGTAAGGAGTTCCAACTGCCAAAGGAGAGTCAAATACCACAGTCGCAACTGTCGAGCTTTCTTCTGCCTTTTTGGATTCTCCCTTTGCCACTACTGTTGTACATTCCTCCTCCGCAAAGAGTGTAAATTCCGCTCCTTCCAAGGCTACTCCTTTGCCGTCAATCTTGTTGAAAACCAGTTTATCGATGATGGAAACAACATTATGATGTTCTTCATCAAAGCCTTTTCCATCCTCGTAGAGCGCACCCGCTGTCAGAGTACCGGAGACTGTGCTGTCTTGCAAGGTAGTACTAAGCGGTTTTTCGCTCCGATTCAGCATAATTTCGTCAGCCTTGGTTCCATCCTCATTGTAGATTGTGACCTTACAGCCAAACCCAGCCGCATAAGGCAAGCATAGACTTGCGGAATCATTTCTTTCAAGTGTAATCGCAAAATAGCCGCTTGTCTTTGTAATTTTAGTAGCTGTCCTGTCCTCGCCAATCCTATAGATTGTATTCTGTTCCCCTACAAATTTGTCTGCCTCTAATTCAACCCGGAAATCCAATGTTCCCTTGCTTGTAAAGTTTTCCAGTTTCAAGTAAGCATCCCTGTAGTTCGTATAGGTCACAGTTCGAGGTTTGTCGGGTTCAATATTATATGTTGTTCTTTCAATCGATTCTTCACCATCTCCTTTAATCGTCGTCCGATAATTCGGTGCATTCTCTGTAATGGTCAGCGACGCACCAACAGGCACATTAAGCGATACTCCATTTGCATCTCCGGCCGAGACTTTGAACGCAATTGTTCCTTCGCTGTTAGTCTGCTCTGTGCTACCTGCGATCAAGGACACTCCGCTGACCACATTGTTACCGTTCTTTAGGGTTGCATTGAAATCAAACTCATCCCCTTTACTATCGGAAATATTGGGGTTGCTCAAATTCTTTACTACAGTAACACCCTTTGTTTTCCGTGTATTGGTAAAGATAATCTTGACCTCATTGACGTTTTCCAACTCAAACCTGACAGAATCAGTACCCGTTGCTTTGGTTTCCTCACTGTTTCCATTCTTGAAGATAACTTTAGAAACAGTCTCATAGATTTCATGTTTTACTTCCGAAACAGTCACAGCAGAACCGACAGCTATCAGGTCGTCAATGCTGGAAATCTGCACTCCATTGTCTCCGGGTTTTACATCATAGTTTTTTCCATTCGTTTCATTTCCTATTTTCACGTTCATTCTAAATGTACTGACCGCATCGGAAATGAGCGGATCACTCAAAACCTTCGCTATAGTAACCCTCGGATAAACCGTGAGCCAACCCGGTGCCTTTGTGACATTGGTAAAGTTCGCGGTCTTGTCACTTCCACTCTTGTTATAGATTGTATAACCGTCATCGACCGTATTAGCACTCCGACCGGCGTCAGTTTGACTACCACTGGCAGTAGCCCTCACTGTGAAGCCCTCCGGCAAGCCAGACCATGTTACCTTATTCTGTCCGTTGCCATTACAAGTCAGCGCAGTTCCATCATAAATCTTGCTGTCAGAAGGCGCGGTCAACGTAACCAAGTCCCCATTCACTGTAATGGTCAGCTTGCCCAGTACTTCATTGACATTATAGTTGCCGTCTTTTGTGTTGCTTCCCCATGTAATGGAATAGGTATTATCAACACTTCCAATTTCAGTGATCTCACCTGTCGCATTCACGGTTGCGCTTTCACCTTCAACCAGTCCTTCAATCCTGGCATTCGGGTTTATCAGTGGCTCACCGTCATATTCCTTGCTGGCTGACTCTGTCGTAACAGTTACATCCTTCGGCGTCACCTCCAACGCGCCGTCGCCGGTCGTTACTGTATAGTTGCCCACGCGGGTTGGCTTTTCGGTAGTTACCTCTATGCCATCCACCGTAGCAATCACGTTCGGCTGTGTTCCCACGTCGGTAATGGTGCTGTCTTTGGTCATCGTGACCGTGAAGGCATGGCTGTCCCCCGGCTCCAGCGCAGTTGCTGTAAATCCACTCTCGGTCAGAGGTTTGCCGTCATAAGTCTTGCTGGCATCTTGCGCCTTGATCGTCACAGCCTTGGGCGTTACTTCCAGCGTGCCATTGGCATAGGTGACCGCATAGTTCTTCGTCACGTCCTTGCCGCCAGCATCCACGATCTTCGCCGCGCTCGGAACATTATCTTTCTTTCCGACCACCGTCTGACTGCCTGTCACCGTCACGCTATCGAACTTATGCCCATCAACGAGTTTTGTATTGGTATAGCTGTTCTTCTCCAATGCTGTACCATCATATACCTTTGTATCGCTGTCCGCCGTAATGGTGACAGGCTTTGCGGTCACTTCCAGTTCGACAGGCGGCGCTACAATCCAGTACTCATCGGTAACATCGAGATTGTTTCTCAGAATCCTTACTCTCTCGATATCAATCTCGCTATTGCTGGTGCCGACATCCGTCTGAGAACCACTTATTATGATAGTTCTCTCCTGAATCTTATCGCCCACCGGCAGGTCATTCTTATAATCAGCTTCTGTCAGCGTAAGCGGCGTACCGTCGTAGACTTTTGTAGCCTTGTCCGCGGTAATGTTCACCACTTTCTGATACTGAGCCACATACGTTACATCAGCGGTGACCTTTGGCGCGATTGTTTTGTCCCAGCCTTTGAAATGATAACCCGACTTTGCGGTGACTTCGGGGCCCTTTCCCTCCCGATAAAACGGAGTGTCCTTCTGATAATCCACTTTGCGGGTTATGTTTCCATCAGCATCCGCGCCAGCTATCGTGCCCTTATCCTTATCGGTAACATATTTTACCGTGAAGGAGTTGCGTTTATTGACGAAAACTGCCTCACTCAGCTTTTCGCTGATTTGACCCGTATATCCCTTATTGGATTCAATCACATATTTATTGTCAGAATCAGCCTCCTCAGTAACAGTATAGCTAACACCCTTCGGCAAGCCATGGATAGTGATGCTTTGGTTGGCTTTCATCTGGAAAGACGCTTTGCCTTCTGCATAGAACGTCGTTTCAGTTTCGCTTTCCTCGCTTCCATCAAACATCGTCGCCCTGTAGGTTAATGGGATTTTCCCATCATCAAGTCCTTCCAGCCGCACCTCAAACACAAAGCTCACGTCATTATCCGCCGGCGTTCCATTCTTCATGGTCTTGCTGACCTTCAAATCGCCCGTCTTTCGCGTATTGGTGAACTTTACCTGTGGGGTTGACGCACTGATTACGCCGCTCTCACCGTCAGGTTTATCCGTAATAAAGTCGTTGTAAACATCCTCCGTTACGGTATAGGTCACACCGATGGGCAGGTTTTTAATGACCTTGGAGCATTCGTATTGATTTCCATCGAGCTTCAATGTAACCCGCGCTTCTCCATTTACAAATTTGACACCATCAATAGTCTTTTCTTTAGGCGTACTGCTCAAACCGGTCAATTTCACCGTAAAGGTAAACTCCGCTGCTTTGTCCTTTTCAAGGACGCTGGTCACAGCTTTCGTAATCTTCAGTTGGCCCGTCTTGCGGGTGTTGGTCACTGTGACAGAAGCATTGGTGCTGTCCTCTTTGATTGTAAACGTCGCAGTGGTGCCGGATATATTCAACTCCTTGGTGAGGCTGGAATCCCCGGTGATGGCGGTGGTGTAGTAGTCCAGGTCGGCGGCGGTCTCCGCGAGGGTGAGGGGGAGGCCGACGGGGAGGTTGAACACGACGCTACCGAGGGTGGCCCTGCCATTGCTATCCGTTGCGGCGCTGGCATTCTGAATGGTTTTGGACTGGGAATCGCCCTCTTTGAGGGTGATGCTCTGGGTGCCGTTGGACCACTGGTAGGTATAGCTCTGGTCCTTTCCGGCGAAGGCGGCGCTCATGGTGAAGGCGCGGTTGGTTGCGCCGTAGAGGTCCACCAGCTCCTTGGTCACGGTGGTGGGCACGAGCTTCAGCCAGACGATGCGCTTGTCATCCGTGCGCGCTATGCCGGTGAGGGCGTTGATGTCGTTGTGGAAGTGGTCCAGGTTCACCACGCCGGTGTAGGTGCCGAAATCGCAGAGGTTGTCGCCGCGGGTGGAATAGGGCGTCTGATCGTCCTTATTCAGGGTGGGCACATACACGCCGATCCAGGCGTTCGCGCCCAGGCCGGGGGAATTGATGACGGCGTTGGTGTCCTGATCCAGATAGACGTTGCAGGCGGTCGTCTTGTCCGCCCTGGTGTTGTCCTTCACCTGTGCGTTTCCGGAGAAGGTGAGGCGGGCCCCGTCGCCGCCGACGCTGATCGCGCCGTGGTCGCCGGTATTGCCGGTAATGCTGCCGCCGCTCATGGTCATGCGGGCTTTGTCTGCCACGTAGACCGCGCCGTGGTCGCCGGTATTGCCGGTGATGCTGCCGCCGCTCATGGTCATGGCCGCATTTTCTGCCAGGCAGACCGCGCCGTTATCGCCGGTATTGCCGGTGATGCTGCCGCCGGTCATGCTCATGGAGGCGTTGCCCACCACGTAGACCGCGCCGCCGCTGCGGGTGGTGACGGCATTGCGGAGGGTCGCGCCGGTGGTGACGGTGAGGGTCGCCGCGTTTTGGGCGACGTTCACCAGGCCGCCGTCGCAGGTGACTTCCCTGCTGCCGCCGTCCAGGGTGATGTTCATCAGCGTCAGAGCGCCGATGTCGGTGATCAGGCTTTTGTCCGCGCATTCCGCGCCGCGGGTGATGACGCTGATGGGACCGTTTTCACCGATATAGGGGTAGCCGTCCTTATCCGTCGAAGGCGCGGTGGTGAGCATGGCGGTCTTGCCGCGATTCAGCGTGACCGGGTTGTTCAGCGTGTATTCGCCCACCAGCATCTCGATCCTTCGGGCGGTGGCCCTGCTGCCGTTCTGATAGTAGAACACGGGCACGGTGTTGTAAGCCTCAAAGCCGGCCTCGAGGGTGCCGTAGACGGCGGGCGCGCCGCCCACGTACAGCAGCTTGCCGTCGCGGTCCGTGATCTTGCAGACCACCTCTTCCCACTGGGCGTAGAGGGTCATATCGCCCTTCGAGATGCCCTGGGCGTCAGTGTCGGAATCGCCGCCGCGATAGAAGTGGATCACATCGTTCCGACTGTATTCGTAATAGCCTTCTCCATTCTCCGGCCTTTCGGGCTTGGTGGCCCAGCAGCGGAAGACGCGACTGTTCGCCGTGGGGTTCGGGATGTCAACGGTATAGTTCCTGTAGACATCGGTAGTGGTAAAGCCGACGGTGTCCGTCCGCAGGGTCGCGCCCTGGGAGATGTAGGTCACTTTGGGCTTCACATCGTTGTAGAGGTCGAAGGTATCGCCGAGATACCGGGCATTTCCGGTGCCGATGGCGATGGTGCGGTTGACGTTGGGCGTCTCGGAGGGAACGGTCGTCCAGATCACCGCATTGTCCCGACCGATGGTCAGGGTCCACTGGCCCGCCGGGCGGACGGTGTCGCCGCTGGCGGCGGTCTCATAGAGGGTATAGCCGCTCTTCCAGACGAAGTGGACCTCCCTGCCGTTCTGCTTTTCGTCGCCGCCCCAGGGGATCTCCACGATGCCGCTGGCATTGCTGGTGCCGGACCAGACCTGGGTGCCCGCGCTGTTGGTCAGCCTGAAGGCGACGCCGCTGACAGTGGTGGTCGTGCCGGCCTTCTGCACCTTCAATTGGATGCCCTTGCCGGACCAGGCGATGAGATCCCCGCCGCCGCTCATGCCGTGGAGCGTATTGTCCCGGTCGTTGACGAATTGGGCCAGGCGTGCGCTGCCGATGCTGGTGCCGGTATAGGTGGCGAAGTTCTTGGTGGCGATGCCGTGGTCGACATAGATGGGATTGTCCACGGCATCCTCAGTCTGCGGGTCCTCCGGCTCGCCGTCAGCCACATAGACGCCGATGTTCGCGCCGCTGCCCAGGCCGCCGGTAGTGATGATGGCGTTGCTGTCATAGCCGAGGTAGACGTTCATGGGGGTCGCGCCGTCGCTGCCGGTGTTGCCGGTGACGACGCTGTTGCCGGAGAAGGCCAGCACCGCGCCGCTGCCGGTGGAGATCGCGCCCTCGGGGGACTGGTTGCCGCCGTTGACGCTGCCGCCGGTCATGGTGAACCGCTTGCCCTCGGCGACGTAGACCGCGCCGCCCTTTTCCGTGGCGGTGTTGCCGGTCATGCTGCCGCCGCTCTGGGTGAAACTGCCGGCGTCGTACACCGCGCCGCCCTGGGTGGCGGTGTTGCCGGTTATGCTGGCGTCGTTCAACGTGAGACTGCCCGCGTTGTACACCGCGCCGCCCTGTTCGGCACTGTTGTCCGCGAGGGTGGAGAGCTTTGCGAGGGTCACCACAGCGCCTTCCGCCGCGTAGATCGCGCCGCCCTGTCCGGTGGCTGTATTGCCGCTGAGTGTGCCGTTTTCAACGCGGGTGGTGTGCTGCGCGTACAGGCCGCCGCCATTGACCGCCGTGTTGCCGGCGATGAGGCTGCCGGTATACATGTTGAAGGTGGCGTTTTCACCCAGGCAGATGCCGCCGCCGTTGCCGCCCGCGGTGTTGCCTTCACCGGTTTCTGCGCCGCCGACCGCGCCCCTGAGGACCACATTGGCCCCGGACCAGACCGCGCCGCCATCGGCGCTGGCGCGGTTGCCGGTCAGGCGGGTACCCGCGTTGAGGTTCACGCTGGCCCCGGCGCCGGAGGCGGCGAAGATCGCGCCGCCATTGCCGTCGGTGGCCGCACAGCCCGCGATGCTGCCGGTGGTGGTGATGTTCTTAAAGCCCGCTTCGGCATACACGCCGCCGCCCGACACGGCGGAGCAGTTCTCGATGGCGCCGCCCATGGTCAGGGACGCGCCGGGGGCCAGGCGGATCGCGCCGCCATTGCCGGTGACCGAGGAATTTTGCAGCTTCGCGGCGCTGTTGAGGGTGAGCCTCACGCCGCTTGCCACATTGATGATGCCGCCGTCCGCCTCAGCCGTGATGGGCGTCTCCGCTTTGGACGCGCCGTCCAGGGTGATCTTATCCACGGTCAGCGTGCCATTGACCGTGAGCATGCTGCCCTGGTCAAATTCGCGGGTGACAAGGGAGACATTGCCATTGCCGTCGTCCACGCCCTTGTTGTAGGGGAAGGCGTCGGTGTCGGTCGTCAGGGCGGTGGAGAGTATCACGGTCTTGCCGCTGTTCAGCGTGGCCGTCCGCTCCATGGCGTATTCCGGCACCACCATTTCGATGCGCAGCGTGCCGGAGACGGTGCCGTTGCCGGCGGTTCTGAGGTTGCCGGAATTGATCTGGTCGAAGGCGTCCTCGAGATGGCTGAATATGGCCTCCGAGAGGGTGCCGTTGGCCTCGCGGATGTAGAGCAGCTCGCGGCTGCGGTTGGTGATCTTGCAGACGATATCCAGGAAGCGGTTCGTAAAGACCACATTCGAGGTCTTGCCCATCGTTCCCGCGGCGGAGACCACATCCACGTCGTCCACCTGCACCTGAGTGCGAATACTGGACTGCTGCCGCTCCGTGAGGTTCTCCTCCACCTGATAGGCCAGGTCGGTGGGCAGGCCGTGGATGGTGATGGACTGATCGTGCGAAAGGGTAAAATCAGCCACACCCGACTCAAAGCTCAGCGTGCCGGATGTCTCATGGTTTGCCGCGTCCGCATAGGTGACGGCGTAGGTCTTGGTGATGGGATCGTCGGGCAATGTCAGCGTAAAGGCATAGCTGCCCTCCAGATCCGACTGCTTGACGGGGAGAACCACCTTTTTGATGGTGAGATCACCCGTCTCGCGGGTGTTGGTAAATACCACCTCGGAAAGACTGGTAGAGTTGTCGGTACCGATGTTTTCGCCCAGAGTACCAGAGACAGTCAGCGGCTTTTCCTCCGTAAAGGAACAATCCGTTCCATTCTGCTTCGCCGTCGCCGTATAGTCCACTTTCTGAGAATCAGACAGAACCTCGGTCACCTCATAGGCAACCATGTGAAAGGTATCCGGAAGGACTGCGGTTGCGGAGCCTCCGGCCTTAAGTTTAACTATAGCCAGACCGTTATTGTTAAAGGTCATATCACCATACTTGGTGCTATTTTTTGTAAACCGATCGGCAGGCAGTTGTACCTGGAATGTAAATTCTGCCGTTTTCTGGTCATATGTCAAGTCGCTGCTGACGTTTTTGGTCACAGTGAGCAGCGGATGATATTCCCAGAATATCCTTGTATCAGTTTCGTTGGCACTCTGGAATCCGCGCAGATTGGTATTGCGATCGTTGACGAAGACGAAGAGTTTGTCGTCCTGAATCAACCAAGTACCGAAGGGTTTCCCGGGCATGCCGTGATTGTAGTAGATAGAACCCGTCGCGGTTTCCTGCCCATCGGTATAAATGCCAATCTCGGAACGGCTGTCCAGGCCATTGGCTTTGATGATGTCATAGGTGGCTCGGGCAAGTTGGACGTTGCAACGCGTCGAGCTGTTGAGGGTGTTACCCGTCACGGTGCACAGGCCGGAGAAGGTTATCTCCGGGACTTTGTCTTTGTTATGGGCGATACCACCGCCGGTACTGGTAGCATTGTTTCCTGTGATCTCACCGCCGTTCATGTCGAACTTCGCGCTGTTGTTCATGTAGACGCCGCCGCCGTTGGCCGCCGAGCAGCCGGTGATGGCGCCGCCGTTCATGGTGAAAGTGCCTTTATTGAGGCACACCGCGCCACCATTGGCGGTGCCGGTGCCGCAGCCGGTGATCCTGCTGCCGTTCTTCATGGTGAAGGCGCTCGCGTCATCAGTAATGTACACCGCGCCGCCATCCTTGCCGGAGGTGCCGATGTTCTGGAGGATCGCGCCCTCATCGAGTATGGCGGAGCCGCTGCCCACCAGGCGCAGCAGGCCGCCGTTCTCCGTCGCCTTATGATTGTCGCCGTCAAGGGTGATGCTGCGCAGGGTGAGCTCCCAGAGCTTTTCGACGTAGATCAGGCTGTAGGTATCGACGGTGCGCTTGATGGTCGCATTGAATCTGGGATCGCCGGTATAGAAGAAGCCGCATTCATCCGGAGTCGCGGAGGCCGTGGTCAGCGTGATCTTCCGCTTCGACGAGACGTTTTCGTTCAGCTTGATCTGCCGGGTACTGCCCATTTCATAATTCGGTGCCAGCATCTGAACCTGATATTCGTTTTCGGTGTACAGGGTGTACGCGCCGTCCTCGCCCTTTTTATACAGTGAAGGCGTAGTCTTGTTCAGCTCACAGAACGCCCCGGCGGTGTTATCTTTGCTGTTGGCTATGTTTTCCAGCTCCACATAGACTGCCGGTGTGCCGTTGGCGTCCTTGTACAGGAGGCCGCCCTCGCCGTCGGTGATCTTGCAGACGAAATTCGGCCATATGACCAGATTGTTGCTGCCCTTTACGCCGTAATAGTAGGGCCTGCGGTCGTTGCGGTAGACGTTCAGGTGCGAATCATTGGAATAGGTGCCGAAGGGCTTGCCGGACTGGCCGTGGCCCTCGTCCTGGGCGTCGGAGGCATAGACGCCGATGTAGGCAGCCTCGTTCAGCGCGCCATTCTGGATGACCGTGTTGCAGTCCTGATCCAGATAGACGTTGCACTCGGTATTATCCGCGCCCATGGTGTTGTGGCGGACCGTCACCGCATTGGCGAAGCTCAACACAGCGCCGGGCCCGCCCACGGCGATGCCGCCGCCCTCGGTACGGGCATGGTTATAGCTGATCTCCAGGGTCTTGGCCGTTCCATCATCAAAGGTCGCCTTCTTGCCGTCGGCCACGAAGATGCCCGCGCCGATGTTGGCGGTATTGGCGTTTGCCTCGGAGCCGCCGATGACTGCGCCGCCGTCTTTCATTTCGAACTTGCCATCCGCCACATACACGCCGCCGCCGTTTTCCGCGGCAGTGTTGCGAACCATGCTGCCGCCCTGGAAGGTAAAGGTGCCGCCCGCCACATACGCGCCGCCGCCGTTGGCCGCGCCTGCGCCGAGGATGGAGCCGCCCGTTTTCAGCGTGGCGGTACCCGCCGCGACGTACAGCGCGCCGCCATTGCCGTCGGCTGTGCTGGCGATGGTGTTTTCGCCCGCCGTCCGCTCGCCCAGCACGGCTCCGCTATTGATGTCAAAGGTATTGCCGGCCTGATAGAACGCGCCGCCGTTGGCCGTGGCCGTGCCGGTGATCGTGCCACCGTTGAAGTTGTATTTGCCGTTCGAGGTGTCGGACTGGTAGACGCCGCCGCCGTTGGCCGCCGTGCCGTTCACATAGCCGCCGTTGTGGTTGACGGTGCTCTTGTTCCAGATGCCGCCGCCGCTGCCGCTGGCCTCGCCGACGACTTCCGCACCGGCGTTCAGGTTGACGGTACCGCCATTCTGATAGATGCCGCCGCCGTTTTTGGCCGTGGCGGAATAAGCCCCCTCGGTCAATTCGCCGACGCGGGCCCCGGTATAGGCGACCTCCTCATAGGTTCCATTGCCGAGGGTATAGGTGCCGTCGTTCTTGTAGACGCCGCCGCCGTTGCCCGCGGCGGTGCCGCTGATCATGCCGCCATAGTGGTACACCTTGGTGTTGCTTTCATTCATGTACAGGCCGCCGCCGTTGGTAGCGCTGCCGCTGATGGAGCCGCCGAGGATGTACAGGTTGCCGTTGTTCTGGTACCAGCCGCCGCCGTTGCCCGCCTGGCAGCCGCTGACGGTGCTGTTCTTATAGGTGGTGGTGCCCCCGGCGACATAGACGCCGCCGCCCTTGCTGTCGCTGTTGGTGACAGAGTTATCGGTGATGGTGCAGCCCTCGAAGCTGGCGGTGTTAGGACTGATGTAGACGCCGCCGCCCTGGGATTTTGCGGTGCTGTTCTTGATTTCGCAGTCCGCGAGGGTCACCGATTTGGCGGGCGTATAGATCGCGCCGCCGTTTTTGCCGTTGGCCGTGCATTTGTCAAAGACGCCGTCCCTGAAGGTAAAGGACGAGCCCTCCGCGTTCCGGTTATGATAGATGCCGCCGCCGTCCGTCTGGGCCGTGCAGCCGATGAATCTGCTGTTTTCGCCCGTGATGGTCAGGCTCTGGGCAACGGTATACAGACCGCCGCCTGTTTCGGCGCTGGCCGTGCAGTTTTCAAAGGCGCAGTTCTCGATGGAATCGGTGCCCGCCGTCGCGTGATACAGGCCGCCGCCGGCCTTGGCTGCCGTGCAGCCGCTGAAGCCGTTCCCGTCGCCGGAGATGGTCAGATCGACGGCGCTGGCGTACATGCCGCCGCCGTTGCCGCCGTTATCAGCCTTACAGCCGCTGAACTGGCAGTTTTCCAGCGTCACGCTGCTGCCCGTAACGCTCCTGTTCTGGTAGACCGCGCCGCCGGGGCCCCAGCCGGTGCAGTCGGTGAAGGTGTTGGCGTCGCCGGTGATGGACAATGTTTTGGCCTGGGTGTATATCGCGCCGCCGCCGCTGGTTCGCGCATCGCAGCGGGTAAAGTTGACATTCTCCATGGTCACGGTGCCGTCGTCCTTGGCGTTGTCGATGCCGCCGCCGCGATTTGCGATGCAATCGATGAAGTGCGTAGAGCCGTCGTTTTCTGTGCCATCCAGGAACGTTCCGCCTTCGGAAGCCTCTACCTTGATTTCCGGAACCGCGGCGCTGACGCCGCCGCCCTCGCCCGTGGCGGAGCAGTTTTCGAATGTGCAGCCATTGATGTGCAGCCATTTTGCGTTACTATTGGTCAATCTGATCGCGCCGCCATATTTTGACTGATTGTTTACGAATTTGCAATCCTCGATGGTCACATACCACATGGAGCTTACGATCGCACCGCCATTGCCGTTGCTCGCGGCCCTGCATCCATCGAACAGGCAATTTTTGACTGTGAGCCAACATTCACCGTTGTATGTGCCGATCCAGCCCGTGGTATCCTGTTTTCCCGAGTCGCCGGCCAGGGCGTTGATCGCTCCGCCGTTGCCCTTGTCCTTGTTGGTATAGCTGCCATGGAACTCGCAATCTGATATCGTAACATCCAGGGCGTCTGATTCGATCGTGCCGCCGGAGCCGCCGACCGAATAGGAGTTGCTGAACTTGCAGTCCGAAATCACCGTTTTTGAATCCTTGGACCAGCCGCTCTTGATGTTGTGGAATATGGAACCAGCCTGAGCCTTGCCCTTGAGGCAGGCGCAGAAATCGAAGGTACAGTTTCGGACATACAGTTCTCTGGCCGTGGTCCAGATGCCGCCGCCGCCCGCCTTATCGACGGAAGCGTTGGTCTGGCAGTTGGAAAATTCGCAGTCCTCCACGGTCAGGCTGCTGCCCGCCGCCGTGTTGTCCACATAGACCGCACCGCCCTGATCCGCCCGATAGCCGCTGAACAGGCAGTTCCTGATGGTGACCGTGGCGCAGGTAGCGGTGTTGATCGCGCCGCCCGCGCCGCTCGCGGTGAGGGAGCGGCCGTCAAAGGCCAGGTTGTCCACGGTCAGCGTGCTGCTCTTGGCCTTGACGGAAGCGCCCGAATTGCCGGTATCGCGGCTGAGGATGGCCCGTGTGCCGCTGCCGGTGAAGGGCAGGGTCTCCGCGTTGCGGTCGGCGGTGGTGAAGGTGATGTCATAACCCGCCGGGATGTCCAGCACGTCGTCCTTGGGCACCAGGTAGTCCACCAGCATCTCGATGGTATATTTGTTGTTGCCAGTGGCGGTCTTCTGGATCTTGGCGTAGTCCATGGCCGCTGTGAGGGTGGAGAAGGGCACATCGCCGATCTTGCAGATGGGCAGATCGTCGCCGAAGATCAGCTCCGCCGCGTCATCGCTGGTGTTGAACTTGAAGCTGGTGAAGTCCACCGTCGTGCCGGACAGGGGCGTCTTCGCGCCGCCGTTGAAGGTGTATTCGATGCCGGTGCTTCCAGACGCGCCCTCGCCTGTAAATTCGCCCTTCAATACGAAGCTCTGGCCCTGCGCGCCGGGGAACATCAGCTTGATGGATTCGCCGGCATCGAGCTGGAGATCGGCGGGCTGGATGGGCATGAGGGTCTGTGCCGTCGCGCCGTTTTTCGCCGTCACGAAGCCGTAGAGGCCGTTGTTCATGACATCCTTTTTAAGCACGGTCAGCTCGGATATGTTCAGTGCCAGCCCGCTCGCGTTGTTGTTGACGATGGTGAGATAGGCCGGGGCGGAATAGAAGATCACCAGCTTTGAGGTGTTGGCGGGGGCCTCGGTGCCGTCCTGCTTGTAATACTTCCACTTCCGCGCCGTGCTGTCCCAGCGGACGGTTTGCAGATAGTTGGCGAAGGTGTTGCTCATGGCCTTGTCCGAGAAGGTATAGGCATAGACCGCCATGGAAGCATAGTTGGCCCCCACATTGTTGGTAAAATCTGTATTATGGGTCTCGTACAGCTTCATGGCCATCACGAGGTCATAGATGTTGCTTTCCCGCGTTCTCGGCGCGTAGCTCTTGGCCGAGCACACTTTTTTGCTCGGTTCCGCGGCGTAGTTTGTCGTCGGCGGGAACTGGGCGGAGTAGCTCGCCAGATAGTAGATATCGTATTTCAGATTATTGATCCAGTATAGCCGGTTGTTCTCATAGGCGGCGCTCAGTTCACTGAAACGGTCATTTTTGAACGAGCCAAGGTTATCCGTATTGGTATAAGCGCCGAAATAGCCGGTGACATCGCCATGGGCGATCACCTGGTCGCCGTCCACATCGCCGGGGACATAGACGCCGATCTTCTTGCCGGAATTCAGCTTGACGGCATTGATGACCAGCTCGGAGTCCACGTCGAGGTAGACGTTTCTCTGCCCGCCGTTAAACTTGTTGTCATAGACATGGGCGTTGCCATTGAAGAACAGCCGCGCAGAGGCGCTGCCGACGCCGATCGCGCCGCCGCCAGTGGCGGTGTTGCTGGTGATGGAGGCGGAGACATTGGCAATGCCCGACCCGGCGAATATCGCCGCGCCGTTGACCGCGCTGTTGGTGGTGATGGTGCCGCCGGTAAAGCCCACCGTGCCGGTTTCCGCGTAGACCGCGCCGCCCTTGCCGTTGGCCGCGCTGTTGCCGGACAGCGTACCGGCGCTGATGGTCACCGCGCCGCTGTTGTCGTAGATCGCGCCGCCGTTGCCCTGGGTGGCTTTGTTCCCGGAGATCGTGCCGCCCCCGACCGTCACCGTGGCGCTGGCGGCATAGACCGCGCCGCCGCTGGTTTCGGCCTCGTTGTTTTTGATCTCGCCGCCGGTGACGCTGATCGCGCCGCTGGTGGCGTAGATGCCGCCGCCGTTGGCCGCGCTATTGTCGTTCAGCTTGCCCGTGCCCTGGAGGGTCACGCTGCCGCCCTCCATGTAGAACGCGCCGCCGTTGGCCGTCGCCGTATTGTTGTCGAGTGTCGCGCCGCCGATGACGGTGGCGGTGTTCAGCGCGCAGACCGCGCCGCCGTTGGCGGAGGCCGTATTGCTGGAGATGCTGCCGCCGTTGAGGTTCAGCGTCGCGCCGCTGATGTAGATCGCGCCGCCGTTGGCCGCGCCGTTGCCGGTGAGGGTCGCGCTGACATCCAGCGTGCCGCCGACGGTATGGATGCCGCCGCCGTTGGTCACGGCGGTGTTATTCTCAATGGTGCCGCCCACGGTCAGGGTGCCGCCCACGCGGTAGATGCCGCCGCCGTTGGCCGCCTTGTTGCCGGAGAGTGTGCCCACAGTGTCCAGCGTGCCGCCCGCCTGGTAGATCGCGCCGCCGTTGCCCGTGGCGGTGTTTTGGGATATGCTGCCGCCAGCCGTCAGCGTGCCGCCGGCCTGATAGACCGCGCCGCCGCTGGCAGCCTCGTTTTCGATGAGCGTGCCGGCCAGGCCGACCTCGCCCTTGTGGATGTAGATCGCGCCGCCGCTGGTGGCCTTGTTGCCTGTGGCGGTGGCAGTGACGTTCACAGTGCCGTCGTTGACGTATACCGCGCCGCCAGTGGTGGCGGTGTTGCCGGACAGACTGCCGCCCAGCCCGACCTCGCCGCCGTTGACGTACACCGCGCCGCCATAGGTGGCCGCGTTATTGGACAACGTGCCGTTCACGGTCAGGTTGCCCGTCTTCGCGTAGATCGCGCCGCCGTTGACGCCGCTGGCGTTGCGCAGAGTGGCCGCCGTATCGACGGTCAGCTCCGCCTCGTTGAGCACCATGGCGTCCTTCGCGGAGACGTTCTTGCCGTCCAGTATGATGTTGTCGAATTTCAGCGTGCCCTTGTTGTCAAACAGGTGGCCGCCGGTGAGGTTGAGGCTGCGGCTGATGACCGCCGTGCCGGTGCCCTCGTATTCGGTTTCCGCCGTGGTGATGGTGATGTCGCAGTCCTCGGGGATGATCACCTTGTCCCTGTCGGAACGGATGGCGTAATCGCCGATGAGCATCTCGATCTTCGCGGTCTTGTCGTGCGCCTCCACGTACTCCACGGCCTCGCGGATGCTGTAGAACTTCACTGTGCCGATCTTGCAGACGAATTTCGGCAGGTAGAACAGCACCAGCTGGGTGTTCTCCGGGACCTCGGCAAACTCGCCGTCGGCGACGCGGTACTGCCACTTTCCGGTCTCCCGGCTGTACTGTATGCCGGTGACGCCCGCCGCGCCCTCGATCGCCGCGCCGGCGGTGGTGTAGAGGGAGGCGTGGTCGTAGAGATAGTATTTATCGGTGGGCAGCGCGTAGCCGATCTTGCTGTGCATCTCATCGGCGAAGTCCACGTCAATGGTCTCCACGCCGTTGGGGATGCCCATGGCCCCCTGGCGGCCGGACAGTATGGTCGCGCCTTCCTCGGTCTGGCCCACGGCGGCCCGCGCCGATACGGGCAGGCTGATGCGATCGTGGGCGAAGGCGATCTCGTGGTAGGTGTCCACGCTGTCGATGGTGTAGGTCAGCGCGCCGTCGGGATCGGCGTAGGGCGCGCCGTCGATGAGCATGGCGGTGGTGTAATCGGGATTTTCACTGTCCTGGGTGTTCTGGGTGACGGTGAGCTTCGCGCCGCCGGGGATCTTCAGGGTCATCAGCTTCCCGCCATCCCCGTCCGGGAGGGTGAAGCTGAGGGTGGGCACGCCGTTCACGGTCTCAAAGCCGTTCTTGCTGTATTCGGCCAGGCCCGTGCCGGTCAGATCCAGCGTCGCGGTATAGGAATAGGAAGGATTTGCGCTGGCGTCCGCGTAATCCGTCAGGGGCTGGGTCACGTCCACATCCAGTATGGACAGTATGGCGAAGGTGCCGGACTCGTAGGAAATAACGTAGTTCGACTGGTTCGGCGCGCCATTGGCCGCCACCGGGTATTCGCCCTCTTCCTCGCCGGGATCGCGCTTGAGGGTGAAGGTGAGCAGCGCCGCGCCGTCATCGCCGCGGGTATAGGTCCAGGTGATTGTGCCGTCCTCGCCCACGGCGGAGGCGGCGTTGCAGGTGTCGTCGCCGTTTTTCCAGCCCTCGATTTCGGCGGTGAGCAGCGGGTCCTCAGTGATGCCCACGGCCTTCACCACGCGGTTGGGAATGACCGTCAGCTCCGCGCGTTCGATGGTCAGCGTCCCCCCGGTCGAATAGGTCACGCTGTAGTTGCCCTGCGTCGCTTCACCGGAGGGCGTGAGGGTATAATTGCCCACATTCTCGCCGGAGGCGCGGTCCACCAAGAAGGCGAGCAGCTGCCGGGTCTCCTCGCCCACGGTGACGGAGTAGGTATAAGTGCGACTGCCCGTCTCCTCGTCCAGCGTGGAGACCAGCTCGCCGCCCTCCTCGCCCCGCTGGAGGCCGCTGATCTCGATCTCCCATTCGGGGTCATCGTCGCCATAGATCTTGTCGGCGTTCTGGACCGTCACGGTCAGCCCGGCGGGCTTTATGGTCAGCGTGCCGGCAGCCACGTTCACCTTGTAATTGCCCTGCACCGCATCGACGACGGGGGTGATGGTATAATCGCCCACGTCCTCACCCGCCGCGCGGGTCACCTCGTAGCCGATGACCGTGGACGGGTCGTCGTTGACGAGGCCCTCGATTTCCACTTCAAATTCAGGGTCGTCCTCGCCATACAGCTTTTCGGCGTCCACCGCCTTCACTGTGGCCGTGGCCCTGCGGATGGTGAATACGTAGGGTTTGTCATTTTCGTCTGCGAGGACGTAGGTCACGTTATAGTTGCCCTGCACCGCATCGCCCGTGAGGGTGATGGGGTACTCGCCCACATCCTGGCCCTCCTCGCGGGAGACGGTATAGACGATGGTGTCATCGCCGATCAGGCCCTCGACGGTGACCAGGTCGGGGTCTGCCTCGCCGTAGGTCTTTTCCGCCCCGGCGGTGACCGTGACGTTCGCCCGGTCGATGGTCAGCGTGCCCGCCCCAAACAGCACCCTGTAGTCGCTCTGGATCGCGTCGCCGGAGGGGGTGATGGCATAGCCGCCCACGTCCTCGCCGGTTTCGCGGGCGACGGTGAAGGCGATATCGGTGGTCGCGCCGCTGGGAGCCGTCACCGTGGCGTGCCAGTTGTCCGACGTGTCGGGAGCGCCGATCTCAACAGACGCGCCTTCCTGCTTGACCTCCGCCGTGAAGGTCCAAGTCGGGTCGTCATCGCCGTAGGTCTTTTCGGCGTCCGCCGCCGTGATGACGACGGTGACGGGCGTCTGCCGGTTTTTGATGGTCAGCGTATCCGCCTCAACGGCATAGGTGTCCTCCTGATTGTCCGGAGTGTGCTCCAGGACATAATAATGGTAGGGATTGCCCTGCTTATCCCCGATCTCCAGGGAGTCCACCGTGAGGGACCAGTCCGGCGCGGCGAGGGTCAGCCCCGTGCGCACAGGCGTCGCGCCGCCCAGCAGCGTCTGAAGCTCGGCGCGGGTGAAGGCCGTCGCTTCGCTCGCGGCCGTGGTGCGATAGAGGTCGAAGGTGACGGCGGCCTTGTCGTCGGCGTCCTCGATGGGCGTGTCGCCCTCGATTTCATACCATTCCTTCCGGACGGTGACGCTCGTCGCCGCCTGGTTGTTGACCACATACCAGCCGGTGCCGCTGACGCTGCTGCTCCTGGCGTATTGCGTGGTGATGTCCGCGCCGCCGCCATCGTAGATGTGTTCCTCCACGACGGAGTAGACCACGGGCTTGCCGTCCTCCCGGGCGGGGAGGTTCTTAAAGCTGGTGTCGTAATACTTCGTCTTATTCAGTGTGACCGTTCTCGGCTCGTCCTGATCGTTCAGCACCGCCACGGGCTCCCCGCCGTCCACGGACTTATACAGCCCGATGACCAGGTGGTCCACGCCCTCCGGCCAGGCCTCGTCGCCATTGACGCCCCAGACCACCGTCACGGGCACGCTGACCTTATCGCTGCGGTTGGTCAGGGTCACCGTGTCAAAGGAGGTGGACAGATCCACCGCCGCCGGGCCCGCCGGGGCCGCGCTGCCGTTTTCGGAGAAGTAGAAGTAGACCTTCTCCGGCGCGTCGGGCAGGAGCCAGCCCTCCGGGGCCTGGGTCTCCACGACGTAATAGAGGGTATCGGCGGCATACTCCGCCCCCTCGTCGCCCCGGCGAATGGCAGCCGTGCCGTCGTCGCCGGTGGTATAGGTTTTTATGGGTTCCGCGTCGTCCGCCGCCGCGTAGACCGCGAACACTGCCCCCGGCAGCGCGTCGCCGGTATCGGCGTCGATCTTGATGAGGGTCAGCCGGTTGTCCACATACTGGTTGGTGAAGGTGAGATCATAGCTGTATGCCAGCTTGTCATCCGGGTCCACGAAGAATTCATTGGTGACGTCCTCCACCGGTTCGCCGCCCTTCTGATAGGCCACGGTATAGGTGGTATTCACCGAAACCTGCCCTTCCAGCGCCTCCGGCAGTGCGTTTTTCTCGATCACGCGGTAGGTGGCGTTGTCCTCCAGCTCCGTGCCGCCCTCGCGACCGGTGCTGAAGTTCATGGAGCCATAGGTAAAGTCGGCATAGGTGTGGCTCTCCACGTCCACCCAGCCGGTCGCGGTGTCCAGCGCCTCCTTCTGGAGGATGAACACGATGGCCTTCTTCTGTTCGTCGGTCAGTTGATAGTTGCCGCTGAAGCGCTTGGTGATGTTGACGCCCCGGCTCACCGGATAGCAGCGCACCTTCAGCACGTCCCCGTTGACATAGCTGTAGACCCCGCCATATTCATAATTCGGGGTATCCGTGATCATGAAGCTGTAGAAGGTGTTGTCCTTCTGGTAGTAGATATTCTGCCCGCCGTCGATCTCCTCATAAGGCGCGGTGACCATCTCGAGGTAATAGACGGTGTTCTTCCGGATCGCCAGCCCGTGGTCGGCCTCGTTCAGCGCGATGGTGACATAGCCGTCCGCGCCCGTCTCAAAGGTGATGATCTGTCCGGCGGACTCCCCGGCCTTATAGCTCATGGGCCGCATGTTGGAATCCAGCAGGCGGAATTTGGCGCCCTCCAGGCCCCGCTCCATGTGTCCCTGGGCGTAGGCGAACAAATCGATGGTGTAAACGCCGTCCTGCCCGTGGATGTCGGAGCCGGTGGGAGAGAGCGTTTTGGAGGCCTCCACCGTCGCCGAATCGCCCGCGGTAAAGCTCCCGTTCTCCGTGACACCCAGCACGGCGGTGTTGTCAAAGTCCACCGTCTCTCCGACACTGCCCTTCACGCGGGTGGTATAGGTGATGATGACCTCAACGCCATCGGGAATCACATAGGTGCCCGTATTGCCGCTGAAATCGTAACTGAAATCCCCCGTGCCCGCGACCTCCACGCTGGCATAGTTGATGGCCTGATTCCCGCTGAAGGTGTCCACCAGCGTCAGCGGTTCGCCCTCGTTCAGCGGCTCGCCCTTCACAGTGATCTTATAGCTCGCCAGGTCCCCGTTGAACCCCGTGAGCTCCTTCGTCACCAAGTCCCCCTCGGGCCAGGTCACCGTCAGCGTGCCATTTATATAAGTAATGATATAGTTTCCCTGTTCCGCTTCGCCAGCAGGGGTAATGTCATAGCTGCCCAGCTTGTCACCCTCGGCACGGCTCAGGCTGTACTCGATCTCATCCGTACCCACAAGCCCTTCCACCGTCGCCGTCAGCTCCGGGTCCGGATCACCGTAAGTCTTGCTCACATCAATCGCCGTCACCGTCACCGCCTTCGGGGCGATGGTAAACGTGCCGTTCTCCACGGTCACCGTGTAGTTCGGGTTTTCTCCCGCCGTCACCGTGATCGCGTACTCGCCCACGTCCTGTCCCGCCTCGCGACTCAATGTATAGCTGATCTCCTCGCCTTCTACTGCGCCGGTCACCGTCGCCGTCAGCTCCGGGTCGGTGGTTTCGTCGTTATCGTAGTCCTTCGACTTGTCGTCTGCCTTAACCGTCACGGCCTTCGGCGTGATCTTAAAGGTGCCGGGTTCCACGGTCACCGTGTAGTTCGGATTCTCTCCCGCCGTCACCGTGATCGCGTACTCGGGCTCAATGTATAGCTGATCCCCTCGCCTTCTACTGCGCCGGTCACCGTCGCCGTCAGCTCCGGGTCGGTTTCCGCGTTGTTGTCATAGACCTTCGTCTGGTCGTCCGCAGTCACCTTAATGTCTTTCGGCGTGATTGCAAACGTGCCATTCTCCACGGTCACCGTGTAGTTCGGATTCTCTCCCGCCGTCACCGTGATCGCGTACTCGCCCACGTTCTGTCCCGTCTCGCGGCTCACTGTATAGCTGATCTCCTCGCCTTCTACTGCGCCGGTCACCGTCGCCGTCAGCTCCGGATCGGTGGTATCGTCGTTGTCGTAGCCCTTCGTCTTGTCCTCTGCTTTAACCGTCACGGCCTTCGGCGTGATCTTGAAGATGCCGGATTCTACGGTCACCGTGTAGTTCGGGTTCTCTCCCGCCGTCACCGTGATCGCGTACTCGCCCACGTCCTGTCCCGGGCTCAATGTATAGCTGATCCCCTCGCCTTCTACTGCGCCGGTCACCGTCGCCGTCAGCTCCGGGTCGGTTTCCGCGTTGTTGTCATAGACCTTCGTCTTGTCGTCCGCAGTCACCTTAATGTCCTTCGGCGTGATTGCAAACGTGCCATTCTCCACGGTCACCGTGTAGTTCGGATTCTCACCGTTTATCTCCACGGTGATGACATAATTGCCCACGTTCTGGCCTTCCACGCGTCTCGGCGTGCAGCCAGTGAGCGCTTCGCCTTCAACGATGCCTTTCACGGTACACGTCAGCTCAGGGTCGGTGCTGGCATCGTTATCATAGACCTTCGTCTTGTAGTCCGCAGTCACCGTCACGGGGCAGGGTTGGATATTCACTATGACGCTCCGCGGTTCGACGCCATCATAGTTATCACCATCCTCCACCTTATACCAGACAGTATAACTATCCACATTCGTACCGACCGGAATATTCTCGGAATATTCGCCCTCTTTGGTCAGGCTGTAAACCAGCGTGCCGAGGGTGGTCTCGCCCGCCTCGACCAACTCCTGTTCCCGGCCGTTATAGGTCAGCTCCAGGGCCTTCGGCGCAGTGACCACGGCAGTGCCCTTCGTAATCGTCAGCGTGCCAGGCTCATAGGTCACGGTGTAGTTGCCCTGCACCGCATCGCCCATCGGGGTGATGCTCGCCGTAGACCTTGGTCTTGTCATCCGCCGTCACCGTCACAGCAGCCCGGGTGATCGTCAGCTTACCGGGCACAAAGCTCACGGCATAGTTGCCCTGCGCCGCATCGCCCGACGGGGTGATGGCATATTCACCCGCGTTCGACCCTTCCGCGCGGCTCACGGAGTATGTAATGGTGTCCTCACCAATGAGGCCTTCCACCGTCGCCGTCAGCTCCGGGTCTGCTTCGCCATAGGTCTTCGTCTGGTCTTTCGCCGTCACCGTCACCGCCTTCGGCGCGATGGTCACATCGACATACTGCGACACGGCATCGGCAACACCCACCGGGCGATAATAGACCATGTAATTCCCGACCAGTCTTCCCTGCGGAATCTCCGCCGCATAGTCCTGGTCGTTTATGCTGTATTCCAGATCGCCATTGTAGGCGTCGTTTTTCGTAATCAGCGCCTGATCCGTGCCGTTATAGGTCAGCACATTGGCCCTGACCGGGGAATCGTCGGTTTCCCCATCAGTCGTACTGCCGTCGTTCTGGGTATTGTCATTCTTGGCGTTGTAGTTCTGAGTGTTGTCGTTATCCGTGTTGTCGTTCTGGGTATTGTCGTTATCGGTGTCGTCGTTCGGGGAGTCATTGGTTCCATCGTCGTTATCGTCCGCCGCGCCCATGAGGCGGGTGACGGGGGCGCTTTTGAGGGTGAGGGGGGCGTCGGAGAGGGTGATCTCTTGTTCCTCCACGGGGGCCTGTAGGTCGGTGTGGGTGGTGGTCTGGGGCTCATCGGAGAGGTCGTAGTTCTGCTCCTCAACGGGAGCTTCCTGTTCGTACTGAGCGGGGTCGTCGATAGTGGTATACGCCGGGGTATAGCTGCCGCCGGCGGCGAGGATCTCGGGGAGGGTTTCGAGGCGGATGTTATAGAGGCCATCATAGGTATCGATGATGATGCTGGCAGCCTCGAAATCGCGCTGGGGGATGACGGCATAGTCGCCGTCATCGGTGGCCGCGACCGCCACAGGATCGACGGGGTTGGCGGGGTCGACAAAGGCATCTTCACCCGCGCCGCCGACGCCGATCATGTCCGGGGTGATGTTCTGGACATAGATGGGCAGCTGGAGGGCATAGAGGATGTCACTGAGGCGGGTCTCATTGCCATCCCAGGGATAGGTGTAGCTGTATTCCGGCTCCTCGGCGTCGTCGCCCAGCGAGAGCTCCTGCTCCCCGACGTGGGGCTCCAGATAGCCCTCGGCGCGCACGGAACGAAGCCTTGTCACGGCCTCTCCGTCGATGGCAAGGGAATTGAACAGCATGGTCAGTATCAATACCATGCTCAGGACGCGGCCCCAATAGGCCCTCCCGAGGGTTACCCCCGGCATGCCCCGCTTTTCGATTTCATTTTTTAATTTTTGATTATTTTTCATAACAATTCCCCGCTTTTTATTCGGAAATATCCATATGGATACAGTTCTGGCTTTATACACTTTACCATTTTTATTCTATCATATATCCAAAAAACTTTCAATAATATGGGAGTTTTTATATGTGTCGATTCTTTTACGAATCTGTTCCAACAAATGGGCAAGGCAATCCTATGCGGCGGGCGGGGGAAATGTGACGAAAAAGGGCAATAGGGTAGAAGGAGGGCCATAGCCCTCGCCCCTCCCGTTGCACCGTACGTACCGGTCAGGTATACGGCGCTACATCATAACATGGATTCAAGTATG